>JAABQG010000021.1 GCA_011391595.1 Hydrogenophaga sp.
GGCCGACCTGGGTGGCGCTGGCGAAATAGGTCAGGATCTCGCGCCAGGCCGAGTCTTCGGCCGCGCTGCCCCGGTGGCATTCGTCCACCACGATCAGGTCGAAGAAGTCGGGGCTGAACTGCTTGTAGATGTTGCTGTCCTCTTCCGTGCCGGTGACGGCCTGGTAGAGCGAGAGGTAGATCTCGTAGCTCTTGTCCACCTGCTTGGTGGTCTTGTTGACGGCGAGTTCCACGTCATCGACCGTGACCTGGCCCTGCGCGTCCACGCGCTCCACGCCTTTGGCGTTGGGGCTGAGCTTGGCCATGGCGCCCTTGAACGGGCGGAAGTCGTTGACCATGGTCTGGTCGATCAGGATGTTGCGGTCGGCCAGGAACAGGATGCGTTTCTTGGCCTTGCTCTTCCACAGCCGCCAGATGATCTGGAAGGCGGTGTAGGTCTTGCCGGTGCCGGTGGCCATGACCAGCAGCACGCGGTCCTGCCCGGCGGCGATGGCTTCAACGGTGCGGTTGATGGCCGTGAGCTGGTAGTAGCGTGGCGTCTTGCTCGGGGCGTAGTCCGACTCGGCGACGCGGCGGACCTCCGCGCTCCAGCCTTTCCAGGCGCAGTAGCGGCGCCAGAGCTCGGCGGGGCTGGGAAACTGGTCGAGCGTGAGGTTTTGCTCCAGCACGCCCGTGGCCAGGGTGGCATCGCGGAAGACAAAACCGTCGCCGTTGCTGGAAAAGCTGAACGGCACGTCGAGCAGCTGCGCATAGTGGATGGCCTGCGGCAGGCCCGCGCCCATGGCGTGCTGGTTGTCCTTGGCTTCGACCACGGCGAGCGGGATGTTGGGCTTGAGACAGAGCACGAAGTCGGCAAACAGCACCGTGGAACGGTCGCGCCGGGCCGTCTTGCCGCGTACCACCACGCGCCCTGCCCGCAAAGGGTATTGGGCATAAATCTGCTCAAAGCTGTGCCAGCCGGCAGCCACCAGGGCCGGGCGGATGACTTTGTCGCAGAGGTCGCTTTCCGAGAGGTTCTTCTTGTTCATTCTCGTCCGGGGTGGGGCCGCGGTCTGCGGGCGGGCTTTGAACGATGGGCAGGGGTTGACCCATTATTCAGCAAGATCGCGGCCCGGAAGCGTGGGCACCGTTGGCCGACACGCCAGTCGACTATCCGGTCCCGACGCAAAACCCATCCTGCCTCGCCCGCGGTCGGCCGGTCGCTGGGCAGGCGCTGGCAGGCCTTTGCGCGGCAGACCAACGCTTGGCCATCCCCTGACGCCGTTCACGGCGTCGCGCGCGGATCAACTCGCCTGTTTTCTGGCGGCTGGCGTCTTGCCGGCACGCTTCACGGGTGCGGCCTTCCTCGCAGGCGCCTGCTTGGCGGCCACTTTCACGGGCGCGACCTTCTTGGTCGGCGCTTTTTTCGCAGCGACCTTCGCCGGTGCGGCCTTCTTCACGGCCGCGATCTTGCCGGTGACGGCCTTCTTCAGTGCCGCCGCTTCCTTCTCGACGGCCTTCAGATGCGCCTTGGCATAACGTTCGGCACTGGCCTGCAGCGCGGCCAGCTTCTTGCTCGTACTGCGCTTGGTCGCTTCGAGCTTCTTCTCGGCCGCCAGCACCGACTTGCGGGCATCATCCCCCGCCTTCTTGAGCTGTGCCTGCGACTGCTTGACCTTCGCCTCGGCCGCTTTCACCAGGCTGCTCCAGTCTCGCTTGGCTTCAGCCTTCTTGGCCGCAACCTGCTTCTTCGCCTTGGCCACGCCGGCGGACATAGCGTCGCCCATGGCCTCGAACTTGTGGGACACCGCCGTGCCCACCGCCTTGGCCGCGTTGCTCAATTGCTTGCCGGCTTGCTGGAGTTCTGTTTGCTTCGTTGTCTTGCGCGTGGCCATATGCTTCCTTTTCAGAGTGATGATTGCTTGCGATGATTCGCGATTACCCAATAGCCGCCGCACGCAGCGCACGACATCCGCATGTCGTGAACCGATGCAACGGTTCGAGTTCCTGTGGACGACCGACACCGAACAGTATCTGCGCCCCGCGCGCATGGTACGCCGTCACTGATTCTTGATCAACGCAACCACTGCGAAGATGAGATAGATCACGAATCACACTTTCGCAATCCGGGCGGCGGTTCCGGCGACGCAACCGAAGCCAGGCACGCCAGCAATGAGGGACCCGCCTAGAATTCACCGCTTTGCCCGCTTATGAAAATCGCTACCTGGAACATCAACTCCTTGACCGTGCGCCTGCCGCAAGTGCTCGACTGGCTGGCCGCGCAAGCGGCCGATGCGCCGGTGGACGTGCTGGCGCTGCAGGAACTCAAGCTCACCGACGACAAGTTTCCGGCCGCCGCGTTCCAGGAGGCGGGCTACCACGCGCAGTGGTTCGGCCAGAAGACCTACAACGGGGTGGCGCTGATCACCCGCGCGCCGGTGACGGACGTGGTGAAGAACATCCCGGGCTTTGTGGACGACATGGCCCGCGTGATCAGCGCCACCGTGGCCGGCGTGCGCGTGATCGGCGCCTACTTCCCGAACGGCCAGGCGCCGGGTTCGGACAAGTTCGTCTACAAGATGCGCTGGCTCGAGGCCCTGCGTGAATGGGTACGCGCCGAAATGGTGAGTCAACCGAATCTGGTGCTGCTGGGCGACTACAACATCACCTTCGACGACCTCGACGTGTGGGACCCGGTGGGTCTGGCAGGCACCATCCACTGCACCGACGAAGAGCGCGCGCACCTGCAGGCCCTGATCGGGCTGGGACTGACCGATGCATTCCGCCTGTTCGCCCAGCCCGAAAAAAGCTACAGCTGGTGGGACTACCGCATGCTGGGTTTCCAGAAGAACCGCGGCATGCGCATCGATCACATCCTGATCAGCGAGGCCCTGAAACCGCTGGCCCGCGCTTGCACCATCGATCGGGTGCCGCGAAAGAACAAACAGCCGAGCGACCACGCGCCGGTCATCGTGACGCTGGACCTGCCGGGATAACTCCTGATTTAATAGCTTGAAATGACCCATCCACGATGGGGAATGGCCAGAAAAGCCTGAAATCACTCCAAGCCGAGCTCCTGGATCTTGCGCGTGATGGTGTTTCGGCCGATGCCGAGCTTCTGCGCCGCCTCGATGCGCCGCCCGCGGGTGCTGGCCAGCGCGGCCAGGATCAGTTTCGATTCGAAACGCCGGGTGAGCGCGTCCCATACGTCATGGCGCCCCGATGCCAGCAATTCGTGCGCCTCGACTTCCAGGCCATGCTCCCAGGCATCGTCAACGCCCACGCCCCCCCCGCCAGCCGAAGCGGAAGGCAGGCCGGGCACAACGATCGGCTGATCAGGCAGCCGGTCGGTTGAACCCGCCGCCAGGGGCTGTGATCCGCGCGAAACTTCCCCCCCAACGCCGCCGCCCGTCGCCACGGCGACCGGCTGGGCCACCGATGCCGCACTGGCCAGCACTTCGGGCGGCAAGTCCTTTTCCTCGATCATCTGGGCCGGCGCCATCACGGTCAGCCAGTGGCAGATGTTTTCAAGCTGGCGCACATTGCCGGGGTAGCTGAACTGTCCGAGCTTCGCGACCGCCGCATCCGAGATGCGTTTGGGGTCCACACCGAGCTGCTTGGCGCTCTGCTGCAGGAAGTGGCGCGTCAGCATGGGAATGTCTTCGCGGCGGTCGGTCAAGCGCGGCAGGCGCAGGCGGATCACGTTGAGCCGGTGGAACAGGTCCTCACGGAACCCCCCTTCCCGCACGCGTTGCTCCAGGTCCTGATGGGTGGCGGCAATCACGCGCACGTTCGCCTTGACCGCGCTGTGGCCACCGACGCGGTAGAAACTGCCGTCCGACAAAACCCGCAACAGGCGCGTCTGCAAATCAAAGGGCATGTCGCCGATTTCGTCGAGGAACAGCGTGCCGCCATCGGCCTGTTCGAAGCGCCCGCGGCGCATGGTCTGCGCGCCGGTAAAGGCGCCGCGCTCGTGGCCGAACAATTCGGACTCGAGCAGGTCCTTCGGGATGGCTGCCGTGTTGATGGCCACGAAGGGGCCGTTGGCCCGCAATGAATGCTTGTGCAGGGCCCGCGCCACGAGTTCCTTGCCCGAGCCGGATTCGCCGGTGATCAGCACCGTGACGTTGCTTTGCGACAGGCGGCCGATGGCACGGAACACGTCCTGCATGGCCGGGGCCTGGCCGAGCATTTCCGGCGCTGCCGCCATGCGCTCCTCGGCGACCTCCTCGCGCTGGCTTTCCTCGACCGCGCGCCGGATCAGCTCAACCGCCTTGGGCAGGTCGAAGGGTTTGGGCAGGTATTCGAAAGCGCCGCCTTGAAACGCCGACACGGCGCTGTCGAGGTCGGAGAACGCGGTCATGATGATGACCGGCAGGCCCGGCAGTTTTTCCTTGACTTTGGTCAGCAGGTCCAGGCCGGAACCGCCAGGCATGCGGATGTCGCTGACCAGCACCTGCGGGCCGCCGTCTTCGCCCGCGGCATCCAGCGCCTGCAGCACTTCGCGCGGATTGACGAAGCTGCGGGTCGGAAGGTTCTCACGCAGGAGGGCCTTCTCCAGTACGAAGCGGATCGATTGGTCATCATCAACTATCCAGATCGGCTTCATGTTTGGGTGTCCCTAGGTTCTGACTGTCATGGCAACGGAATCAGGATCTTGAAATCCGTCCGGCCCGGCACACTGTCACACTCGATCAGGCCATGGTGTTGCTGCACAAACGTCTGCGCCAGCGTCAGCCCCAGCCCGGAACCCCCTTCGCGCCCCGAGATCAGCGGGAAGAAAATGCGGTCCTTGATCGAGTCTGGCACGCCAGGCCCGTTGTCAATGACATGCAATTCCAGTGCCAGGCGATAACGCTGCTTGCCAAAGGTGACCTGGCGCACGGCGCGCGTGCGGAAGACGATCTGCGCGTCGCCCTCGTTGATGCGCTCGGCCAGCACCAGCGCCGCGTTGTGCGTGATGTTGAGCACCGCCTGAATGAGTTGCTCGCGGTCGCCGCGGAACTCGGGAATCGAGGTGTCGTAGTCGCGCACCACGCGCAGACCCTTGGGAAACTCCGCCAGGATCAGCGAGCGCACCCGTTCGCACACTTCGTGGATGTTGACGTCACCCACCACGTGCGGGCGGCGGTGCGGGGCCAGCAGCCGATCCACCAGCGTCTGCAGGCGGTCGGCCTCGCGGATGATCACCTGGGTGTATTCGGTCATCTCGGGGGAGTCCATCTCCATCTCGAGCAGTTGCGCGGCGCCGCGAATGCCGCCCAGCGGGTTCTTGATCTCGTGCGCCAGGTTGCGGATGAGTTCCTTGTTGGCCTGCGCCTGGTCGATCAGCCGTTCCTCGCGGTCCTGGCGCGCCTGCGCCTCCAGCGGCAGCATCTCGATGATGATTTCGCCGGGGCGCTCGGTCTGGGCCACGATGACGTGCACCGGCAAGGGGTCATTGTGGTGGCGCGTGAGCAGGGCATCAAAGCGCAACGCGGCGAACTCGTTGCTGTGCGCACTGTCCAGCGCATTGCGCAGGATGTGCGGCTCGGCGAAACTGTCGGGGAAGGCGGAGCCCTCGATGCTGCGACGCGACGTTCCCATCGCGTCTTCCAGCGCGGCGTTGGCAAACAGGACCGTGCCATCGCCGCCCACCACGGCCACCAGCGTGGCCAGCAAGTCAAATGCGAGGAATCTGGAGGGTTGGGGCTTAAGCGGGTTCAAGCCGCCTATTTTGCCCCAGATGGTGCGCCGGGCGTGGCGGGCGCCGAGCGGCCCAGCTCGCGGCGGATACCGGCAATATCACTCTCATTGCGGGCGATGGCGGCCTTGAGTTCTTCCACCCGGTCCAGGTAACGCTGGTAGTTTCGGCTTTCGATGCCCTGCTTGTCCGGCTGGCCGTCCTTGTACTCGGCAAGCAGTTCCGTACGGCGCGCCTCGGCGCGCTTGAGTTCGGATTCCAGCACACCCCGGGCATCGGAATCACGGGCGCGCTGGTCACCCGAGTCCACCTTCTGGCCGGCACTGCCGGACGCCGCCGGCGCCGCGCCCGAAGCTGGCGGCTTCACTTTGGTTCCAGTCACCACACTGACATTGCCACCGTCGATCGGCTTGCAGTTCTTTGCCTTGGCATCGCTGGCACTGTTGGTATAGACGTTGCCCGGGCATCGGAATATGCGCTCCTGCGCCCAGGCACCGGAGACGCCCAGCAAAGCTATCAAAGAAATCAGAAATGCGTGTTTCAATTTTGTTCCCCGCCTGCACCATCGCCCGGCCATGTGCCCAGTATCGGACAAACACCGGCCTTGTCAAACAACGGGGCCATGCCCCAACGAAAAAAGGACGGCTTGCGCCGTCCTTTTTTATACCACTTCCCGGCTGACTTACAGGGAGTAATACATGTCGAACTCGACCGGGTGGGTGGCCATGCGGAAGCGTGTGACTTCCTGCATCTTCAGGTCGATGTAGGCATCGAGGTAGGTGTCGGTAAACACGCCGCCCTTGGTCAGGAACGCACGGTCCTTGTCGAGGTACTCCAGCGCCTGGTCCAGGCTGTGGCACACGGTCGGAATCTTCGCGTCTTCTTCCGGCGGCAGATGGTACAGGTCCTTGGTGGCGGCTTCGCCCGGGTGGATCTTGTTCTCCACGCCGTCCAGACCCGCCATCAGCAGGGCCGAGAAGCCCAGGTAGGGGTTCATCAGCGGATCGGGGAAACGCGCCTCGACGCGACGGCCCTTGGGGTTGGCCACGAACGGGATGCGGATCGAGGCCGAGCGGTTCTTGGCCGAGTAGGCCAGCTTCACCGGGGCTTCGAAGCCGGGCACCAGGCGCTTGTAGCTGTTGGTGCCGGGGTTCGTGATGGCGTTCAGCGCACGGGCGTGCTTGATGATGCCGCCGATGTAGTACAGCGCGAAGTCCGACAGGCCGGCATAGCCGTCGCCGGCGAACAGGTTCTTGCCGTCTTTCCACACCGACTGGTGCACGTGCATGCCGGAGCCGTTGTCGCCGACGATGGGCTTGGGCATGAAGGTGGCGGTCTTGCCGTAGGCATGGGCCACGTTGTGGATCACGTACTTCTGCAGCTGGACCCAGTCGGCGCGCTGCACCAGCGTGCTGAACTTGGTGCCGAGTTCCATCTGGCCGGCGTTGGCCACTTCATGGTGGTGCACTTCGACCGGAATGCCCAGGGCTTCGAGCACCAGGCACATTTCGGAGCGCATGTCCTGGAAGCTGTCGACCGGCGGCACCGGGAAGTAGCCACCCTTGACGGCCGGACGGTGGCCCGAGTTGCCGTGCTCGAATTCCTTGCCGGTGTTCCACGCCGCTTCTTCGGAGTCGATCTTGGAGAAGCAACCCGACATGTCGTTGCCCCAGCGCACGCTGTCGAAAACGAAGAACTCGGGTTCCGGACCGAAATAGGCGGTGTCGCCGAAGCCCGAGGCTTTCATGTAGGCTTCTGCGCGCTTGGCCAGCGAGCGGGGATCGCGCTCGTAGGCCTTGCCGTCGGCGGGGTCGACCACGTCGCAGCTCAGGATCATCGTCGACTCTTCGAAGAAGGGGTCGATGTTGGCGGTGTTGGGGTCGGGCATGAGCTGCATGTCAGAGGCTTCGATGCCCTTCCATCCGGCGATCGACGAGCCGTCGAACGCGTGCCCGTCACTGAACTTGCCCTCATCAAAATGGGAAACCGGCACGGTCACGTGCTGTTCCTTGCCACGGGTATCGGTGAAACGGAAGTCAACAAACTTGACTTCGTTCTCCTTCACCATCTTCATGACGTCTGCGACGGTCTTTGCCATCAGATTCTCCTGGTTGGAAGGTTGTAAAAAATTGGTTCAGTGAACGGAATGCAGGTTTTGTGCCACACCGGTTCGCCGGCTGGCCCCGCATCATTCAACATTTTGCCCTGAGTTCGCCCGGTGTCCGGGGCCGCGGGTTCACATCAATCAATAAATTCCCCGAATTGACGCTTTATTTTGGTGCAAGAGAAAATGCACCAATTCAAGGCATCACATTTTCCGCACCAATTCGAGGCCAAGCTTCAGATCGAACCGGTTCAGACCCGTCAGCAAGTCCGGCCATGCGCGCGCCGTGTCGGCGGGATCACCCTTGACGCCGAGCTCGATGTGCCGACCGTACTGTGGATGGTCCACGCTGGGCAGGCTGAAGACCTTGACACCCGGATGTTCGCGCTCGATGGCTTCCATCAGGGGTGTCAGCGTGGCCTCCATCGCGCCAAAAACGATCACTGACTGCTCGATCCACGCGCCAGCCCTGAACAGATGGGGGTAGTGGGTGTCCAGCACCCATTCGAGCATCGGCCAGGCCATCACCGGGAAACCCGGCACGAAATGCCCCATGCCGCCACCGGGACCGGCGCAGCTGAAGCCGGCGATCTTGTTGTACGGGTTGGGAATGATCTGCGCGCCCACCGGAAACACGCCCATGTTCAATCGGTGGCTGTTGTCCGGCCGGTCAGGCTCGTAGGGCTCGCCCCGCTCGCGGGCGATGTCCTGCATGCGTTCACGGATCAGCGCGCCAGCCTGCGGGTGCAGGGCCATCTCCACGCCGAGTGCGCGTGCTGCGCACTGGCGGGTGTGATCGTCCGGCGTGGCGCCAATGCCACCGGTGGAAAACACCGTGTCGCCCGAGGCCAGGGCGCGCTGCAGTGCGGCGGTGATGCGCGCAGGCGAGTCGCCCACGTATTCGGCCCAGCCCAGCGACAGGCCACGCGCGCCGAGCATTTCGATCACCTTGGGCAGATGCTTGTCGGCGCGCTTGCCCGACAGAATCTCGTCGCCAATGACGATGAGGCCGAAGGCGGGCCCGGCTTCAGGAAGCAAAGGGGGTGGCGGGTGGGGTTGTGGCGGGCTGTTGAGGGCTGAGGTCATCCCTCAATGCTAGCGGCTCCAGGATTTCGGGAACGGACGTGGCGCTCGTACCCGACTCCGCTCGCAACTTTTCCAGGGCGGCCAATCCAAAGTGCGCAAACCACAGTGAGGAGAAAGCAAACACCAGTGTGTAAATCCAGATCGCGACAGGCGCCAGGACCACGAACGCCGCAGCGAAAAGCGCGCCCGAGGCCCAGACGATGCTGGGCGCGGCACCCAGATAGCCGGTCAGGATGCCGATGCCCAGCAGCTGGCCGCGGTGCCGGCGGAAAAGCTCTACACGCTCGGCCTTGCTGGCGTGTTCGGCCAGCACATCAAAGGCCATGACACGGTAGGTCAGCCAGCCCCAGATCAGCGGCGGCAACACCAGAATCAAGGGCGGGATCAGCCACAGCGGCAGCGAGACCACCAGCGCAATGACCGCCAGCAGGGTGGAACCCAGGGACCAGAAGATGCTGATCACCAGGGAGCCGCCTTTCTTGCGCTCCAGTTTGGGAAAGCGGCGCTCGGCCACCAGCGCCACCAGTGCGGGCGTCATGAGGACAGCCACGATCAGCAGCGACAGCAGCACGATCACGGGGGTCACCGCAAAAATCACGATCAGGGGCGCCAG
Organism: Hydrogenophaga sp.; assembly: GCA_011391595.1. Taxonomy (GTDB): domain Bacteria; phylum Pseudomonadota; class Gammaproteobacteria; order Burkholderiales; family Burkholderiaceae_C; genus JAABQG01. The sequence goes on from JAABQG010000021.1 coordinate 9,465, forward strand.
CACAGTCTTGAGGTTGCCCACGCCCACGCCTTCCAGCCAACCCCAGAGCCGTGTGATCCAGGCGGAAGACTCGAGCATGGCGCGCACCCAGTCCAGCGCCGGCTCCCAGTAGAAGTACCCCAGGCCCAGCGACAGCGCCACCATGATGACCAGCGGCAGGAACGACAGCGCAATCACCCGCGGATGCAGGCAGTACGCGACAGCGCGCCAGAAAGAGTCGAGTATCAGGTTCATGGCGCAAGCATAACGCGAGCCCGCCCGATCACCCGCGTCCGGCCAGCCGCTTCAGCCCCTGGGCCTGCTGGGCCCAGAAGCCGGCGCCGTAGTCGCGCCCCTGCTCAACCTGGTCGCGCACGCCCGTCGGGTCATAGCGCAGCTCGAAGTTGGCGGTGCCAAACAGCATGTCCCACCAGGGAAGCAGCACGCCAAAGTTATAACCTCCGAGCGTGCCCTTGCCCGCCGACTCATGCCCGATGCCCACGCTGTGGTGCAGCCGGTGAAAGCGCGGGCTGACCCACAGCCGCTCGCCGATGCGGCCGAACCAGACCCGCAGGTTGGCATGCTGGAAGTTCTCGCTGAGCTGGCTGAGGGCCACCAGCGCCACGAACTGCCCTGGCGCCACGCCGATCAGGATGGCCAGCAGCACGAACAGCAGGTCGCGCAGCACATCGTCAAGCAGGTGGTTGCGGTTGTCCGTCCACATCGTCATCTGGCGCTGGGCGTGGTGCAGCGAATGCAGCGCCCACCACCAGTTGAACCGATGCTGCGCGCGGTGCACCCAGTAGTTGGCGAAATCGAACACCACCAGGTAAATGATGAAACTGACGACGGCGCCATCGGTCACGCCGGGCCAGAGCTGGTCCAGGTGGAAGGTGCCCAGACCGCGTCCGCGCAGTTCGCCCAGGCCTTCCTCCAGCCAGTTCTCGAAGGTGAAGAACATCACCAGCTTGAACAGGCCCAGCCGGTGGATCACGGTGTAGATCACATCCACGGCCACCGCGCGCCGGTCGGTGACGGGCTCCACGGGCCACAGGCGCTGCATCGGCCCGATCACTGCCACCATCACGGCGATCTGCAGCAACCCCACCACCAGCCAGCCAGTGCCGTCATAAGCGATTTCGAGCAGGTTGCCAGCGCCCAGCGAAAACGCCAGCGGCTGCACCACCGTCTCGAACAACCACTGTTGCCAGGCGGCGAAATGGTCAGCAAACCAGTCCACGGTGGCCGCCGGTCAACCGCCGTTCGCGGCAATCCAGCCTTTGTAGGCCGGATGCTCACGCAAGGTCTCGAAACAGAACCCACGCTCCTTGAGGCCCACGATCAGCGGCTCCAGAACGGCCGGGGCCCAGGGGTCCTGGCGCGACCAGATGCCCAGGTGGGCCAGCAGGATGTCACCCTCGCGGATGTCACGCAGCGCCTTTTTCAGCAAAGCCTCGTTCGGGTACTTTTCGCTGGGCAGCTCATCGCCCAGAAAGCCCGCGGGCGACCAGCCCACATGCTCAAACCCGCAGGCTTTCGCTGCCGCCAGGAGCTTGGGCGAGGTCTTGCCGCCCGGCGCGCGAAACAGGGGCAGCGGCTTCTTGCCCGTGATGTCCTGCAAGCGCTCCGCGGCATACGCGACATTGGCGCAATACTTCTTCGCGTCCCAGGTGAACTCGCGTCCCTCGAAAGCGCCGGCCGAAGGCCTTACGCGAAAGGCCGGCACCGTGCCGCGCACATCACCGCGCCAGTAGACGTGATCCCAGGTATGGGATGCAAACTCGTGACCCTCGCTGGCACGGGCTTTCCACCAAGGCGCCCAGTGGGCGCTGAGGCTGCCGCTCCCGGCGGGCGTGCGCTCGTTGGCCGCAAAGAAGGTGACTCGCACCTTCTGACGGTTCAACACCTCGGCGACGAACGGCGCAATCTCCATGTGACCGGTGTCGAATGTCAGGTACAACGGCTTCGCACAGGTGGTTTTCGAAGTATTCTGGGCCCATCCCAGCGTCGGATGGATGAAACTTCCTATGACTATTGAAGCAAGCAGGCCAAGGCGCGAAAAACTCGTCATCAATTACTCCTGAGGGGCATCACTGCCGTGGGGCGTGGTCCAGCGTCCAGACCCCGTGCGGGGACTTGCCCACGTTGATCTGGCGCACCACCGTGCGGGTGGCAGTGTCGATCACCGTCAGCTTGCCGGCCCAGCGCGAGGCCAGCATGATGGTCTTGCCATCGGCGGAGATGTCCATGTCGTCGGGGCCGGCCGGGCCCGGGAACTGGTCGACGACCTCCATCTTCTGGTAGTCGATCTTGCTGATGGTATTGGCCACGCGGTTGCTCACCAGCACGTGCCGCCCGTCACCGAAAGCCCGAAACGAATGCGCGCCCTTGCCGGTCTTGATGGTCTTGACCAGCCGGCCCTCCTTGCCGCTCACGTCGTAAACCTCGACGCGGTCGCCGCCGGTCAGGCCGAGCAGCACGGTCTTGTCGTCCGGCGTGCCAAAGACGTCGGCCGGCATCGCGCCGGTCTTGACGCGCCATTTCAGCGTCTGGCTCGCCAGGTCGATGGCGACCAGCTCGTCGCTGTCCTGCATGGTGGACCAGACCGTGCTGCTCTTGGTGTCGATCCACAGGTGGCTCGGTGTCTTGCCAGTGGGAATGCGCTTGGCCAGGCTCAGATCCTTGCCGTCCCAGCGGTAGATGTCCACATGGTTCAGCCGGTTGGCCGCCGTGACGAACCACTTCATGTCCGGCGAAAAACGCAGGTGGTAGGGGTCGAGGATGCCCAGCACCGTGCGCTGCACCTCCGCGGTGCGCGGGTCGATGAAAGTCAGCGAATCGCTCAGCGCATTGGCCACGATGACCGACTTCTCATCGGGTGTCATGTACAGGTGGTGGGGTTCCTTGCCGGTGGGAATGCGCTTGATTTCCTTCCAGGTGGCCGTGTCGATCACGCTGACGTTGCCTTCCAGCGAATTCAGCACGAAAAGCGGCGCCGGACCGGCGGCCAGGACAGGCACTGGCAAAACAAGATGCAAGGCGACAAGCAGAAGGGAAAAACGGCGAAATGAGCTCACAAAAACTACTTTCTCAACAGAGGTCAAGTGTAGCCGGGCAGCCCGCAGGCCCCGACCAGGCGCTTAATATCGACGCATGAATCTGATGGACATTGACGGGGTCGGGATCGAAGTGCATCGCATCGCCGGGCCGGCGGGCCCCGACCCGCTTGCGCCACTGGTTTTCCTTCACGAGGGCCTGGGATCCGCGGCCATGTGGCGCGACTGGCCCAGGCAACTCTGCGCCGCCACCGGGCGTGCCGGCGTGGTGATTTCGCGCCGGGGCTACGGCCGCTCCGACCCGGTGCCCGACGTGCGCGGCGATCCTTCGGAGCAGGCTGGCCGGCGCTGCGGACGCCTGCGGCCGGACTACATGCACCGGGAGGCCTGGGAAGTCATGCCTGCCCTGCTGGCAAAGCTCGGGATCGATCATCCGGTTCTGGTGGGCCACTCGGACGGCGGCACGATCGCCCTGCTCTACGCAAGCCGCCACCCCGTCGCCGCCTGCATCGTGATGGCGCCCCATGTGATCGTCGAAGATCTCTCGATCGCCGCCATCACGCAGGCGCGCGAGGCTTTCCAGAGCGGCGGCCTGCGCGAGCGGCTGGCGCGCTTTCACGCCGACGTGGACGGCGCCTTCTGGCAATGGAACGACATCTGGCTCAGTGAGGACTTTCGCGCCTTCGACATCCGCGAGGACTGCCGGCGCATCACGGCCCCCCTGCTGGCCCTCCAGGGCGTGGACGACCCCTACGGGACGATGGCACAGATCGACGAAATCGCAGCCAACGCGCCGCACACCCGCCTGCTCAAGCTGCCCGGCTGCGGGCATTCACCACACCGCGACCAGCCCGGCGCGGTCAATGCGGCGATCAGGGCGTTCCTGAGTGAACCCCGGCCCGCCTGAAGTGGCACGGCAGCCCGCGCGGGGACCGCAAGGGCCCGGAAGCTTGGTAACATTTCATGCTGAACGACCCTGCGCGTGGCCGCCAGGCGGCAGGACGCGAACCCGGCGCGTTTCGACGTCGTGGCACCGGGCGTGAGGAACACCCATGACACACCTGATTGGAAAGACCCCGAATGCAAGTTGAAGATCAGAAAGCCATTCTTGCCATTGCCCTCCATGCCGCCATTGCCGACGGCGCCAAGGACGAGCGCGAACGAGAGGAGATTCGGCGCATCGCAGAGTCGCTCGCGCCGGAAACGTCGTCCATCGACCTGCGCACACTGGTGCAGGACGTGCTGCTTAAACGCCTCAGCCTTGATCAGGCCGTGGCCTCCCTGAAGGACCAGAGCCTGCGTCTGTATGCCTACGAAATGGCGCTGTGCGTCTGCGAGGCCGACGGTCGCACCAGCGATGCCGAGCGGGCTTTCCTGGACCGGCTCAAGACCAGTCTCGGAACCGGTGACGATCAGGCTCGCGCAATCGAACAGGCTGTCGAGCCCTTCGTTCCCGTTCCCATTCCCGTTGCCGCCCCTGTCAGTGCAGGCAGCGCCGGGGTCAACGCGGCCGAGATCGACCGCTCGATCCTCAACTACGCCCTGCTCAACGGGGCGCTGGAGTTGCTGCCGCAGTCCTGGGCGTCCATGGCCATCATTCCGCTGCAGATCAAGATGGTGTATGGCATCGGGCAAGCGCACGGGGTGGCGCTGGACCAGGGGCACATCAAGGAGTTCATCGCCGCCGCCGGCGTGGGCATGACGTCACAGTACCTGGAGCAGTTCGGACGCAAGTTGCTGGGTGGGCTGCTGGGCAAAGTGGCGGGCAAGACGGTGGGCAAGATGGGCGGGGCAGCCACCGGAATGGCGTTCTCGTTTGCCACCACCTACGCGCTGGGCCAGCTGGCCAAACGGTACTACGCGGGTGGCCGGGTGATGAATACCGCCCTGCTGCGCGACACCTTCCAGAATCTGCTCGGCCCCGCAAAACAGTTGCAGACCCAGTACCTGCCGCAGATCCAGCAGAAGGCCGCCACGCTTGATGCCGGCCAGGTCATGGCGATGATCCGCGGGCAGTAGGTTGGAGGCCCGTACGCCCGCCTGCCCAGACTGCCCGGCTGCGGGCATTCACCGCAGCGGGACCCGCCGGCGGCGATCCATGCGGGGAATCAGGGGGCTGGCTCTTTGGCGGCCTGAAAACACTATCAATTGAGTAGCGACCTACGACCGTTCCACGATGGGCTGGTGCCGTTTTCTATCTGAATTTGCCGCTGGAAGGCAGGTTTCGGCCTCAACTTCGGATCAGGACGAGGTCGTCGGCCGTCAGCCAGCGCCATTGGCCGGGCGCCAGCGCCTCGGTCAGCTCGAGACCGCCGATCTGCGAGCGGTGCAGGCCTTCCACCCGGTTGCCCACGGCGGCGAGCATGCGCTTGACCTGGTGGTATTTGCCTTCGGTCAACGTCAGCCGCAGGTGAAAATCGTCCACCACCGCGCAGGCGGCGGCTTTCACAGGCTTCGGATCGTCGTCCAGCACCACGCCAGACAGCAGTTTGCGCACCTGAACGTCATCCAGCGGGTGTTTGGTCGTCACTTCGTAGACTTTTGGCACGTGGTGGCGCGGTGAACTCATGCGGTGGATGAACTTGCCGTCGTCGGTCAGCAACAGCAGGCCGGTGGTGTCCTGGTCCAGCCGCCCCACGGCCTGCACGCCCTGCACCGGACCCTTTTGGGGCCGAAGCCGCAAGGGCGAAGGCAGCAAGGTGTAGATGCTCGGGTACGTCGAGGGCTTTTGCGAACACTCGGTGCCGGCGGGCTTGTGCAGCAGGATGTAGGCTTTCTCGTGGTACGGCCAGGGCTTGCCCTGCACCGTGAACTGCAAGCCTTCGGGGTCGAAACGGGCGGCGGAGTCGCTGCACGGCTCTCCGCCCACGGTCACGAAGCCTTGCTGGACCAGCCCCGCGCAGACGCGGCGCGTCCCGAAGCCCTGCGAATAAAGAATGTCCTGGATTTGCATGGCCCCGAGTATCGCCCTGCCCGGCGGCATCGCTCAAGGGGGGCAGGCCGGTCTCGATGCCGCAGCCCGGGCGGCTCAACCTGGATCGCACGCAGCAGGACCCCCTGAAAATCAGGAGCAGCGATCGATCCTATTTCGGCACGGCGAAGGTCAGATTGGCCCACAGTGTTTCCCAGACCGCGCCGATCTGCTCGGTCAGGCGGGGGTCGGGCTCGCGCAAGACCACGGCGTCGAGCATGTAGGCATGGCCCGCGAGGACCGGAACCACGGCAACGCCCGCCTTGTCCGTGCGCACCGTCGTGACCGTGACCTTGCCGCCCGGCGCCTTGCGAAAGACTTCGATCTGGGCGTTGGGCCGGGCGTCGCTGCGGTAGAAAAGCTGCACGCGCATGCCACGGCTCAGGTCGTCGGTATACGGGTTGGTCAGCGCCACGATCTCCGTCTCGAGGCCGGTTCGGCGGTCTGCGCCCGCGCTTTTTCCCACGCCGATCAGGGTCTTGGAATACCGGGAGTAGGCCTCCAAAAAATTGCTGGCGGGCAGCGAGCGCGCGGTGTGCCGCTTGAGCAGATCACCCAGGTCTTTATGGCTCGCAAAGGACTGGAACTTCTGCCACTCCGGGTAGTCGACGGTTGCAACAGTGGACTGATAGGCCACCACATGCAAGCCCTCGCCCAGCGCGGCCTGCTGCAGCCCTGGCGTGTCGCCCACGCGCAGGCTGACCCTGGCGGACTTGTCGCCCGCAAACACCGCATAGCTGACAATACGCTGCGGAATGTAGGGCACTTTGTCCCCGACGAAAAATTCCCCGTTGATGAGTTCGGCCGTGAGCCTGCGGCCGGGTTCGATCTGGTAGGCCAGAGGCTCGAGCCAGAATTCGTGGCTCATCACCGGGCTGGCAACAAGGGCGAGACAAAGGATCATTGAACGCATCATGGGTACTCTACAAATGGCAAACAGCCTGTGGCGGAACTTTTTCGTGTCGGCCGCACTGTGGGCCGGCCTGCTGCTGGGCTCATTCGCCCCGGCGGCGATTGCGCATGAGGTGGTGCCGGCGATCGCGGACATGACGCTGATCGACGGTCGCCTGAACTTCGAGGTGCGATTGAACCTCGAGCCGCTGGTTGCCGGCATCAACCTCGCGACGGTCAACGACACCAATAACGCCCCCGAGGCAGCGACCTATGATACCTTGCGCGCCCTGGATCCAGCCGCGCTCGAAACCCGCTTTCGCGCTTTCTGGCCGCAGATGGCGCCCCGGATCTTTGTGCAGGTCAAAGGCAAGAACCTGCCCGTCGAGTTGACCGGTCTCATGGTGCAGGCGGTCGGCGATGTGGGCAAGGTGCGCCCGTCGACCCTGCGGTTCAGCGCCATCCTGCCCCCGATGACGAGCGTCGTCGATGTTGGCTGGGCGCCCGAGTTCGGCACCCTGGTCATCCGCCAGCAGGGGGTGGACGCGCCCTTCGACGGCTTCCTTGAAAAAGGCGCGATGACGGGTCCGATCCAGCTCAAGGGGGGCGACCAGGCGACCGGCTGGGAAACCTTCTTTGGCTACATCCCGATCGGCTTCGACCATATCGTTCCCAAGGGGCTGGACCACATCCTCTTCGTGCTGGGGCTGTTCTTCCTGTCGACCCGGCTGGGCCCGCTGCTGTGGCAGATTTCGGCCTTCACAGTGGCGCACACGATCACGCTGGCGCTAGCCTCGCTCGGGTATGTGAGCCTTCCCGGCAGCATCGTCGAGCCGCTGATCGCCGCCTCGATCGTCTTCGTGGCGGTCGAGAACATCCTCAGCAAGGGCGTGAGCCGCTGGCGCATCTTCCTGGTCTTTGGTTTTGGCCTGCTGCACGGGCTCGGGTTCGCCTCGGTGCTGGCCGAGTTCGGCCTGCCCGATCACGCCTTCCTGCCCGCGCTGATCGGCTTCAACGTCGGCGTCGAACTGGGCCAGCTTGCCGTCATCACGGCAGCGTTCTTCCTGACCGCCTTCTGGTTCGGCAAAGCGCCCTGGTACCGGCGCGTCATTGCGACGCCCGCCTCGGCCATCATCGCGCTGGTCGGCGCGTGGTGGTTCATCGAACGGATTTTTCTCTGACCGGAAAGAAAAAAGGCCGCCGGTAAGGATTCCCTGGCGGCCTTTATCAGGTCATATGGTGGAGCTGGGGGGATTTGAACCCCCGTCCGCAAACCTTCCTCGCACAGATCTACATGTTTAGCGGTCTGATTTGAGTCTCGCCACCGGTGTCGCGCAGTCGCACGCTACACCGGACGCCAGCACCCTATTGTCTCGCCCCATGTCAAGGTACCCGACGCGGAGCCAGCCGATGTGAATAACTTTACAGCCTGGACAGCTTGCGCCACCCTTGCCCAGCCCATCGGCCTGCTGTTGTAAAGCTCACTGGTGTTTAAGCAGCGAGTGCGAAACGTTCGTCGTTTGCAGTTAGTTTGTTTGAATCTGTTTTACGAGCGCATTCAGCTCGACATGCACCGCTACGATTCCAACCCACGTCGAAACCAATGCAGCCCCTCAGTGCTCATTTTAGGCGCAATCGAGCAATTTCAAGAGCTGCAGGGGCGAATGGATCGCTGCATGCGCCCGCCACTGCGAAAAATCGGCCTGCTGGCCCAGATACCCATAGGTGGCTACCACGGTGCCCATGCCGGCCGCCAGCCCGGCCACGATGTCGCGCTCGTCGTCGCCCACGTACAGGCAATGCGCCGGTGCCAGGCCCAGGCGGCGCGCCGCCTCGAACAGGGGCTCGGGATGCGGCTTGGGGTGCGGCGTGGTATCGCCGCTGACCACCGCCGCCGCCGTGGCAAACAGCGCCATGGCCCGGGTCAGGGGTTCCGAGAAGCGGCTGGACTTGTTGGTCACCACGCCCCAGGCCAGTTTGCGTGCGTCAAGTGCGCTGATCAGCTCAGCCACACCCTCGAACGCGAAGGTGCGCTGGGTCAAGCAGTTTTCGTAGTTGACGAAAAATTCCTCGCGCAGCGTGTTGTAGTCCGCGTGATCAGGCGTCAGACCGAAGGCCACACCCAGCATTCCCCGGGCACCCGCACCGGCCATGGGACGGTAATGCGCCAGCGGCAGGGAGGCGAGGCCACGGTCCGTGCGCATCTTGTCGGCGGCTGCGCCAAGGTCAGGTGCGCTGTCGATCAGGGTGCCGTCCAGATCGAACAGCACAGCCCGCACATCGTCAAACACGCCTTCAGGCCCCGTTGCCCGTCTTGCGGGTGGCGAACAGGTAGTTGACACTGGTATCTGCGCTCAGCCAGTAGTGGCGGGTGAGCGGGTTGTACTGCATGCCGCGGGTGCCCTCCAGATCCAGGCCAGCGGCGCGGCAATGGCCCGCGAGCTCGCTGGGACGCACCATCTTGGCGTATTCATGCGTGCCGCGCGGCAGCAGGTTGAGCACGTACTCGGCGCCGACGACGGCAAACAGGAAGGATTTGGGGTTGCGGTTGAGCGTGGAGAAGAACACCCAGCCGCCCGGTTTGACCAAAGTGGCGCAGGCCCGCACGATCGAACCGGGATCGGGCACGTGTTCCAGCATTTCCATGCAGGTCACCACGTCGAAGCTGCCGGCCTGCTCCGCCGCCAGCGCCTCGGCACTGACTTCGCGGTAGGCGACGCCAGCCGTCTGCGCTTCCAGCGCGTGCAACTGCGCAACCTTGAGGGACTTCGACGACAGGTCGATACCCAGCACATCGGCACCCTTGCGCGCCATGGCATCCGCGAGGATGCCGCCGCCACAGCCCACGTCCAGCACGCGCTGGCCGGCCAGGGGCGTCAGCGTGTTGATCCACTCCAGCCGCAGCGGATTGATCTGGTGCAACGGGCGGAACTCGCTCTCGGGATCCCACCAGCGGTGGGCCAGGTCGGAGAACTTGGCCAGTTCGGCCGGGTCGGCGTTCATAGTTTGAGTCATAGGTTGATTTTCGTCGAAACCATAAAAAAAGCCCCATCGCTGGGGCTTTTTTTGAGCAATCCGGAGATTACTTGTTGGCGCGGGTGCCGACCACTTCGATTTCCACGCGACGGTTCTTGGCGCGGCCTTCGGCGGTCTTGTTGTCAGCGATAGGCTGCTTCTCGCCCTTGCCTTCGGTGTAAACGCGGTTCTTTTCGATGCCCTTGGACACCAGATAGGCCTTCACGGCTTCAGAACGGCGCACCGACAGCTTCTGGTTGTACTCGTCAGTACCGATGGAGTCGGTGTGACCCACGGCAATGATGACTTCCAGGTTGATGCCCTTGATCTTGCCGGTCAGGTCATCGAGCTTCGCCTTGCCTTCGGGCTTCAGGACATACTTGTCGAAGTCGAAGAAAGCGTCAGCGGCGTACGTCACCTTGGTGGCGGCGGGCGGCGGCGGCGGGGCAGCAGGCTTAGGAGCCGGCGCCGGCGCAGCAACAGGTGCTGGCGGGGGCGGGGGCGGCGGCATGGCGGCACCATCGCAGCCCGGGTAGGCCGTGGCGGGGGTCCAGTTGGAATCGCGCCAGCACAGTTCGTTGGTGCCGTTCATCACGGGCTTACCGTCGGTCGAACGCCACTGGTCTGCACCGGTGGCGTACTTGAACTGCTCCGCCGTGGGCGCGGCGATCGGCTTGGCCATGCCGGTGTGGCCGGCAGCGAAACCAATCATCGGGGCAGTCAATGCAACCGAAGCAAACAGCATTGCTACTTTATTCAGATTCTTCATGGTTCTCCTCTTGGGGAAAAAGGCGCAGCCTCGCTGCGAAAATGGACGCTTGAGATGACCATCACCGCAAACGTTGAAGTTATTGTGCCACAGGTAACTGGCGAATCCACCCGTAAAAGGGCCCCCACGTGCCGGAGTTGCGCCCATTTGCCGAGATATGTTGCTCAATTGCTACAACCGGTTCGCCCTAAAATCGCGCACTTACCGCGTAAAGACCTTTCATGACCCAATTCGCCAAAGAAACCCTGCCCGTCAGTCTTGAAGAGGAAATGCGCCGGAGCTACCTCGACTACGCCATGAGCGTGATCGTCGGGCGCGCCCTGCCCGATGCCCGGGACGGCCTCAAGCCGGTGCACCGGCGCGTGCTGTTCGCCATGCACGAACTCAACAACGACTGGAACCGCGCCTACAAGAAGTCGGCCCGCATCGTCGGCGACGTCATTGGTAAATACCATCCGCACGGCGACCAGTCGGTTTACGACACCATCGTGCGCATGGCCCAGGACTTCTCCATGCGCCACATGCTGGTCGACGGCCAGGGCAACTTCGGTTCGGTGGACGGCGACAACGCCGCCGCCATGCGTTACACCGAGATCCGCCTGGCCAAGATCGCGCACGAGATGCTGGCCGACATCGACAAGGAAACCGTCGACTTCGGCCCGAACTACGACGGCTCCGAAAAAGAGCCCCTGGTCTTGCCGAGCAAGCTGCCCAACCTGCTAGTCAACGGCTCCGGCGGCATCGCCGTGGGCATGGCGACCAACATCCCGCCGCACAACCTGAATGAAGTGGTGGACGCCTGCCTGCACCTGCTGCGCAACCCGGAGGCGTCGATTGACGAGCTGATGGAAATCATCCCGGCGCCCGATTTCCCCACCGCCGGCATCATCTACGGCATCAACGGCGTGAAGGACGGCTATCGCACCGGGCGTGGCCGCGTGGTCATGCGGGCCAAGTGCCACTTCGAGGACATCGACCGCGGCCAGCGCCAGGCCATCATTGTGGACGAGCTGCCCTATCAGGTGAACAAGAAGACGCTGCAGGAGCGCATGGCCGAACTGGTGCACGAGAAGAAGATCGAAGGCATCAGCCACATCCAGGACGAATCGGACAAGTCCGGCATGCGCCTGGTGATCGAGCTCAAGCGCGGCGAAGTGCCCGAGGTGGTGCTGAACAACCTGTACAAGCAGACGCAGCTGCAGGACACCTTCGGCATCAACATGGTGGCGCTGATCGACGGCCAGCCCAAGCTGTGCAACCTGAAGGACCTGATCAGCGTCTTCCTGCAGCACCGCCGGGAAGTGGTGACGCGCCGCACGGTATTCACGCTGCGCAAGGCGCGCGAACGCGGCCACGTGCTTGAAGGCCTGGCCGTGGCACTGGCCAACATCGACGAATTCATCCGAATCATCCGTAACGCGCCCACACCGCCGGTGGCCAAGGCCGAACTGATGGCGCGCCCCTGGGACAGCCAGCTGGTGCGCGAGATGCTCACCCGCACCCGCGCTGACGGCGGCGTGATCAATGCCGACAACTACCGCCCGGACGGGCTGGAAAAAGAGTACGGCATGGGCAACGATGGCCTGTACCGCCTGTCGGACACGCAGGCGCAGGAAATCCTGCAGATGCGCCTGCAGCGCCTGACCGGGCTGGAGCAGGACAAGATCGTCGCTGAATACAAGGAAGTGATGGCCGAGATCGAGGACCTGCTCGACATCCTGGCCCGGCCGGAGCGCGTTTCGGCCATCATTACCGAAGAACTCACCACCATCCGCCAGGAATTCGGCCAGAGCAAGATCGGCGCGCGACGCAGCCAGATCGAGCACAGCGCCTTTGACCTGAGCACCGAAGACCTGATCACCCCGACCGACATGGTGGTGACGCTCAGCCACAGCGGCTATATCAAGAGCCAGCCTTTGAGCGAGTACCGGGCGCAGAAGCGTGGCGGGCGCGGCAAGCAGGCCACGGCGACCAAGGAAGACGACTGGGTGGACCAGCTTTTCATCGCCAACACCCACGATTACATCCTGTGTTTCTCCAACCGCGGCCGCCTGTACTGGCTCAAGGTCTGGGAAGTGCCGCAGGGCTCGCGCGGCTCGCGCGGGCGCCCGATCGTCAACATGTTCCCGCTGCAGGAGGGCGAGAAGATCAACGTGGTCCTGCCGCTGACGGGCGAAAAACGCACGTTCCCGGCGGACCAGTACGTCTTCATGGCCACCAGCATGGGCACGGTCAAGAAGACCCCGCTGACCGACTTCAGCAACCCGCGCAAGGTCGGCATCATTGCCGTGAACCTCGACGAAGGCGACTTCCTGGTCGGCGCCGCCATCACCGACGGCCAGCACGACGTGATGCTGTTCTCCGACGGTGGCAAGGCGGTGCGTTTCAATGAAGATGAAGTGACGGCCCACGGAAGACAGTCGCGCGGCGTCAAGGGCATGAACCTGGAGGACGGCCAGAGCGTGATCGCCATGCTGGTGGCCGAAGACGAACAGCAAAGTGTGCTGACGGCCACAGAAAATGGCTATGGCAAGCGCACCAGCATCACTGAATACACGCGCCATGGACGCGGCACCAAGGGCATGATTGCGATCCAGCAAAGCGAGCGCAACGGCAAGGTCGTGGCCGCCACGCTGGTGCATGCCGACGACGAGATCATGCTGATCACCGACAAGGGCGTGCTGGTGCGCACCCGGGTCGCGGAGATCCGCGAGCTCGGCCGCGCCACGCAAGGCGTGACGCTGATCGGCCTGGACGAGGGCTCCCGGCTCAGCGGCCTGCAGCGCATCGTGGAAAACGACGCCAACGCGGCAGAGGCCGACGCCACGCCGGATGAGCCGGCCGACGGCATCATCGGGGGCACACCCACCACCGAATAAGCTCTGCCTGCCCGATTGTTTTGCTACTATATTAGTAGCTATCTATGGCCGAATGACGCTGGGTAGATGCCAATTTCTCTCAACAAGCGGCAGAAAACCGTGCCATGGACCGGCACAATTCAAGCCCCGGCTCGTTCGGCTGGGTGCAAGCCCGGCTGGCCGGCCTGCATGCGAGAATTCAAGCCAGACTGGCGCTGAACCCACGAGACACGCACTGAACCGACATGGCCAAGACCCTCCCTGAACTGCGCATCCAGATCGATGCCGTCGACCGCGACCTGCTGGCGTTGCTCAACCACCGCGCGGCACTGGCCAACGAGGTCGGCGATATCAAGCGGGTCGAAGGCTCGCCTGTCTTCCGGCCGGACCGCGAGGCGCAGGTGATCCATGGACTGCAGAGCGCCAACCCCGGCCCGCTGAAGAACGCCAGCGTGGCCATGATCTGGCGCGAGATCATGTCGGCCTGCCGCGCACTGGAGGCGCCCCAGCGCGTCGCATTCCTGGGCCCGACCGGCACATTCAGCGAACAGGCCGCCCTGCAGTTCTTCGGCTCCAGCATCGAGCGGGTGCCCTGCGTCAGCATCGACGAGGTGTTTCGCGCCACGGCGGCCGGCACGGCCGAATTTGGCGTGGTGCCCGTGGAAAACTCCACGGAAGGCGTGATTTCCCGATCGCTCGACCTGTTCCTGCAATCGCCGCTGCATATCGTGGGCGAAACCAGCCTGCTGGTGCGCCACAACCTGCTGCGCCTGTCCCCTTCGCTGGACGCCATCGAGGTGGTGCTGGCACACCCCCAGGCGCTGGCGCAGTGCCAGGGCTGGCTCAACACCCATCTTCCCGACGTGGAGCGGCGTGCGGTCTCCAGCAACGCCGAGGGTGCGCGGCTCGCCGCCACCCACCCCGCCTGGGCGGGCATTGCCAGCGAACGGGCGGCCACCGAATTCGGCCTGCACATCGCCGCCCACGCCATCCAGGACGACGCCTTCAACCGCACCCGCTTTGCAGTCATCTGCCTGCCGCAGACGCTGCCGGCGCCCGAGGCCTCGGGCCAGGACTGTGTGAGCCTGATCGTCTCCGTGCCCAACCGCCCCGGCGCGGTGCATGACTTGCTGGTGCCGCTGAAGACGCATGGCGTGTCGATGACACGGTTCGAGTCGCGTCCGGCGCGCTCCGGGCAGTGGGAATATTATTTTTATATCGACCTGCAAGGCCACCCTTCGCAGCCCAGTGTGGCGGCAGCCCTGAAGGATCTGAAGGGCCTTTGCGCCTTCTACAAAGTGCTGGGCACCTACCCGGCGGGTGAATAACATGGGGTCTCGCGCGCAAGACGTTTCTCATTCACGCAAGTCCGGGAGTCGGGATGTTTGAACAACTGGGGTTGATCGGCTGCGGCCTGATGGGCGGTTCGTTTGCGCTGGCGCTCAAGCGCGCTGGCCTGGTCAAGCGCGTCGTGGGCTACAGCAAGTCGCCCTCCACGACCGAGCGGGCGCGCCTCATGGGTGTCATCGATGTGGAAGCGCCTTCGGCGCTGCTGGCCGTCTCCGGCGCGGACATCGTGCTGCTGGCCGTGCCGGTGGCCGCCACGGAAGCGACCTTCAAGGCGATCCGGCACCTGGTCACGCCGAACATGCTGATCATGGACGTCGGCTCCACCAAGCGCGATGTGGTCGACGCAGCGCGCCGCGTCTTGCGCGAGCAAGTCGGTGGCTTCGTGCCTGCCCATCCGATTGCGGGCCGCGAGGTCGCCGGCGTGGACAATGCCGACCCGGATCTTTACGCCGGCAAGCAGGTCATCCTGACGCCGATCGAGCGCACCCGCACCGTTCAGCTCCAGCAGGCGATGGATGTCTGGACCGCCATCGGCTGTCACGTGACCAAAATGTCACCGGAATCCCACGACGCTGCCTTCGCGGCGGTCAGCCACCTGCCGCACGTGCTGGCCTTCTCCCTGATGAATGCCATCACGGGACAGCCGCAAGGCAAGGAGTTCCTGGCGCTGGCCGGCCCCGGTTTTCGCGATTTCACGCGCATTGCGGCCAGCGAGCCCAATGTCTGGCGTGACATCCTTCTGGCCAATCGCGAGGAACTTCTGGCGCAATCCCGGATATTCCAGCACGCGCTACAGGCTTTCGAGCAGACCATCAGCAGCGGCAATGCCGAGGCCCTGGAAAGCCTGATCAGCAAGGCCAGCGAGACGCGGGCGCACTGGCGGATCAGCTCAGCGAAGCCGCACAGGCCATGACGACTTCGACGCTCGCGGCAAAGCCGCGGCGCCGCCTGTCAATGACCCCGGCCTGGCGACCCCACGGACCCGCGGAGACCTGAATGTTTTCCACCGAATTTCTGGATATTCCCCCACTGGTCAGCGCGGACGGCACCGTCACCTTGCCCGGCTCCAAAAGCATTTCAAACCGCGTGCTGCTCCTGTCGGCCCTGAGCCATGGCAGCACGGTGATCCATGACTTGCTGGATTCCGACGACACCCGCGTCATGCTCGATGCGTTGACCCAGATCGGCTGCGGTGTCACCGCGAACGGCAGCACGGTCACAGTGGCCGGCCTCGGTGGCCGGCTTCCCCGTTCGCCGGCGCGCCTTTTCCTGGGCAACGCCGGCACTGCCATGCGGCCCCTGACGGCGGCCCTGGCGGTGCTGGGCGGGGAGTTCGAGCTGTCCGGCGTGCCGCGCATGCACGAGCGTCCGATCGGTGACCTGGTGGACGCGCTGCGACAACTCGGTTGCTCGATCACCTGCACGGGCGTCGAGGGCTACCCGCCGCTGCGTATCGGCCCACCCCTGCTGAAACTGGATGCGCCGATCCAGGTGCGAGGCGACGTTTCCAGCCAGTTCCTGACCGCGTTGTTGATGTCGCTTCCCCTCGCTTCGGCAAGCGACATCGTGATCGAGGTGGTGGGCGAACTGATCTCCAAGCCCTACATCGAGATCACGCTGAACCTGCTGGCGCGCTTTGGCATCCAGGTTCGGCGTGACGGCTGGCAGCGATTCACTATTCCCGCCGGCAGCCGGTACCAGTCGCCCGGCGAGATTCATGTCGAGGCCGATGCTTCCTCAGCCAGCTATTTCATTGCGCTGGGCGCGATTGCGCCGCCGAGGCCGGGGGCGCAGGACATCAGGATCCAGGGCGTCGGGGCGGCGTCGATCCAGGGTGACATCCGCTTTATCGACGCGGCGCAGGCCATGGGCGCGCAGGTCGCCAGCGGCACCAACTGGCTGGAGGTGTCGCGCGGGGCCTGGCCTTTGAGGGCCATCGACCTCGACTGCAACCACATTCCCGACGCGGCAATGACGCTGGCCGTGATGGCGCTGTACGCCGACGGCACCACGACGCTGCGCAACATCGCCAGCTGGCGCGTCAAGGAAACCGACCGCATTGCCGCGATGGCCCGCGAACTGCGCAAGCTCGGCGCCGCCGTCGACGAAGGTGCGGACTTCATCCGCGTCACGCCACCGGCCTCGCCTGCGCAGTGGGCGGCCGCCTCCATCCATACCTACGACGATCACAGGGTGGCGATGTGCTTTTCACTGGCAGCGTTCAACCCGGCGGGCTTGCCCGTGCGAATCGAAGACCCGAAGTGCGTGGCAAAGACGTTCCCCGGCTATTTTGAAGCCCTGTTCTCGCTCGCCCAGGCGGCGCCGGGCCGCCTGCCCGTCATCTGCGTCGACGGGCCCAGCGCTTCGGGCAAGGGCACGCTGGCTGGTCGAGTGGCCCGGAAGCTGGGTTATCACTACCTGGACTCGGGTGCCCTGTACCGTGTCACTGCTGAAGCGGCACTGCGCGCCGGCATCGCGCTGGAGCCCGGCAACGAGGCGGCCATCGCCAGGCTGGCCCGCCAGATGGCTGTCACTTTTTGCGGGGAACAGGTGTTGCTCGATGGCATCGACGTGACCGATGCCATCCGCAGCGAAGAAGGTGGCATGAATGCCTCCAGGGTTTCTGCGCTGCCGTCCGTGCGCACGGCCCTCGTGTCGCTTCAACAGGGCTTTTCCCGACTGCCTGGCCTGGTCGCGGACGGGCGCGACATGGGCACCGTGATCTTCCCCGGCGCAGCGCTCAAGGTCTTTTTGACCGCCAGCGCCGGGCAGCGCGCCGAACGCCGCCATAAGCAGTTGATTTCAAAGGGAATTTCGACTACACTTGCCAGTCTTCGCGCTGACCTGCAAGCGCGCGACGCACGGGACTCATCCCGCAGCGTGGCGCCACTCAAGCCAGCCGGAGATGCCCGGCTACTGGACAATTCAAATTTGACGATTGAAGAATCGGTTGAAGAAGTATTGCGCTGGTGGCAGGACGTGCAGCCCTTCAAGGTGTCTTGAGCGGCTGCGCAAAACGGCAGCAGCCTGACAGCTCTTGTCGCAGCCCACCCGGCCCCCACCGCGCCTCACGCGCACCGGCCGTGTGGTTTTTCAACTTAACCGCGGGCTCCCCGCAAGCAACCGCCGCAGTCAGCTTCCGCAAACGATGGCAATTCCGCCGCCGTAAGACCTGCCTGCGCATCAGGAAAATCAATGTCTGAATCTTTTGCCGACCTATTTGCCGAATCGCTGGAACGCACCGAAATGCGTCCGGGCGAAGTCATCACCGCTGAAGTCGTGCGCATCGAACACAGCTTCGTGGTGGTCAACGCCGGTCTCAAGTCCGAGGCCTACGTGCCCCTGGAAGAATTCAAGAACGACAAGGGCGAAGTCGAAGTCCAGGTCGGCGACTTCGTGTCGGTGGCCATCGGCTCCATCGAAAATGGCTACGGCGACACCATCCTGTCGCGCGACACCGCCAAGCGCCTGGCTTCGTGGATGAGCCTGGAAAAAGCCCTGGAATCCGGCGAATTCGTCACCGGCACGACCAGCGGCAAGGTCAAGGGCGGCCTGACCGTGCTGGTCAATGGCATCCGCGCCTTCCTGCCTGGCTCGCTGGTGGACACCCGCCCGACCAAGGACCTGTCTCCGTACGAGAACAAGACCCTGGAATTCAAGGTCATCAAGCTCGACCGCAAGCGCAACAACGTGGTGCTGAGCCGCCGCGCGGTGGTGGAAGCCAGCATGGGCGAAGAACGCGCCAAGCTGATGGAAACCCTGAAAGAGGGTTCCGTGGTGCGTGGCGTGGTCAAGAACATCACCGAATACGGTGCGTTCGTGGACCTCGGCGGCATCGACGGCCTGCTGCACATCACCGACATGGCCTGGCGCCGCGTCCGCCACCCGAGCGAAGTCGTTCAGGCCGGCCAGGAAATCTCCGCCAAGATCCTCAAGTTCGACACCGAGAAGAACCGCGTGTCCCTGGGTCTCAAGCAGATGGGCGATGACCCGTGGATGGGCGTGAACCGCCGCTACCCGCAAGGCACGCGCATGTTCGGCAAGATCACCAACATCGCCGACTACGGCGCGTTCGTGGAACTCGAACCCGGCATCGAAGGCCTGGTGCACGTCTCCGAGATGGACTGGACCAACAAGAACATCGCCCCGGCCAAGCTCGTGGCGCTGGGCGATGAAGTCGAAGTCATGGTCCTGGAGATCGACGAGGACAAGCGCCGCATCAGCTTGGGCATGAAGCAGTGCAAGGCCAACCCGTGGCAGGAATTCGCGCAGAACACCAAGCGCGGCGACCGCGTCAAGGGCCCGATCAAGTCGATCACCGACTTCGGTGTGTTCGTCGGCCTGGCTGCCGGCATCGACGGCCTGGTGCACCTGTCCGACCTGTCCTGGAACGAAACCGGCGAAGCCGCCGTGCGCAACTACAAGAAGGGCCAGGAAGTCGAGGCTCTGGTGCTGGCCGTGGACGTGGACCGCGAGCGCATCTCGCTGGGGATCAAGCAGCTCGACCAGGATCCCTTCACCACCTTCGTGTCGGTCAACGACAAGGGCCAGATCGTGACCGGCAAGGTCAAGACCGTGGACGCCCGTGGCGCCGAGATCGACCTGGGTGAAGACATCATCGGTTACCTGCGCGCCAGCGAGATCTCCCGCGACCGCGTGGAAGATGCCCGCAACGTGCTCAAGGAAGGTGACGAGGTCACGGCTGTCGTGGTGAACGTGGATCGCAAGACCCGCAATATCCAGCTGTCGATCAAGGCCAAGGACATGGCGGACCAGAACGAAGCCATGCAGTCCCTGAGCCAGCAGTCGGCGCGTGAAAACGCTGGCACGACCAGCCTCGGCGCACTGCTGCGCGCCAAGCTGGACAATAACGAGTCGAAGTAACTTTGCATGACAGACCGCGCTGGGCGGCGCAAACCGTCCGCGCGAACTGTCCGCAACTTGCCAGATGACTAGATCCGACCTCGTCGAAGAACTGGCGGCCCGCTTTGGCCAGCTCACCCATCGCGATGCAGAATTCGCCGTCAAGACGATTCTGGACGCGATGAGCGATGCGCTGGTGCGGGGGCACCGCATTGAAATTCGCGGGTTCGGCAGTTTTTCGATCAACCGTCGCCCGCCACGCATGGGACGCAACCCGCGTTCAGGCGAGAGCGTGGCGATTCCCGAGAAGCGCGTGCCGCACTTCAAGCCAGGCAAGGCCCTGCGCGAAGCCGTGGACAAACGCACCGCAGAACTGAACGCCGCGAAACCGACCTGAACGGCCGGCAGACGGCGTCGCTCTGCAGCTTCAGCCTGCCGGGCGCAACGCTAGAATCGATCCGTCACCGGGGAGACTCATGAAGAAACTCTTGTGGCTGCTTAAGTGGATGCTTAAGGCAGCCATTTTTTTTACCCTGTTTGCCTTCGCGCTGAACAACCAGCAGGATGCCACCGTGCATTTTTTCTTTGGCACACAGTGGCGCACCCCGCTGGTGCTGGTGGTGTTGACCGCCTTCACCGCCGGCGTGGCCATCGGTGTCCTGGGCATGGTTCCGCGCTGGTGGCAGCACCGCAAGGCCGCCCGGCGGGTTCAGCGCGATGCCGCTCCCACCCCCGCCAGCGGACCCACCCCGCCGTCACCGCCTGCCCATGGACTTTGATTTCGTCTGGATCCTGCTGGGCCTGCCCCTGGCCTTCATGATGGGCTGGGTCGCGTCGCGCTTTGATCTGCGGCAGCTCCGCGTTGAAAACCGGCGTGCCCCCAAGGCTTATTTCAAGGGTCTGAACTTCCTGCTCAACGAGCAGCAGGATCAGGCCATCGATGCCTTTATCGAGGCCGTGCAGAACGACCCCGACACGTCCGAGCTGCATTTCGCGCTGGGCAACCTGTTTCGCCGGCGAGGCGAATACGACCGCGCGGTTCGGGTTCACGAACATCTGCTCTCCCGGGGTGACCTGACGGCTGCCGACCGCACCCGCGCCCAGCACGCGCTGGCACTCGACTTCCTCAAGGCCGGCCTGCTCGACCGGGCGGAGGATGCGTTGCGCAAGCTGGACAAAACGCCTTTCGAGAATCAGGCCCGGCTGGCGTTGCTGTCCATCTATGAGCGCTCGCGGGAATGGCCGCAAGCGGCCGAGGTGGCGCGCAAGCTTGAAGCCTCGGGCGAGGCCAGCTTTTCCGGGCGACTGGCGCACTATCTGTGTGAACAGGCCGCCACCTTCACCGCCTCTGGCGACCTGGGGTCCGCACAGCGACTGCTGGAGCAGGCCATCGCTGACGCGCCGCCATCGGCACGCCCCAGGATTCAACTGGCCAGCCTGCAACGGTCACAGGGGCATCACGATGCGGCCCTGGCCACGATGGTTGACCTGATGCAGGCGGCGCCTGCGGCGACGCCATTGGTCGCCATTGCCCTGGCCGAAACTGCCCAAGTCTGCGGCCGGACCCAGCAGGTCCTTGGCTTGTTGCACGCCAGCTATGAACAGATGCCCTCACTCGACGTGATGGAGGCCATCGTCAGGCTGGAAGGCGCGGCGGGCATCGATGCCCGCGCGGGGTATATCCGCCATCTGGAACGGGAACCGTCGCTGATCGCTGCCGCGCGCTGGATTGCCGGTGAAAAGCTCGAGCACGACCAATTCCACCCGCTGGTCCAGCGAGCGCTCGACCACGCGGTCAAGCCCTTGAGCCGCTACCGCTGCGCCGCCTGCGGTTTCGAGGCCAAAGATCACTTCTGGCAATGCCCCGGTTGCCAGGCCTGGGACAGCTACCCGCCGCAACGGGTGGAGGAGCTCTGAGCCCGCGCCAGGCGACGTCGCCGCTCTTACCGAACCGTCTGCGGGCGTTCACCTGGAACAGCACACAGACCCGCCGTCAACGGTGCGTCGCCCTGCCCCGTTATAGTTGGGCCCTCCCGGCAAACCTGCCGGGTTTTTCATGACCGAGGAGTAAACCCCATGTTGAAGAAGATTCTGGCCCTTGTGGCCATGCTGTATGCCGCTGCGTCATTTGCCGCCGTGGATGTGAACAAAGCCACCGCTGCGGAACTCGACAGCATCAAGGGCATCGGCCCGGGCATCTCGACCAAGATCCTGGACGAGCGCAAGAAGGGCAACTACAAGGACTGGAACGACTTCATCACCCGCGTCCAGGGTGTGGGCGACACCAACGCCGCCAAATTTTCCGCCGAAGGCCTGACGGTGAATGGCGCCGGCTTCAAGGGCGCCGCTGCCGCGCCTGCTGCTGCGGCACCGGCCAAGAAGGACGACAAGCCGGCTGCGGCAATGCCCGCCAAGGCCGAAGACAAGAAGGCCGAGGCCAAGCCGGCTGCGGCCGCCGCAGCACCCGCCAAGGATGCCAAGGCCGACCCCAAGGCAGAGGCCGCGGCCAAGAAGGAAGCCGACAAGAAGGCCAAGGACGACGCCAAGGCCAAGAAGGCTGACGATGCGAAGGCCAAGGATGCCAAGAAAGACGAGAAGCCCGCTGCCAAACCTGCCGATGCCGCCAAGCCGGCCGCCAGCGCCGCCAAGAAGTAAGCGCATCCCGCTCACTTTCGCTGCCGCCCCCGGCGGGGCAACCCTGAAAACCCGCTACGGCGGGTTTTTTCATGCTTTTTGAGCCTTGGCCCAGCGTCGAACAGCCTTTTCCTGCTATCGATTTTTCATCTACTGAACCCAGGCAATCAGGTCCGTCACGCCCACGTCCACGCCCGCCTGCATCAGCAGCGTGCTCACCTGACCGCGGTGGTGTGTCTGGTGGTTGAAGAAATGCGTCAGGGCCTGCCACATCGGGTGGACACGTTGCACCCCCTTGGTATTGATGTAGCGCATGCTGCGCTGCGGGAAGTCCGCCGGCAGCGCGGCCAGCCAGGCTTCGATCGCGGCGTCCAGCCGGGCGCGGTGGGCGCGCAGTGCGGTCCAGTCGGCGTGCAGTTCGGTCTCGTGGTGGGCACCGGCGGGCAAAACGAGCAGGTCGGCCGGCAAGACGTCCGGGGCTTCACCTTGCGCCGCAAAGCGGCCCAGCCACATCATGTCGCCCCAGAGCAAATGGTTCAGCGTGGCATGGATGGAGCCAAAGAACGCGCCGCGCGGGGCCTTGCGGGCCGCGTCATCCAACTGCTCGCAGGCGTCATACAGGCGCGCATTGAAGCCGGTGTTGTAGTGCGCGAGAAAGCGGTAGCTGTCCATCAACGCGTCCACGGTCAACTCCTGAATCCATAGCTGATAATGACGGTTCGACGCTGGGAATGCGGGATTTTTATCAAGATTTCTCCGCGACGGGGCCAAATCCGCCACCTCCGGGCGTGTGGATCTCGAAAACATCGCCCGGCAACATCTCCGCACTGCCGATGTGGGCCAGCGTCTCGATGCGGCCGTCGGCCCGAACCACGCGGTTGATGCCCGGCGCCCCCGCCTCGCCACCGGCCAGGCCGAACGCCGGATGCACCCGGCCATTGGACAGGATGCTCGCCGTCATTGCCTCCAGGAAACGCACCCGCCGCACGCCACCGTTGCCACCTGTCCAGCGCCCGGCGCCACCCGAGCCCTGGCGGATGGCGAAGCTGTCCAGGCGCACCGGAAAGCGGAACTCCAGCACCTCCGGGTCGGTCAGGCGAGAGTTGGTCATGTGCGTCTGCACGACGCTGGTGCCATTGAAGCCGCCCGTCAGCACGCCCGCCGCGTCGAACGCCCCGCCCGCCCCGCTGCCGCCCGAGATGGTCTCGTAATACTGGTGGCGCGCGTTGCCGAAGGTGAAGTTGTTCATGGTCGGCTGGCTGCCGGCCATCACGCCCAGCGCGCCGAACAGCGCGTTGGTGATGCAGGTCGACGTTTCCACGTTACCCGCGACCACCGAGGCCGGCGGGTTCGGGTTCAGCATGGAGCCCGGCGGGATGATCACCAGGAGCGGCTTCAGGCAACCGGCGTTAAGCGGGATGTCGTCGTCCACCAGCGTGCGGAACACATACAGCACCGCCGCCATGCAGACCGCCGTGGGCGCGTTGAAGTTGTTGGTCTGCTGGGGGCTGGTGCCGGTGAAGTCGATGGTGGCGCTGCGGCTGGCCGCATCGACACGGATCGCGACCTGGATCTGCGCGCCGTTGTCCAGCGCCAGCGTGAAGGCGCCATCCTTCAGGCGCGTGACGACGCGGCGCACCGACTCCTCGGCGTTGTCCTGCACATGGCGCATGTAGGCCTGCACCACGTCCAGGCTGAACTGGTCCACCATCTTGCGCAATTCCTGCACGCCTTTCTCGTTGGCGGCGATCTGCGCCCTGAGATCGGCCATGTTCTGCGCGGGGTTTCTTGAAGGGTATTCGCCACTCTGCAACAACGCAACCATCTCCGCCTCGCGCAGCACGCCGCGCTCGACCAGCTTGACGTTGTTGATCTGAACGCCCTCTTCCTCGATGCGGGTGGAGAACGGCGGCATTGAGCCCGGCGTGGTGCCGCCAATGTCGGCATGGTGGCCGCGCGAACCCACGTAGAACATCGGCACCTCGGAGTCACCCAGGTACACCGGTGTGATGACCGTGATGTCGGGCAGGTGCGTGCCGCCGTGGTAGGGGTCGTTCAGCACGTAGACATCACCGCGCTGCATGGTGCCGGCGTTCTCGCGGATCACGGTCTTGATGCTCTCGCCCATGCTGCCCAGGTGCACCGGCATGTGCGGCGCGTTGGCGATCAGGTGGCCCTCGGCGTCGAACAGCGCGCAGCTGAAATCGAGGCGCTCCTTGATGTTGACCGAGTAGGCGGTGTTCTGCAGCTGCAGGCCCATCTGCTCGGCGATGTTCATGAACAGGTTGTTGAACACCTCCAGCAGCACCGGGTCGGCGGTGGTGCCTGCGGCGTAGGTGACGGCGCGGGCCTCGCGGCGCTCCAGCACCAGGTGGTCCAGTGCGGTGAGCCTCGCCTCCCAGCCGGGCTCGACCACGGTGGTGGCGTTCTTCTCGGCAATGATGGCCGGTCCGGGAATCAGGTCGCCGGGGCGCAGGTCCTCGCGCACCACCAGCGCGGCGTCCTGCCAGCAGCCGCCGGAGTAGACCGGCACGGTGCTGCGCCGCGGCAGCGCGCGCGGCGGTTGCACGGCGTGGCTCGGCTCGGCCGGCGCGTCGCCAGCCACCACAGCCTCGACCGACACCGCTTCAACGACCAGGCCCTTGCCCTGCATCAGGAAGGCGAAGCGCTGGCGGTAGGTAGCTTCGAAGCCGGCGGTGATGGCGGCGAGCACCTGCGTCGGCAAAGACGCATCGGCACCCTGCAGCGGCCAACCCACCACCAGCGCCGAGTCACTGCCCTCGTAGCGCACATGCACCCGCCGGTGCGTCGTGATGGCGCCCGCACTGGCCTGTTGACGGGCCAGTTCGCCCCCCGCGGCCGCAGCCAGCGTATCGAGCTTCGCAACGATCTCCGGCAGGGCGTCGGGCGTCAGCTGCAGTTCCACCGCCTGTTCGCGGATCACGTTCTGATCGGCCAGGCCCATGCCATAGGCGCTCAGCACGCCGGCCAGCGGGTGCACGAACACACGCGTCATGCCCAGCGCATCGGCCACCAGGCAGGCGTGCTGGCCGCCCGCGCCGCCGAAGCACTGCAGGGTATAGCGCGTCACGTCGTAGCCGCGCGCTACCGAAATTTTCTTGATGGCATTGGCCATCTGCTGCACCGCGATCTGGATGAAACCCTCGGCCACCTCCTCGGGCGCGCGACCGGTCAACGCGGCCAGCGCGGCGAACTTCTCGCGCACCACCTCGCCGTCCAGCGCCTCGTCGGCGCCATGGCCAAAGACCTTGGGGAAATACGCCGGCTGGATCTTGCCGACCATCACATTGGCGTCAGTCACGGCCAGCGGGCCCCCGCGCCGGTAACTCGCCGGGCCGGGGTTGGCCCCGGCGCTCTGCGGCCCCACGCGAAAGCGCGAACCGTCAAAGGCCAGGATCGAGCCGCCGCCCGCGGCCACGGTATGGATGCTCATCATCGGCGCGCGCATGCGCACGCCGGCCACCTGGGTCTCGAACTCGCGCTCGAACTCGCCCGCGAAGTGCGACACGTCGGTCGAGGTGCCGCCCATGTCGAAGCCGATCACTTTTTCGATGCCCGCCAACTCCGCTGTCCGGGCCATGCCGACGATGCCGCCCGCCGGGCCGGACAGGATCGCGTCCTTGCCCTGGAAGGCGTGCGCGTCGGTCAGCCCGCCGGAAGACTGCATGAAGTACAGCTTGACGCCCGGCATCTCCGCGGCCACCTGCTCCACATAGCGGCGCAGGATCGGCGACAGGTAGGCATCGACCACCGTGGTGTCGCCGCGGCTCACAAACTTCATCATCGGACTGGTCTGGTGGCTGGTGCTGACCTGGGTGAAACCGACCTCACGGGCGATGCGCGCGGCCGCCTGCTCGTGCGCGGTGAAGCGGTAACCGTGCATGAAGACGATGGCCACGCTGCGCAGGCCGGTGTCGAAGGCGGCCTGCAACTGAGCGCGCAGGTCGCCTTCATCGAGCGCTTGCACCAGGTCGCCCTGTGTACCGACGCGCTCCTCGGCCTCGATCACGCGGCTGTACAGCAGCTCCGGCAGCACGATGCGGCGGTCGAACAGGCGCGGGCGGTTCTGATAGGCGATGCGCAGCGCGTCACGAAAGCCGCGCGTGGTTACCAGCAGCGTCGGTTCGCCCTTGCGCTCCAGCAGCGCGTTGGTGGCCACCGTGGTGCCCATCTTCACGCACTCGACTTGCGCCGGCGTCACCGGCTCGCCGGGCAACAGGCCCAGCAGATGACGGATGCCGGCGACCGCGGCGTCGCGGTACTGCTCGGGGTTCTCGGACAGCAGCTTGTGTGTCACCAGGGAATAGCCGCCGCCCGGCTCGGGCCGGCGGCCCACCACGTCGGTGAAAGTGCCGCCGCGGTCGATCCAGAACTGCCAACGGGGTGCAAGTTGTTCAATCATGCGGATTTCTCCATTGCAACAAGGGGGCGAGGCCCCAAGCCAGGGACACCGCGGAACCGGCTTTGCCGGGCCGCAGGTGTCGCACCCTTGAGGGGGAGGCGGCGGCAGCCGCTTCGGGGGTGTTTCACAAGGACGCCGCCGCGCGGGCCGCCTGGTCGTACATGCCCGACAACACGCGCAGCAGCCGGGCGAGTTCACCGATGTCGCGGTTCAGGCCGTCGTCGGCCTTCAGCGCGTTGATCAGACAGGCCTCGCGGATTTCGCGGTAACGCTGCACATAGCCGCGCCCGATTTCGGTGGAGGCGTAGGTCACTTCCTTGCCGTTCTTGCTGCCCACCACCACGCCGAGGTTCTGCAGCTTCTTCAGCGCGTAGTTGATCAGGTGCGTGTCTTCCACGTTCATGATGAAGCAGATGTCGGCCAGGCGTTTGTCGCGCGCCCGGTGCGTGACGTGGTGCAGCACCAGCACGTCCAGCGGCGTCAGGTCTTTCAGGCCGGCCGCACTCATGCAGTGCGCGATCCAGCGGTGAAAGGCGTTGCCGGCCACGATGAGGCCGAACTCGAACTCGCTCAACTCGGCGCTCTGCGGCGACACCAGGTGCGCCGAAGAAACGATGGGCGAGGCCGCGGCCGGCCGGATGGCGGGCGCTGGCGGGGGGGAAACGGCTTTCTTCGGCATCCACATCCTCCTGAAAGCGCGCCATCGGGACGACCGCGGCGCGGGGCGCCATCCGGACCCGGCCCGGCAACATGGCATCGTTATTGCAAGAGCCGGATTGTAGATAGATCACAAACAATTTATCAACGATTTGTTGACATTCAGGGAAAACACCAATCACCATTCACCCCGTCGGCACTACAGTGCGACCATCACCAACCCACCTCGTTACGGAGCCTTTCATGAAACGTCGCCTGTTTGCACTCTCCACTTCCATGGCCGCCATCACCCTGTCGCTGGCCGCCGGCTCGGCCTTTGCCCAGACCAAGTGGGACCTGCCCGCCGCCTACCCGGCCACCAACTTCCACTCGGTCAACCTGCAGGAGTTCGCCAACGACGTGGACAAGGCCACCGGCGGCAAGCTCAAGATCACGGTGCATGCCAATGGCTCGCTGTTCAAGGCGCCCGAGATCAAGCGCGCGGTCCAGGGCGGGCAGGCACAGGCCGGCGAAATTCTGCTGGCCAATTTCCAGAACGAGTGGCAGCTGTTTGGCGCCGACGGCCTGCCTTTCCTGGCCGACAGCTATGACGAGTCGGCCAAGCTGTACAAGGTGCAAAAGCCCTTCCTGGAGAAGAAACTCGCCGAGCAGGGCATGGCGCTGCTGTACGCGGTGCCGTGGCCGCCCCAGGGCATCTATGTCAAGAAGCCGATCAGCTCGGCGGCCGACCTCAAGGGCGTGAAATGGCGCGCCTACAGCCCTGCCACCGCGCGCATTGCCGAACTGGTGGGCGCCCAGCCCGTCACGGTGCAGGCGGCGGAGCTGTCGCAGGCCATGGCCACCGGTGTCGTCGAGTCCTACATGTCGTCGGGCTCGACCGGCTTCGACACCAAGACCTACGAGCACATCAAGTACTGGTACGACACCCAGGCCTGGCTTCCCAAGAATGCGGTGATCGTCAACAAGGCGGCCTTTGATGCGCTGGACGGGCCCACGAAGCAGGCCGTCATGAAGGCCGCCGCCGACGCCGAGGTGCGCGGCATTGCGGCCTCCAAGAAGACCAACACCGACTCGCTGGACAAGCTCAAGGCCAACGGCATGAACATCGTGGCGCCTTCAGCCCAGCTCAAGGCGGACATGAAAAAGGTCGGCGACGTGATGCTCAAGGAATGGCTCGAAAAAGCCGGCCCCGAGGGCAAGGCGCTGATCGACGCCTATACCAAGCCCTGACGAGCGGCTGATGCGCAAGGCGCTCGACGCTCTCTACAACGGCGCCGCCGCCCTGGCGGCGTTTTTCATGGTCTGCCTGCTCGGCATGGTGCTGTTGTCCGTCGCCGGCCGGCAGTTCCACTTTCATGTGCCAGGCACCGACGCCTACGCGGGCTACCTGATGGCGGCCAGCGGCTTCCTGGCGCTGGCGCACACGCTCAAGCGCGGCGAACACATCCGCGTGACCCTGATCCTGGGTGCTGTGAAAGGGCGCTGGAAGAAGGGCCTGGAGTTGTGGGCGCTCGGGTTCGCCTCGGCCCTGTCCGCCCTGTTCGCCTTCTATTGCTGCCGCCTGGCCTGGCAATCGCGCACGTTTCACGACATTTCCACCGCCAGCGACGCCACGCCGCTGTGGATCCCGCAGATCGGCATGGCCGTGGGCACGGTGATCCTGGCCATCGCCTTTTTCGACGAACTGGTGCTTGAAATCAGGGGCCAGCGATTCGCGCCAAGCAGCGATGAATCGCTGCGCAATGAGTAAGCCATGAACGACCTTGCAATTACCGCTGCGCTGCTGCTGTCCCTGCTGCTGATCCTGGGCAGCGGTGTCTGGGTCGGCCTGACCCTGACCGGCGTGGCCTGGATGGCGGTGACGCTGTTCTCGTCGCGCCCGGCCGGCGACGCCATGGCAGTGACGGTCTGGGGCTCGTCGAGCAGCTGGACGCTCACCGCCCTGCCCCTGTTCGTCTGGATGGGCGAAATATTGTTTCGAACGCGACTGAGCCAGGACATGTTCAAGGGCCTGGCACCTTGGGTGCAGGCCCTGCCCGGGCGATTGCTGCATACCAACGTGATCGGCTGCACCATCTTCGCGGCGGTTTCGGGGTCGAGTGCCGCCACCTGCGCGACGATCGGCAAGATGACCCTGCCCGAGCTGAAGTCCCGCGGCTACCCCGAGCACATGATCATCGGCACGCTGGCCGGCGCCAGCACGCTGGGCCTGCTGATCCCGCCGTCGATCATCATGATCGTCTATGGCGTGGCCGCCGAGGTGTCGATTTCGAAACTCTTCATTGCCGGCGTCCTGCCGGGCATCATGCTGGCCGCGCTGTTCTCGGGCTACATCATGCTGTGGGCCCTGCGCAACCCGCAGCAGGTGCCCGCCTCCGACGAAAAGACCACTTTCCTGCAGAAGCTGTCGCGCTCGCGCAGCCTGATTCCCGTCGTCTTGCTGATCGCCGCGGTGCTCGGCTCGATCTACTCCGGCGTGGCCACGGCCACCGAGGCCGCTGCCGTGGGCGTGGTCGGCTCGCTGGTGCTGTCCACGCTGCAGGGCTCGATGAACTGGGCCACCTTTCGCGACGCCCTGATGGGCGCCACGCGGCTGTACTGCATGATCGCGCTGATCCTGGCCGGGGCCGCCTTCCTGACGCTGTCGATGGGCTACATCGGCCTGCCGCGCCATCTGGCCG
This sequence comes from Hydrogenophaga sp., assembly GCA_011391595.1. Lineage (GTDB taxonomy): Bacteria > Pseudomonadota > Gammaproteobacteria > Burkholderiales > Burkholderiaceae_C > JAABQG01. The sequence goes on from JAABQG010000021.1 coordinate 39,612, forward strand.
AATGGATTGCCACCCTGGACCTTAGCCAGGCGCAGCTGATCGTCGCGCTCGCGGTGTTCTTCATCATCCTCGGCTGCTTCCTGGACGGCATCTCGATGGTCGTCCTGACCATGGGCGTGCTGATGCCCACCGTGCAGGCCGCCGGAATCGACCCGATCTGGTTTGGCATCTTCATTGTGCTGGTGGTCGAGATGGCGCAGATCACGCCGCCGGTAGGCTTCAACCTGTTCGTGCTGCAAGGCATGACCGGGCGCCAGCTCACCTGGATTGCCCGTGTCACGATGCCCATGTTCCTGCTGATGTGTGTGGGCGTGGCGCTGATCTATCTCTTTCCCGGCATCGTCACCTGGCTGCCGGAAAAAATGAGTGCCTGAGCGCCGTCGGCTCGCCCACCAGTGTGAGCCAACGCCGTGAAAGATCGCGTCAGGGACTGCCTGATGGCGACGCAGGCGGCGCCTGAAATGGCCTGAACAGCCTGGCATCGTCAAGCAGGCACCAGGTCTTCAACCCCGTGGCCTCCAGGATCGCATCCCGGTATGGCGGCATGTTGGTGCATTCGAGCACCACATCGGTGAGCGCGGGCTCGCGCGTCTTCAGCGCCAGGGCCGCGGCCACCACATCGGCGCGCGCCAGCGCCAGATCCATTTCGGGCTGGTTGCCCAGGATGCGCGTGGCGAACTCGCCCTGGGGGTCCACGCCCTGCACCACCACATCATTCAGTCGCTCGCGGGCCACGCCAGCAGTGCGCAGGTGTTCCTTGCCCAGCTTACTCGCACTGATGGTCAGCACGCCAACGCGCGGCTGTGCCGCCAGCAATCCGGGCAGCAGCATCAGGCTGGAGGTGATGACCGGCACCCGGGCGGCGGCCTGCAATTGCGCTTGCAGCAAGACCAGGAAACCGCAGGTGGTGGTGATGGCGGCCGCGCCCTCTTGCGCGAAGTCTCGCACCACCGCCGCGAAGGCCGGCCCGACGCGCCCGGCGCGCAAGGCGGTGGCCGACTGCACCACCTTGTCCGGCCAGATGCCGCGCACGACGCGGATGCGCACCGGCACCGTATAGGTTTCGACGTTGCCCAGATCACCGGGCGGTCTCGGAAAGCGGGTGTCCAGCATCACCACGCCCAGAAAAGGGGCCTGGCCAGGCGCCGTCGGCCGCAGGGTGATGCCGGCCGGGCTTTGCATCACGGGTACAGTCATGGCTTGTATTGTCCCGTCAATTTCCGGAAACCTCCATGCTGCAAGTGATCGCCATCTGCCTGGGCGCCAGCGTCGGCGCACTCTTGCGCTGGGGTCTGAACCTGTGGCTCAGTTCGTCCCACGAATTGCTGCCCTGGGGCACGCTGGCCGCCAACCTGATCGGCGGCTATCTGGTGGGCATCTGTGTCGCGGTGTTCAACAACCTGCCCGAGCTCGACCCGGTGTGGCGGCTGGCGCTGGTGACCGGCTTTCTGGGCGCGCTGACGACGTTTTCCAGCTTCAGCGCCGAGGTGGTGGGCATGCTCCAGCTTCAGCGCTATGCCCTGGCGCTGGGCACGACACTGCTGCACCTGTTGGGCTCGCTGACACTGACGATTCTCGGGCTCAGGACAGCGATGTTTTTCATAGCTAAATAGGTCCGGGCGACGCTGGATCAGGTCATTATTTGCCCCTATTTCGTGTCCTGAAGCTTCCCGTGGCGCCATTTCGGCCCGGCGCGGCGACTCCCTGATCCATTAAGATGCGCCCCCGCCTTGCACCCGTCAGGCAAGGTCCTTTTTTTCCGATCCCCCATCCCCAACCCTCTCAAGGAAACCTTTGTTCAAGAACCTCATCGTCTACCGCATCGGCGCCGACTGGTCAGCCACGGTCGAATACATGGAAGAAGCCGTGTCGCCCGCGCGCTTTGTCGAATGCGGCGCCACGCAGGAAAAATCGATTGGCTGGATCGAGCCCCGGGGCGAAAAAAATGGCGCGCTGGTCGAATCCATTGGCGGCCAGCGCATCCTCAAGCTGCAGATCGAGACCAAGGCCGTGCCCGGCGCGGTGGTCAAGCGCAAGGCGCAGGAGCAGATCGAGCAGATCGAGAAAGCCACCGGTCGCAAGCCCGGCAAGCGCGAGGTCAAGGAAATCCGTGAAGACGCCCTGCTGGCCCTGCTGCCGATGGCCTTCACCAAACAATCATCGGTGCTGGTCTGGATCGACCTGGCGTCGCACCTGCTGATGACGGACGCCGGCAGCCAGGCCAAGGCCGACGAGGTGATCACCGCGCTGGTCAGCGCCCTGCCCGGCCTGCCGCTGACGCTGGTGCAGACGACCGTCTCGCCCCAGGTCGGCATGACGCAATGGCTGACGGCGCAAACCCCCGAAGAATGGCCACTGCGCCTGAGCGTGGAGCGCGAGTGCGAACTCAAGTCGAACGATGAGGAAAAATCGGTGGTGAAGTTCACGCGCCACAACCTGCTCAACGACGAGATCCGCCACCATGTGGCGCAGGGAAAGCTGCCGGTCAAGCTGGCGCTGAGCTGGGACGGCCGCGTAGGCTTCGTGCTGACTGAGACACTGCAGCTCAAGAAGATCAGTTTCCTGGAAGGTGTCTTCGACGGCAGCTCGGCCGGCAAGGAAGACGGCTTTGACGCCGATGTCGCCATTGCCACGGGTGAACTGGGCAAGCTGATCCCGGATCTGTTCGACGCGCTGGGTGGCGAAATGCCATTGTCGGGCGGCGCGTCAGCCGGCGTTCCGGCCGGCTGAGCCCGCGAAGTTCGCGGAAGTACGGAAAAAAACGACTCAAAAAAAAGCAGCCAAGGTGGATTCGCGCCGGGAAGACTTTTTTTGTTGCCGTCAGCCACCGCCGCGCTGCATGTAAAGGTCAAAACGCTTCATGAAGGCGTAGCGTTGGGCCTCGTCGAGCCCGGCAAAGCGGAAATTGACGAGCAGGCGCGGCATGCGTATCAGGGCGATCACGCGCGGCGCGCCAACCGACCAGGTCAGCCCCAGCGCGCCGTCGCCGATGCGCACCCCCGCCGCCTTGTCCTGCAGCTTCCAGAAGTTGTCGCCAATGGCGTTGGGCAACCACGCCAGCCACTCGGCCTCGGTGCAGCCCATTTCGCGGTCAAATCGCTCGGCGTAAAAAGACTGCATGGAAACTCCGGGGATTCAGATGAAGATGGGCAAACTGGCGGGCCACTCAGACACCGGCCAAAGGGCTCGATGACCCACCTGATCGGCGCGTCGGGCGCCACGTCGAGCCCGATGACATGGCTGCTTCTCGCGTGCGCTGGCAGGCAATCGCTCAGCGAGGCAAAGGGCTTCGGAGTGATCCGCATCCGGCAACTTTAGCAGCAGCACTCGTTCACCGCACCGCCACAGTTTTCCTGACGGCGCTGGGGGCCAGATCAGTTTGGCTTTTGCTCGAGGTGGGGCGTACTTTGTACCTTCCGCGGCAGACGCGCCCAGCCATATTCGCTACACTGCAAAACGGGTCCTCGGCTGCACTGCCATGCTTCTGGCGAGACAGGGCTCAGAGCTTGCCGAGCTTGATGAAAACGCATCCACACCGGATGCACAAAGGTGAACGACCATGAACTTTGTCATTATCGGTGCCGGTCCCGCCGGCGTGCGCGCCGCGGAAACCCTGCGCGAAAATGATTCCCAGGCCACCATCACGTTGGTCGGTGGAGAACCCGGGGAGCCCTATGCGCGCATGGCCATCCCCTACATTCTCAGCGGCGCCATCGACGATGGAGGCGCCCGCCAGCGCCGCTCGCTCAACCATCTGCAAGCGCTGGGCATCCGTTACCTCCATGGCAAGGCGCTCAAGGTGCACGCCGGCCCGAACGGTGGCCAGGTCGACCTGGAAGACGGCACACAACTCCCCTATGACCGCTTGCTGGTGGCCACCGGCTCTTCCCCGTCGCTGCCACCCCTCCCTGGCACCGATGTGCCCGGCGCGGTGACGTGCTGGACGCTGGAGGATGCCCACCAGATCGCCGCCAAGCTCGTGCCCGGCGCACGTGTGGTCATGCTGGGTGCGGGTTTTGTCGCGGGCGTGTGCATGAAATCGCTGGTCAACAGCGGCGCCAAGCTGTCGGTGGTGGCCGGGCGCTCGGGCCAGATTCTGCGTTCGATGATGACCCCGGTCGGCAGCGGCATGCTGCAGCGCTGGCTGGAGGGCCGCGGCGTCGAAGTCATCACCACCGGACGCGTCCTGGGCATTGAACCTGGCCCGCGCCTGGTCATGGACACCCGCAGCATCGACGCGGATCTGATCATTCTGGCCACTGGCGTGCATCCGAATGTATCGTTTCTCGAAGGCACCGAGGCGGAGATCCGAAGCGGGGTCTTGATCGACGCGCACATGCGCACCACCGTCCCGCACATCTACGCCGCCGGCGATGTCGCCCAGGGGCGTGACTTCTCCACCGGCGAGTGGGTCGTGCACGCCTTGCAACCCACCGCCACCGAGCATGGCCGCGTCGCCGCACTGAACATGCTCGGCAAGGAAGTGCCCTACCGCGGCAGCCTGAGCATGAACGTGCTGGACACGGTGGGCCTGATCTCCCACACCTTCGGGATGTGGAATGGCGTCCCCGGTGGGGACCTCACCGAAGTCGTGGACGAAACCAACTTCATCTACACACGCCTGTGTTTCGATGGCGACCAGCTCATTGGCGCCATCACCATCGGCCACCCGCACCACGTGGGCGCGATCCGCGGCCTGATCCAGTCACACCGTCACCTGGGCGCCTGGAAAGACGAATTGATGAAGAACCCGCACCTGGTAATGGATGCGTTTGTCGACCTGAACAACGGATGATGCGCCAGCCGCCGGTGCGCAAGCCAGCCGACACAGTCTGCAGTTTTCCATGGCGGCCACCCCTCACCGAAGGCAGCGAGTCACCCGCCTGCAATCGGCGGCCAGATGGCCAGCACATCGCCTTCCGTCAGGGTCTTGCTGGCGCGTTGCTCCGGCGCAATGTAATGCCCGTTGACCAGCACCAGGTGCACCTGCTTTGCAGGCAGGCGGTACTGTTCCACCAGTTGGCCAATGGTGGTGTCAGGCGCAATGTCCAGCGCCACCAGGTTGGTGTACTTCGCCTCCGCGGGCAGGTAGTCGGTGAGCGAGGCGAAAAGCTTGAAGGTGATATTCATGCCTGCGCCAGTCCCTAGCGCTTGCGCCCGGTTTTGCCGCCGGACCAGTCGTGCTGCGCCAGTGCCGAGGCCTGGTAGGCCTGCACCAGGCGGGTCGGGTCCTGCATCAGCTTGTCTTTCCACTCACCCAGCTTGATCTGGCCTTCGACCAGGCCGCGCATCACGCCAATGTGTTCGGTCCAGCCGACCGCGTTGCAGCCCACCATCACGTCGTCCTGAAAACGCAGGCTCAGATGACGCCCCGTGGCCTTGTCGGTCAGTTCCACATGGTCATGGCCCGGCTTGCCCTGCCAGTCGCCGAAACTGGCCGAGACGAGGCCCAGGGTGTCCAGCACGTTGATTTGCGTCACGCCTTTAAGGTCGGCCGGCGCCGGTTTGCCCCGCGCGAATGCGACCATGTTGGTGGCGGCGATGCGCGCCTGCTCGGAGGCGTTGGGCTGAATCGCGCTGACCATGGTCTTGCCGCTGACCTTGTCAAAGGCCTCGGCGCAGTCACCGGCGGCAAACACGCCGGGCACGTTGGTTTGCAGATGTTCGTCGGTCAACACGCCCAGCAGGCAGGTGATGCCGGAGTGTTCCAGAAAGCCGATCGCCGGGCGCACGCCAGCGGCACTGATGACGAGATCGGCCTGCAGGGTGTTGCCGTTGGACAGCTTCACGTTCAAGGGCTGGCCGGGTTCAATCGACTCGACCCGCGTACCGGTGAAGACTTCAATCCCCTTGGCCTCGCACCAGTCGCGGATCATGCCACCCGCCGTCGGCCCCATCATGCGCGGCACCATGCGGTCGCCCATCTCCACCACACTCAGGTGCACGCCGCGCGCGACCAGCGATTCCATGATGATGCAGCCGATAAAACCTGCGCCCAGTTGCAGCACACGTGCACCGGGTTTGGCGCGCTCGGCAATGGCTCGGGCATCCGCCAGCGTCCAGCAGGTGTGAACGCCTTCGGACTGGATGCCGGGAATGGGCGGGCTCACCGGGTGTGAGCCGGTGGCGATCATCAAGGTGTCGTAGACCAGTGTTTCGCCACTCGCAAAAACTATTGTTTTTGTAGCCGCTTGCACCGACACCACCTTGGCTTGAAGCACTTTGATTCCCAGATCTTCAAAGTGCGTCGGGCTTTTGCGCAGATAGGTGCCACGCTCGTCGATATTGCCCATCAACAGGTAGGGGATGGCCATGCGCGAGTAAGACGGCTCAGGTTCGTCCCCGATGAGGGTGATGCTGTCTTGGGCGCTGAGCTTGCGAATGGTTTCGGCGGCAATGACACCGGCCGGGCCGGCACCGAGAATGACGTGGTGGGTCATGGGGTTCTCCAGAAAAAAAGCGGTCACCGAAGACCGCTTGCTTGTTTCGCTGTGGGTACCGCTGAGGCTTGATGGAGTCAGGTTTTCTTGGGGTCAGTGCACATGTCCGCGACGCGTCCAATGATCCGACCCCAATAAACCTTCACCCCAGAGACCTCTCGCTATTTACAGTCCCAAGCGTTCCTTGGTCGCGGCCGTGGGGCGGCCTTCACTGTCCCAGCCGCGTGCTTCGTAGTAAAGCGGCAGCATGGTGGCCAGTTCGTTGAACTTGCCCTTGGCGGGGCCGGTCTTGCAAGCCCCTTCCACGCTGGTCAGGCGGGCGGGCAGGCTGTCGTCCTTGCTGGTGAAGCCGGCACGGTTGTTGAACTCGCGCTCCATGTTCCAGATGCGCTCGCCGATCTTCGCCAGTTCATCAACGGTGTACTGCTCGCCGCACGCACCTTGCATCTGCGGTGCCAGATCTTGCAGGCCCCATGCGAAGGTGGTGAAGATGCACAGGCCAGACGAGTCAAACGCGGCGGTCGCATCCTGGAAGGCCTTGACCAGATCGGGCTTGCCCTGGCTTTCCAGCGGATCGGTCTTGACCGGGATACCCAGGATTTCGGACGCAATCGTGTAGCCGCGCAGGTGGCAGCCGCCACGGTTGCTGGTGGCGTAGGCCAGGCCAATGCCCTGGATGGCGCGACCGTCGTAGGCCGGGAATTCCTGGCCCTTGCTGCTCATCGACAGTTCCGGGTGGCCGTACTTGGCGGTGAGGCGTTTGGAGCCTTGGCCGATTTCCACGCCAAAGCCACGGCCGTTGACGGTTTCCTCAGCCAGGAACGCCAGCGCACGGGCCGAGCCGAAATTCGCTTCAATGCCGATTTGCTCCTTGGTCAGCACACCCATGCCGTAAAGCTCCATCACCGCACCGACGGTGGTCCCGAAGGTGATCGGGTCGATGCCCTCTTCGTTGCACAGCAGGTTGGCGTATTGCAGGCATTCCAGGTCGTTCACGCCATTGGCCGCGCCCAGCGCCCAGGCGGCTTCGTATTCGAGGCCGCCGTTGGCACCACGGTACTGCGGCTTGTTTTCGATGGTGAAGTGGCCCTCGTCCATCTTGCTGATGCGCCCACAGGCAATGGTGCAGCCAAAGCAGGCCTGGTTGGTCACCAGCTGTTTCTTGCCATCGGTCTTGCGCGGCGTGGCCATGGCTTCGGCGCCAATGTCCTTGGCCCCTTCAAACTGGTTGTCCTGGTGGTTGCGGGTGGGCAGACCGCCCACCTCGTTGATCACGCTCATCAGCACCTGGGTGCCCATGGCCGGCAGGCCCGTGCCTGTGACGCCGTTCTCGGCCAGCACCTTCTTGCCGGCCTTGACGGCCGCCATGAAGGCTTTCGGGTCGCGCAGGTTGCCCACGCCCTTGGTGCCGCGCACGGCAATCGCCTTGAGGTTTTTGCTGCCCATGACAGCGCCCACGCCGGAGCGGCCCGCCGCGCGGTGCAGATCATTGACCACGGCGGCAAACAGCACGCCGTTTTCACCGGCCTTGCCGATGCTGGAGACGCGGGTCAGCGGGTCTTGCAGGCCTTTCTTGATGATTTCTTCCGTTTCCCAGACGCTCTTGCCCCAAAGGTGGCTGGCATCGCGCAATTCGGCGAAATCATCGTTGACGTAGAGAAAGACCGGTTTGGCCGACTTGCCTTCAAAAATGACCATGTCCCAACCGGCCATCTTGAACTCGGCACCCCAGTAGCCGCCCGAATTGGAGCAGGCAATGGCACCCGTCAGCGGACCTTTGGTGATCACGGTGTAGCGGCCACCGGTGGAGGCCATGGTGCCGGTCAGCGGGCCGGTGGCCCAGATGATCTTGTTGGCGGCAGACAGGGGGTCCACAGTGGCATCAACTTCTTCAACCAGGTACTTGGTACCCAGGCCCCTTGAACCCAGGTAGGCCTGCGCCCAGTCCATGTTGAGAGGTTCTGACTTGACGGTGCCCGCGGTGAGGTTGACGCGGAGAATTTTTCCAGCCCAGGACATGATGTGTTCTCCTTATGCGGTGGTTGCTTGATTGCCGAGCTTGTCGGCCCACTGGGCCATCTTGCCCAGGCCGGACCAGTTGGCGTCGATGAAGGTGATAGCCCCGGTGGGGCAGGCCTCGGCGCAGGCCGGTTCGCCGCCGCAGAGGTCGCATTTCTGCACCTTGCCGGTGTCCGCAACGTAGTTGATGGTGCCGAACGGGCAGGCGATGGTGCAGACCTTGCAGCCCACGCAGGTGCTCTCGTTGACGACCTTGGCGCCGGTCGCCCTGTCGACCGTGATGGCCTCGACCGGGCAGGCATGCAGGCACCAGGCTTCGTCGCACTGCGTGCAGGTATAAGGGACTTTCTTGCCGGTATGGTGGAAGTCAAAGACCTTGATGCGCGACTTGGCGGTTGCGTAAGTGCCATAGTTCTCGAAGGAACAGGCCATCTCGCATTGCATGCAGCCCGTGCATTTGTCTGCGTTGATGTGCAAGACTTTTTGCATATGTGTCTCCTGTGGGGTGTGGCGCACAAAAAAGCGCCTTGCCTATGAAATGAAGTGCATAGCCATTGTTCGGTCTGGAATTCGACTTGTACCTAGTACTTACCCTGAAAGCGGTGGCTTGCCTGGCGAAATTCTCAAGTTGCGACAGTTGACGGGTCGGCGCGGCGCGCAAGGGTGTCAGCCTCGCTCAATGAAAATCCAGCACAATCAAAACCAGAGTTTCCCCTGCCCACCATGCACGTCACGCCCAACCCGTCTCCCGCGCAGCGCAAAGACCGGCTCGCGCTGATCGCTGACGCCCGCCGCGCGGTGATGCATGACGGCGGCCCGACGTCCACGACGGCAGTGGAACCCTGGGTCGAGCGCTCGTGGCGGCGCTGCCTGGCCACCGGACACCGTCCCGAGCAGCGGCTGACCTTCGACACGGTGTCGGCGCCGGCACTGCGACGCACCACCGAGCACAACCGCGCCCTCGTCGAAGCCGCGCGACCGGTGCTGGACACTTTGGCACGTGCGATCGCCAACACCCGTTATTTCGCCATCCTGACCAACGCGGATGGCGTGGTGATCGATGTCAATGGCCGCATCGACCGCAGCGACCGGCGCGCCGATCTGATCACGCGCATCGGCGTGGACCTCTCGGAGTCCTCGGTCGGCACCACGGCGATATGCGCCGCGCTGAGCGAACGGCAACCCGTCTGGTTGCACCGTGGCGAGCATTTTTTCGCCGACACCTCGGTGTACAGTTGCGCCGGCGCACCCGTGTCCGGGCCGGACGGCGCGTGCGTGGGCATGCTCGACCTGACCGGCATCGAAGCCGTGGAACGCCCCGAATTGCGTCACCTCGTGGCGCAGTCTGCGCGCAGCATCGAAAACGCGCTGATGCTGCGCCAACCCCACAGCCTCATGGTGCGGCTGAACTGGCCGGGGCGAGCGCTCGGCGATGAGACCGACGGACTGGTCTGCCTCGACGCCGATGGCTGGGTCACGGGCGCCAACCCCACCGCGCGGCAGATGGCTTCGCAACTCGGCGCCGCGAGCCGGGACCGGGTGCATGGCAGCGAGGTGTTTGCAATGCCTTTCGAGCTGCTGTTCGACGCCAGCCGCAAATCCGGGCCGTCCATGGAGGTGCCCCTTTGGTCCGGCTTGCGCCTGCAGGCGATCGCCCAGCGTTGCGGCAGTGCCCCGACGACCGCACCGATGACCAGCCAGGTACAACTCAAGGACGTTGAAATCGCCTTGATCCGCAAAGCCGTGGCCGACGCCCGCGGCAACGTCCAGCAGGCAGCGCGCGCACTGGGCATCAGTCGCGCCACGGTCTATCGCAGGCTCGGCCGGCGCCCGCCGGCGCCTTGAAGACGACGGATGAAAAGCGCCTTGAACGTTCTGGCTTGCAGCGCTGCGGGGTGGGTGTTTTCTGCCGCCTGCCTGGCGGGCGAGGTGCAGGTCGCGGTGGCCGCCAATTTCGCCGCGCCGATCAAGGCGGTGGCCGCCGTGCTGGAGAAAACCACCGGCCACACCATCAGGCTCACGCTGGGCGCCAGCGGCAAACTGGTCGCCCAGATCCGCAATGGCGCCCCGTTCGACCTGCTGCTGGCCGCCGACACCCAGGGCCCCGCCCTGCTTGAGAAAGACGGGCTGACCCAGCCCGGCAGCCGCTTCACCTACGCCACGGGCACGCTGGTGCTGTGGTCGGCCGATGCCACCCGGGTCGATGCCCGGGGCGAGGTGCTCAGGAGCGGCAACTTCCGCAAGCTGGCCTACGCCAGCCCCAAAGTCGCTCCTTACGGCGCAGCCGCCGTGCAAGTGATCGACAGGCTGGGTCTGCAGGCCGCCCTGGCACCGAAGCTGGTGCAGGGTGAAAGCATCGGCCAGACCTTTGCATTTGTGCAGACCGGCAACGCCGAACTGGGCTTCGTCGCGCTGTCGCAGGTGCAGCAGGGCGGGCAGCTGAAAGGCGGTTCGATGTGGGTGATTCCGCAATCCCTGTACGAGCCGATTCGCCAGGACGCGGTGGTGCTGCGGCGTGGCGCGTCCAACGAAGCGGCCCAGGCCCTGATGAAGCTGCTGAAAAGTCCGGCCATCAAGGACCTGATCCGGTCCTACGGCTACGCCGCCTGACCGCTCATCGACCATGGGCCTGCTCACCCCGTCCGACCTTCAGGCGATCGGCCTGACGCTGCGCGTCGCCGCGCTCACCACGCTGGTCCTGCTGCTGCTGGGCACGCCGCTGGCCTGGTGGCTGGCCCGCACGCGGTCCTGGCTGAAGAAGCCTGTGGGCGCGCTGGTGGCCCTGCCCATCGTGCTGCCGCCGACCGTGCTGGGCTTCTACCTGCTGGTGCTGATGGGGCCGCAGGGCACGGTGGGCCAATGGACGCAGGCGCTCGGCCTGGGCTTGTTGCCGTTCAGCTTCACCGGGCTGGTGGTCGCTTCCGTGTTGTATTCGCTGCCGTTCATGGTGCAGCCGGTCCAGAACGCGATGGAGGCGATGGGCACCCGACCGCTGGAGGTCGCGGCCAGCCTGCGCGCCTCGCCGGTGGACAGCTTCTTCAGCGTGGTGCTGCCCCTGTGCCGGCCGGGTCTGGTCACCGGCTCCATCATGGCGTTCGCCCACACCGTGGGGGAGTTCGGCGTGGTGCTGATGGTCGGCGGCAACATCCCCGGGGTCACCCGCGTGATTTCGGTACAGATCTACGACCACGTCGAGGCCATGGAGTACGGCGACGCGCACCGGCTGGCCGCCGTGATGCTGGGCTTTTCCTTTGTCGTGCTGCTGGCGCTGCAGATGTACAACGGCCGACAGCGCAAGGGCGCCGGGCCATGACAGGCACGCCGATGTTTGACGGCGGGGCCCGGGCGCCTGCGGCGAGTCTGGAGGTGCGGGCCATGCTGGCGCGGCAGGATTTCAGCCTGGACCTCGATCTCGCGCTGCCCGGGAGCGGCATCACCGCCCTGTTTGGCCCGTCCGGCTCCGGAAAGACCACCGTGCTGCGGGTGCTCGCCGGCCTCGAACCTTCTGCGCGCGGGCGGGTTTGCGTGCAGGGCGAGGTCTGGCAGGACAGCGCCAGGAGCCTCTTTCAGCCGGTGCACCGGCGCGCCGTCGGCGTCGTGTTTCAGGAAGCGAGCCTGTTCGAGCACCTGAGCGTGCAGGACAACCTGAAGTTTGGCTTCAGGCGCACGCCGCTGGCACAGCGCCGGCACGGCTGGGACCATGGGCTGGCCCTGCTGGGCATCGGCCACCTGCTCCAGCGCTGGCCGCACGAGTTGTCGGGCGGCGAACGCCAGCGCGTGGCCATCGCCCGGGCGCTGGCCACCAGCCCGCGCCTGCTGTTGATGGACGAGCCA
>JAABQG010000022.1 GCA_011391595.1 Hydrogenophaga sp.
CCAGATCAGCCCAGCGCTGGCCAACGTTGCGGTAGGTGGCAATCAACTGCTGGACCGCCGTGCGCTTGCGACCCATTTCGGCATCGGCACTGGCCTGCACCACCTTGGTGCCGCCCTGCTTGGCACGTTCGGCAAACGCATTGATAACCGGCAGATGCGGGACGTCCTTGGTGTCGCTTCCGTCGCCCGCTGGCACGTTCTGCAGCGCATCGAAGTAGCTGCGCCACGTGTCAGGCACGCTGCCCGGGTTGGCAAGGTAGTTCTCGTACATCTCTTCGACGTAAGGCGCGTTGCCTCCGAAGAGATAGGTATTGCCGCTGTAGGCGGCATAGACGGACTGGGTCTCACTCATGTTTCGCTGACCTCAATTCCCCTTCAGGGAACATTAGCTGGTTGAAATACCTCCCGCGACACGGCTGAACCGATCTGCGGATGCGACTGTGGCTTAGGAAGGGCCTGATAAACCCCACAATTTTGCCCTCGAAATCCTGCATTCAGCTGACAACACTTCTAATAACCCGATGGTTGCCGTGCACAGGTTCGGCGGATAGGGGCTCACCACAGCCAATTCTGGAGAAATTGAGCCCTTCACATCGCCGGGTCTCGCTGGTAGCCAGCAGACGCCATGCGGCGGAACGGACGCAGCGTGATATCGTTTCCGGAAGGCATCTCCACCGTCAGTTTGCAAGCGCCGCGCGCCCGTCCAATGGTTTCCACCGCAGACAACATCTGCTGCGCCCGCCCGGGTCCCGCGCAGGCTAGCAGCCAGAAAATCACTTCTCTATTGATAGCTATAAATGAAGCATATGCGCTGAGCTAAGGCACATTTAATGACTATTTTTATGAAGCCTGCACCGGTCACGGCGGAAATGCCGGCTCGGCTCATGATGGCCCCGCAAAATGGGAGCGTCTGCCGGCCCCCTATCCTCCCCTTGCCGCCTCAACCAGCCGCTCGGCACAGGACTTCGCCAGCGCCGTGTCGCGCGCCTCGACCATCACGCGCAGCAGAGGTTCGGTGCCACTGGCACGAATCAATACCCTGCCGGAGTCACCCAATTCAGCTTGCACGGCCTTGATTTCATCAGACAAGGTGGTGTTGGCTCGCCAGTCCTGCTCCGGCCGCAGACGCACGTTGATCAGTGTCTGCGGGAACAAGGTGATGTCCGTGAGCAATTCGGCCACCGTCCGGCCGCTGCTCACACAGGCCTGAAGCACCTGCAACGCGCTGACCAGACCATCTCCGGTGGTATGTTTGTCCAGCGCCAACAGGTGGCCCGAGCCTTCACCCCCCAGGATCCAGCGACGCAGAGTCATCTCTTCCAGCACATAGCGGTCCCCCACTTGGGCCCGCACAAACATGACGCCACGCGCCTTGAGCGCTACCTCCACGGCCATGTTGGTCATCAGGGTGCCGACGCAGCCGGGGACGTCTTCGTCTCGGGCAATGCGATCTGTCACCATCAGGTAGAGCAGTTCATCGCCGTTGTACAGACGCCCATCGGCGTCCACCAGTTGCAGGCGATCAGCGTCACCGTCGAGTGCCACACCATAGTCGGCCTTGTGCGCCTTGACGGCCTCGATCAGCGCCTCGGGGTGCGTCGCGCCCACCTCGTGGTTGATGTTCAGCCCGTCCGGGCTACAGCCGATGGCGACCACATCGGCACCGAGCTCATGGAAAACCTTGGGGGCAATCTGGTAGGCCGCGCCATGGGCGGCGTCGACCACGATCTTCAGGCCCCGCAGCGTCAGGTCGTGCGGGAACGTGCTCTTGCAGAACTCGATGTAGCGGCCGGCGGCATCGTCCAGACGTCTCGTCTTGCCGAGGCTCGCGGAATCCACCCATTGCGGCGGCTCTTCCAGCATTTCCTCGACAGCCTGCTCCCACGCGTCGGGCAGCTTGGCGCCCTGTGCACTAAAGAACTTGATGCCGTTGTCCGGAAAGGCGTTATGGCTGGCGCTGATCACCACACCGAGAGCGGCGCGCTGCGCCCGTGTGAGATAGGCCACGGCGGGCGTGGGCACAGGGCCGAGCAGCACCACGTCCACCCCGGCCGAGTTGAAGCCCGACTCCAGGGCGCTTTCGAGCATGTAGCCGGAAATGCGCGTGTCCTTGCCAATCAGCACCGTCGGGTTCGGCTCGGTCTGTCGCAACACACGGCCCACGGCGTGGGCCAGGCGCAGCGCGAAATCAGGCGTGATCGGGTATTCGCCCACGGTGCCGCGAATTCCGTCGGTTCCAAAGTATTTTCTTGTCATTTCATCATCCCTCTGTCATTGTTTGCTATCGATTTTATATCTCTGCAGAAGCGGTCTGGACCGCCTGCAACACCTGGAGGCCCTGCACGGTCGCACGCACGTCGTGCACCCGCACGATGGATGCACCCCGCTCGACCGCCAGCAGCGCAGCGACCACACTGGCCGTCACGCGTTCGGCCGGTGCCGGGGCCTGGCCACGCAGTGCGATCACGGCCCCGAGCGAGGACTTGCGCGACCAGCCGACGAGCAGTGGAAAGCCCAGCGTCAGAAACTCGTCTTGTCGAGCCAGCAGGCTGAAGTTCTGCACCACCGTCTTGCCAAAGCCCACGCCGGGGTCGAGGACGATGCGATCGCGGTTCACCCCCAACGCCTGAATGCGCGCGGATGCCTGCGCCAGAAAGGCGCGTACCGGCGCGATCACGTCGCCCTCCATGGGGGCCACCTGCATGGTCTGTGGTTCGCGGTGCATATGCATGAGACAGACCCCGCAGGACGGGTGCCGCGCCACCACCCCGGCTGCACCGCCATGGCTCAACGCCGCGATGTCGTTGATGATGTCCGCCCCCAGATCAAGCACAGCCCGCATCACCTCCGGCTTGCAGGTATCCACCGAAACGGGCACGCCGAGCTTCGTGGCTTCGCGCACCAGCGGCACGACACGGGCCAGTTCTTCCTCGCACGAAACGGCGGGCGAGCCCGGTCGCGTCGACTCACCGCCGATGTCAAGGATGTCGGCCCCTTCCTTGAGCAACTCTTCGCAGTGGCGCAGCGCAGCGGCAGTGGTCGCATTCTGCCCGCCATCGGAAAATGAATCGGGCGTGACGTTGATGATGCCCATCACCTGCGGACGCGCGAGGTCGATGCGAAAGCGGGAGGTCTGCCAGAACATGCGGAGCGGAGGGCCGGAGAGTTGAGCAAGGATACGGGGAAAAGGAAACGGGGCCGAAGCCCCGCTTGATGGTCGCTGCCTTGATCGAGACGGCAGGCGCGTCAGGCCGCCGTGGGTGCCGGTTCGGTCTTGACCTCCGGCGTGCCATTGCCGCCCCCGCCACCCGCTGGCGGTGTACGCGGTGTCCAGTCCTTCGGTGGGCGCGGATCGCGCCCCGCCATGATGTCGTCCAGTTGTTCGGTGTCAATGGTTTCCCACTCGAGCAACGCCTTGGCCATGGCATGCATCTTGTCACTGTGCTCTTCGATCAGACGGCGGGCCAAAGCATATTGCTCATCAATGATCTTGCGCACCTCGACGTCCACCTTTTGCATGGTGGCCTCACTCATATTGGTGGTCTTGGTGACCGAGCGGCCCAGAAAGACCTCTCCTTCATTCTCAGCGTAGACCATGGGGCCCAGGGCGTCGGTCATCCCATACCGCGTGACCATGTCGCGCGCAATGTGGGTGGCACGTTCGAAGTCGTTGCTGGCGCCAGTGGTCATCTGGTTCATGAACACTTCCTCGGCAATGCGACCGCCAAACAGCATGCTGATCTGATGCAGCATGAAATCCTTGTCGTAGCTGTAACGATCTTGCGCAGGCAGGCTCATGGTCACACCTAAAGCGCGGCCGCGCGGAATGATGGTCACCTTGTGCACGGGATCACATTTCGGCAGGAGCTTGCCGATCAGTGCATGACCGGACTCATGGTAGGCCGTATTGCGGCGCTCCTCTTCAGGCATGACCATGCTCTTGCGCTCCGGGCCCATCAGTATCTTGTCCTTGGCCTTCTCGAAATCCTGCATTTCGACGACGCGGGCATTGCGCCGAGCCGCCATCAACGCCGCTTCATTGCAAAGGTTTGCCAGGTCAGCACCGCTCATGCCGGGCGTTCCGCGCGCGATGATGGCCGGTGCCACGTCCTGTCCGATCGGAATCTTGCGCATGTGCACATTGAGAATCTGTTCACGGCCGCGAATATCCGGCAAGGTCACGTAGACCTGGCGGTCAAAACGACCAGGGCGCAACAACGCCGCATCCAGAATGTCAGGCCGGTTGGTGGCCGCAACGACGATCACGCCCACATTGGTCTCAAAGCCGTCCATTTCCACGAGCATCTGGTTGAGCGTCTGCTCACGTTCGTCATTGCCGCCGCCCAGACCCGCGCCGCGCTGGCGCCCGACCGCGTCGATTTCATCAATGAAGATGATGCAGGGCGCATTTTTCTTGGCATTGTCGAACATGTCGCGTACGCGAGCCGCGCCCACACCGACGAACATTTCAACGAAATCGGACCCCGAGATACTGAAAAACGGCACTTTGGCCTCGCCGGCGATGCCCTTGGCCAGCAATGTCTTGCCGGTTCCGGGAGGGCCGACAAGCAGAAGGCCACGTGGGATGCGCCCCCCGAGCTTCTGGAATTTCTGTGGATCCTTGAGAAAGTCCACGACCTCCTTGACCTCTTCCTTGGCCTCATCGCAACCAGCCACATCCGCGAAAGTCACCTGGTTCGTGTTCTCATCCAGCATTCGGGCCTTGCTTTTGCCAAAGCTGAATGCCCCGCCCTTGCCACCACCTTGCATCTGGCGCATGAAGTAGACCCACACCCCGATCAGCAGCAGCATCGGCCCCCAGCTGACCAACAGCGTCATCAGGAGGGAGCCTTCCTCGCGGGGCTTGACGTCGAACTTGACGCCGTTGTTGATCAGGTCGCCAACCAGACCGCGATCAAGGAAGGTCGCGGTCGTGCGGATCTTTCGGTCGTCCGTGGTCGTGGCAACAATCTCCGTGCCGCCCTGACCTTCCTGAATCGTTGCCGCCTTGATGCGGTTGCCCCGGACCTCTTCAAGGAAGTCGGAATAACCCATATACGTTGCGCCTGCAACGCCACGGGTATCGAACTGCTTGAACACAGTAAACAACACCATGGCAATGACGAGCCAGATGGCAATTTTCGAAAACCACTGATTATTCAAGCCGGGCTCCAGTCACAGTACTTCATTACGCAAAGACAAGTGAAGATCATTTTAGGCGTTTCAAGCGCACCATCCATGGTTTTTGCCCATTCCAGCCACAGACACTGCATGGGTTTGTGCCTGTTTCAGGCCGCATTCTTGACCTGCGTTAGCTTTCGCCAGACGATTTCAGTCCCCGGCCCATCAGAAAAGTCTCCGAGGACTTGTCACGCGAGGCCTTGGGCTTGATTGGTTTGACGATTCGAAATGTTGCCTTGAACAACTTGACCAGTTCGTCGTAACCGCCACCATGGAACAGCTTGACGACCAATGTCCCATCGGGTTTCATATGTTTTCTCGCAAACTCCACCGCAAGTTCGACCAAGTGCACGATTCGGGCTGCATCGGCTGAGGGGATGCCGGAAAGGTTGGGCGCCATATCCGACACCACGACATCGGCGCGTCGACTGGTCAGAGCGGATTCAAGCCGGTTCAGCATCTCGGCATCGCGAAAATCGCCCTGAAGAAAAGTCACGCCTTCCACCGGCTCCATTGGAAGAATGTCCAGAGCAATAATGGTGCCGTTCAACTCTCCGGCCGCCGCGCCCCCGCCAGTCGCCTTTCTGGGTGAGAGTTTGCGCCGCAAGTACTGGCTCCATGCCCCCGGTGCCGATCCGAGATCAACGACCACGTGGCCCGGAATGACGAGACCGAACGCCTCATCGATTTCCTTGAGCTTGTAAGCAGCGCGGGCGCGGTAGCCCTCTTTCTGGGCCAGCTTGACGTAGGTATCGTTGACATGGTCGTTAAGCCACGCCTTGTTGACTTTTTTGCTCTGGGTTCTGGTTTTCATCTTGGCCTTGATAATACGTCCATGCCTCAAATTCAACTTACCCCTGCCCAGCGCAAGGTCCACCGCGCAGACGCCCATCATCTGGACCCCGTCGTCATGATCGGTGGAGATGGCCTGACACCCGCCGTCATCAAGGAGGCCAACGCTGCGCTGAGCGCGCATGGACTCATCAAGATCCGCGTGCTCGGCGACGATCGCGCCGCCCGCGAGCTGATGTATCAAGCGCTGGCCAATGAGCTCAACGCTGCGCCGATCCAGCACATCGGCAAACTGCTGGTGCTTTGGCGCCCGATGCCCGAGAAGGAAAAAGCGGTTGACGAGGACCGGATGCCCGGCCCGCGCGACTTCAAGGTCCTGAAGTACAGCAAGCGCGGCGGCCAAAGGCCCGAAGTGAAGACTTTGCGCGTTCTGGGCAATCAGCGCCTGACGCCTGGCGGTCAGGTCAAGCGCGCCAAGCCAAAAATGAAGTCCTTGAAAAAAGGTCGCCACGACTGATCACCATGATGTCCGCTGACGCGTCTCAACGCATCGTCATTTGCATGAAATGGGGCACGAAGTACGGCCCTGAATACGTCAACCGGCTTTATGCAATGGTGCGTCGGCACCTCACTGGCGACTTCCGCATGGTCTGCCTGACCGACGACGCAACGGGTATACGGAACGAGGTGGAATGCTTCCCCATCCCGGCTCTGGATCTGCCACCGGGCATTCCTGAACGCGGCTGGACCAAACTGGTCAGCTTTGCCGAGGACCTGTATGGGTTGAAGGGCACGGCACTGTTCCTCGATGTGGATGTGGTCGTCGTGGGATCGCTGGATGGTTTTTTTGAAGTGCCGGGCGAATTTCTCGTCATCCACGACTACAAACGCCCGTGGCGGATCACGGGAAATTCGTCTGTTTACCGTTTCGAGCTGGGGGCACACCCTGATGTGCTGGGCTATTTCCGCACACACGTCGATGAAGTGCGAAAAAAGTTCCGCAATGAGCAGGCCTATCTTTCCGACTTCCTGCATCAACAGGGCAAACTGAAATACTGGCCGACTGCCTGGTGCCCCAGCTTCAAGTACCACGGCATCCCGACATGGCCCTCCAACTACTGGAAGCCGCCATTCGTCCCGGCCGATGCCCGCATCGTCATTTTTCATGGCGAATGCAACCCGCCTGATGCGCTCGTGGGGCAACGCAACCGCCGTTTCCGGTTCATTCGGCCGGCGCGCTGGATTGCCGAACACTGGCGCGAATAGCCGAATCG
This sequence comes from Hydrogenophaga sp., assembly GCA_011391595.1. Classification (GTDB taxonomy): domain Bacteria; phylum Pseudomonadota; class Gammaproteobacteria; order Burkholderiales; family Burkholderiaceae_C; genus JAABQG01. The sequence continues at coordinate 7,248 of JAABQG010000022.1, forward strand.
CTATTGGAGTGGGGTCGAGCCCTGGGCGCAGAGATTTCAGGGTGCCTGGCGCCCAGTCAGCCGCCATAAAAGGAGGCCGGTGCAAATCCATTGAAGGAAATACATGGCGCTCCCGACGCTGTGCCAGAAACTGAGGTTTTCGCGCGCCACGATACGCGGGGACACGCCAAACTCGACCAGAAGCGACAACAACATTGAAAACGCTATCAGACCGCTAGCATTAAACGACCCCTTGACGCTCGGAAACGTCTTTTTTGGCCCGAAAATCATTAACAGGAGCAGACCGCAGCCCACAGACACGCCGGTTTGCGTAGCAAACAACCTTGCCGCCATGCCACCGGCTTGTGCCGGCGTTGGAAGATGGGCAAACAACATTGGCACCACAAGAAAACCCAGTGTCGTGAGGCTGCCCCACCAAAGGGCGGCGACAACCAGTGCCAGACGCTCTTTCACCGTGATCGAAATGATCAGGTGTAGGAAACCGCCACGACTTCGTACCGACGGATACCGCCAGGCGCCAGCACTTCAGCCGTGTCGCCCTCCTCCTTGCCAATCAACGCTCGCGCGATGGGGCTGGAGATGTTGATCAGGCCATGTTTGAGATCAGCCTCGTCCTCACCAACGATCTGGTAGGTCACCAAGGCGCCCGAGTCTTCGTCAGAAAGTTCTACCGTCGCGCCAAAAACCACACGCCCGCCGGCATCCAGCGTGCTGGGGTCGATAACCTGGGCCGCCGAGAGCTTGCCTTCGACCTCCTGGATACGGCCTTCGATGAAACCCTGTCGATCCTTCGCGGCCTCGTACTCGGCGTTTTCGCTCAGGTCACCCTGTGCCCTCGCCTCCGCGATGGCGTTGATCACCCACGGGCGGTCAACCGTCTTGAGCCGGTGCAACTCAGCCTTGAGCTTCTCGGCGCCTCGCTTGGTGATGGGAATAGTGGCCATGATTTACTTCTCCAAAAGGAAACCGCCGAGCGTTGCCGTCCGGCGGTGTCTGAAAGCGCAGATTATGCCGCGAACCGGTGCCTCAAGCCGCCAGCTGCGCGTGCATTTCCTGCACTGAGATGATGCCGAGGTTGTCCATGTACTTCATGCCCTCGACAGCGGCCTCGGCCCCGGCGATGGTCGTGAAGGTTGTGACGCGCGCCAGCAGCGAAGAGGTCCTGATCTGGCGCGAGTCCATGATGGCGTTCCGGCGTTCTTCCACGGTATTGATGACCAGCGCAATCTCGTTGTTCTTGATCATGTCGACGATATGGGGGCGCCCTTCCGTGACCTTGTTGACCACATTCACCGGCACCCCCGACGCCGCAATCGCGGCCGCCGTACCTTTGGTCGCCACCAGCACAAAGCCGAGGTCGCTGAGCTGGCGTGCCACCTCGACAGCGCGTGGTTTGTCGCCATTCTTCACCGTCAGGAACACTTTGCCGGCCGGTTCGCCGGCAGCGTCGAACGGCTTCGGCAACCGGGTGCCGGCACCCAGTTGACTCTTGACGAAGGCTTCGCCAAACGTCTTGCCGACGCCCATCACCTCACCAGTGGATTTCATCTCCGGGCCGAGAATGGTGTCCACGCCAGGGAATTTGACGAACGGGAATACCGCTTCCTTGACGCTGAAATAGGGCGGGGACACCTCGTGAAAAACGCCTTGCGCCGCGAGCGTCTGGCCGGCCATGCAGCGTGCCGCGACTTTTGCCAGCGGGATCCCGGTGGCTTTGGAGACAAAGGGCACGGTACGCGAAGCCCTCGGATTCACTTCGAGCACGTAGATGACGTCCCGGCCCTCGACGTTCTGGATGGCAAACTGAACGTTCATCAGTCCCACCACATTCAGGGCGCCGGCCATGGCAGCTGACTGGCGCTTGAGCTCGGTCACGGTCTCGGCCGACAGACTGTAGGGAGGTAGCGAGCAGGCCGAGTCGCCGCTGTGCACGCCCGCCTGTTCAATGTGTTCCATCACGCCGCCGATGAAGGTCTTGCCTTCGGGGTCGCGCAGGCAGTCCACGTCGCATTCGATGGCGTCGTTCAGGAAGCGGTCGAGCAACACCGGCGAATCGTGGCTGACCTTGACCGCTTCGCGCATGTAGCGCTCCAGATCTCGCTGCTCGTGCACGATTTCCATCGCGCGCCCACCCAGCACGTAGCTCGGTCGCACGACCAGGGGATAACCCAGCGCAGCGGCTTTCTCGATCGCTTCAGGCTCGGTCCGTGCCGTGGCGTTGGGTGGCTGGCGAAGACCCAGTGCGTGCAGCAGCTTCTGGAAACGCTCACGGTCTTCAGCCGCATCGATCATGTCCGGGCTGGTGCCGATAATCGGCACGCCATTGGCTTCCAGGTCGAGCGCCAGCTTCAGCGGCGTCTGCCCACCATACTGGACGATGACGCCCAGCGGCTTTTCCTTGTCCACGATCTCCAGCACGTCCTCCAGTGTCAGGGGCTCAAAGTAAAGGCGGTCGGAGGTGTCGTAGTCGGTGGAAACGGTCTCAGGGTTGCAGTTGACCATGATGGTCTCGTAGCCATCTTCGCGCATGGCGAGGGCGGCATGGACGCAGCAATAGTCGAACTCGATGCCCTGGCCGATGCGGTTGGGCCCGCCGCCGAGTACCATGATCTTTCTGTTATTCGTTGGCTCCGCCTCGCATTCATCCTCATAGGTCGAGTACATGTAGGCCGTATCTGTTGAGAATTCGGCGGCACAGGTGTCCACGCGCTTATAGACAGGGCGGACATTCAAGGTTCGCCGCGCCTCACGGACCGCTTTTTCCGTCGTCTTGAGCAATTTGGCAAGGCGTCGGTCTGCAAAACCCTTCTTCTTGAGCGAGCGCAGCGTGCCAGCGTCAAGCAAGGCCAGCGCGCCGTCGCCATTGCCGGCCGCAAAGTGGTCGAGCTCCAGTTCGATCTTGACAATCTCTTCGATCTGCACCAGAAACCACTTGTCGATCTTGGTGACGTCGTGCACCTCGTCCAGCGTCCAGCCGGAAGCAAAGGCATCGCCCACATACCAGATCCGGTCCGGGCCCGGCTCCCCGAGTTCCTTCTCAAGGATCTCCCGGTCCTGGGTCTTCTCGTTCATCCCATCCACACCGACTTCGAGGCCGCGCAGCGCCTTCTGGAACGACTCCTGGAACGTCCGGCCCATGGCCATGACTTCACCGACCGACTTCATCTGGGTGGTCAGACGGCTGTCCGCGGTCGGGAACTTCTCGAAGGCAAAACGCGGAATCTTGGTCACCACATAGTCAATGCTGGGCTCGAAGCTGGCTGGCGTCGCGCCGCCAGTGATCTCGTTGCGCAGTTCGTCCAGGGTGTAGCCCACGGCCAGCTTGGCGGCAACCTTGGCGATCGGAAAGCCGGTGGCCTTGGAGGCCAGGGCGGACGAGCGGGAAACCCGGGGATTCATCTCGATCACGACCATCCGGCCATCCTTCGGATTGATCGAGAACTGCACGTTGGAACCGCCCGTGTCGACCCCGATTTCGCGCAGAACGGCCAGCGATGCGTTGCGCATGATCTGGTATTCCTTGTCGGTCAGCGTCTGCGCCGGCGCCACAGTGATCGAGTCACCGGTGTGAACGCCCATGGGGTCCAGGTTCTCGATCGAGCAAACGATGATGCAGTTGTCGGCCTTGTCGCGCACGACCTCCATCTCGTACTCTTTCCAGCCAAGCAGCGATTCCTCGATCAACAGTTCGTTCGTCGGAGATGCCTCCAGTCCGCGCTTGCAGATGATCTCGAACTCCTCCGAGTTGTAGGCGATGCCCCCGCCCGTGCCACCGAGCGTGAAGCTGGGTCGAATCACCGTCGGAAAGCCCAGCGTTTTCTGGACTGTCCAGGCTTCTTCCATGCTGTGGGCAATTCCCGAGCGCGCGGAACCCAGACCGATCTTGGTCATGGCATCCTTGAACTTCAGACGATCTTCAGCCTTGTCGATCGCTTCAGGCGTGGCGCCGATCAGTTCCACCTTGTACTTGTCGAGCACCCCTTGATGCCACAGGTCCAGCGCGCAGTTCAGCGCGGTCTGCCCGCCCATGGTGGGCAAGATCGCGTCGGGCCGTTCTTTGGCGATGATCTTCTCGACCGTCTGCCAGGTGATGGGCTCGATGTAGGTCACGTCGGCGGTGGCCGGGTCGGTCATGATCGTCGCTGGGTTGCTGTTGATCAGGATGACTTTGTAGCCCTCTTCGCGCAGGGCCTTGCAGGCCTGCACGCCGGAGTAATCAAACTCGCAGGCCTGGCCAATGATGATCGGCCCGGCGCCGATGATGAGGATGCTCTTGAGGTCGATGCGCTTAGGCATTTTTGTGGGTCTCCATCAGCGCGGTAAAGCGGTCGAACAGGTAGGCAATATCGTGCGGGCCGGGTGAGGCTTCCGGGTGACCCTGGAAACAGAACGCCGGCTTGTCCGTGCGGGCCAGTCCTTGCAGCGTGCCGTCGAAAAGGCTCACATGCGTGGCGCGCAGGTTGGGCCCGAGCGTCTTCTCGTCGACTGCAAAACCATGGTTCTGGCTGGTGATGCTGACGCGACCATTGTCCAGGTCTTTCACCGGATGATTGGCGCCATGGTGGCCAAACTTCATCTTGAATGTTTTCGCGCCGCTGGCCAGAGCCATGATCTGGTGGCCCAGGCAGATACCGAATGTCGGTATGCCGGTCTCGATCAATTCTGCCGTGGCGGCAATGGCGTAGTCGCAGGGCTCTGGATCGCCAGGACCGTTGGAAAGGAAGATGCCATCGGGATTGAGCGCGAGCACTTCTTTGGCCATCGTCTGCGCCGGTACCACGGTGACCTTGCAGCCGCGCTCGGCCAGCATGCGCAGGATGTTCTTCTTGACGCCGAAGTCATAGGCGATCACGTGAAATCCCGGTGTGACCTGCGTCCCGTAGCCGCTTCCGAGCCGCCACTCGGTCTGGCGCCACTCATACCCGGCGGAAGTGGTCACCACGCGCGCCAGATCCAGGCCAGCCATGCTGGGCGCAGCTTTCGCGGCCGCCACGGCCTGGTCGATCAAAGCCTGGGTCGCGACCGCGCCGGCGGCCAGTCCCACGATGGCGCCGTTCTGCGCCCCCTTGCTGCGCAGCAGTCGCGTCAGCTTGCGGGTGTCGATATTGGCGATGGCCACTGTTTTTTCCGCGACGAGGTAATCGGACAGTGTCTGCGACTGGCGGAAATTGCTGGCCTGGAGCGGCAGGTCCTTGATGATGAGCCCTGCGGCATGGACCTTGTCGGCTTCGATGTCCTCGGCGTTTACACCGTAATTGCCGATGTGCGGATACGTGAGCGTCACGATCTGCTGGCAGTAACTCGGGTCGGTGAGGATTTCCTGGTAGCCGGTCATCGCGGTGTTGAACACCACTTCGCCGACCGTGGAGCCGGTAGCTCCGATCGAATTGCCAATAAAGACCGTGCCGTCTGCGAGCGCCAGAATGGCGGACGGGAAAGTTCCCTTGAGAGACAAAAGCACTGGGTTCTCCGGATGGTTGCGGGTACGCCCAAACGCAATCAAGACATGACTCCTGATGGCTGCTTTTGTGGGGAATTAGCTAAGACTGCGGCTTGAGCGTACGGTTGATGCGGGAAAGCCTCCTATTATAACGAGGGAAACCCTGAACCGAGCTCTGGCGGGCGGGCGGGCACGGCAACTGCCCCCGGCGCCCAGTGGGTGGTTCAGCGCTGGCTATCCGACACAAGTGCGCTGGCGTGCAGACAGATCGCCGCTGCCGCAGCGACATTGAGCGACTCTTCACCCCCCGGCTGGGCGATCCGCACTGAAATCGACGCCTTTTCGGCGAGCGCAGCGCCAACACCCTGCCCTTCGTGACCCAGGATCCAAGCGCAGGGAAAGGGCGGCACCACTTCGTGAAGAAAAGCGCCTTGGTGGGAACTGGTCACGACCAGCGGTATCGCCAGTGCGTCAAGAAAATCGGGCCCGACACCTTCGAAAAGTTGCAGGCCGAAATGCGCGCCCATGCCGGCACGCAGCACCTTGGGCGACCACAATGCCGCCGTCCCCTTGAGCGCAACGATCTGACGGAATCCAAATGCACCCGCGCTGCGCAAAATGGAGCCGACATTGCCGGCATCCTGTATGCGGTCCAGAACAACCGTGGCGGCCCCCGTCAATAGGTCACTGCCAGCCGGCGGTTCAATCAGGAACCCCATCGAGGCCGGCGACCCCAGTGCACTGATTTCTGCAAAAAGGCGATCCGAAAGTACTACGTTTTTTATAGCGCAATATGCCCATTCGACGCTGGTCTGGGCTAAAAATGACTCTGAAACAACAGAAACAGCTGGTTTCAGACCTCGGGTCAGCGCCGCCCGGCACAGGTGATCTCCCTCCAGCCAGACCAGGCCTTGCTTGCGGTACGCGGTACTTTCCTGCGACAACCGGCGCAAGTCCTTCACAAGGGCGTTATCGCGAGAATTGATGAAAAGAGGTGCGGGCTGATTCATGGCAAGACAGCTGCGACGGGAGAAAAAGAACGTCGATGCTGTGGACAGGGCCCATGCAGACGAAGTGCGGCAAGATGCGCTGCCGTGCCATAGCCCTTGTGTCCAGCAAAGCCGTATTGCGGGAAGCGGTCATGGTACTGATTGCACCACCGATCCCGGTGCACTTTTGCCAGAATAGATGCGGCAGAGATCGCCGACACCTTGTCGTCGCCCTTGACAATGGCCTCAGCCAGGACATCCAGCCGGGGCAGGCGATTGCCATCCACCAGCACCTTGGCGGGTTTCAGGCGCAAACCCTCGACCGCTCGCTGCATGGCCAGCATCGTCGCCTGCAGGATATTCAAGGCATCAATCTCCTCTACGCTTGCTTCGGCGATCGAAAAGCACAGCGCCCGGGCACGAATCTCGTCAAAAAGCCTTTCACGCCTGAGCGCCGTCAACTTCTTGGAGTCCGCCAGGCCGCCTATGGGATTCAAATCGTCCAGAATCACGGCGGCAGCAACGACGGGCCCGGCAAGTGGCCCTCGACCGGCCTCGTCCACGCCCGCAATCAAGCCAGGTCGGTGCCATACCAGCGCAGCCTGCTCAGCTTGCAAGAAGTCTCTCGATCGCATCTGTGGCCAGTTGTGCTGTATCCCGCCGAAGTTCATGATGCAGCGAGGTAAACCGCTGCTCCAGAGCACGGACCTTTTCCGGCGAATCAAGCCAGTTCAGCACCGCACCGGCCAGGGCCTCAGGCGTGGCGTCTCCCTGCAGGAGTTCAGGCACGACGAATTCCCGGCAAAGGATATTCGGTAAACCGACCCATGGCTGCAAATTCCTGCGGCGCATGATCTGCCAGGAGATCCAGTTCATCCGATAGCCGATCACCATCGGGCGTTTGAACAAGGCCGCCTCCAGAGTTGCCGTGCCACTTGCAATCAATGTGACATCGCAGGCCGCAAGCACTTGGTGTGACTGGCCAGCCACGACTTCCACGCGCCCGGCAAGCCCGCTGGCACTCACGGAAGCCTCGATTGCAGAGCGCAGGAACGGCAAGGCAGGAAGAACAAGACGCACCGAGGGCCGCGCCTGCAGAATCAGCCTTGCAGCCGCCAAAAAAGGGCCGGCAATGTACTTGACCTCAGATTCCCGGCTCCCCGGAAGCAGTGCCACCACGGTCTCATCAGGTCGCAGTCCCAATGCAGCCCGGGCAGCGAGCCGGTCAGGAACCATGGGAATCACACTCGCCAGCGGGTGGCCGACATAGGTTGCGGCAATTCCGTGCTGGGCCAAAAGTCCCGGTTCAAACGGAAATATGCACAGAACGTGGTCAGCGCAGCGCCGCAGCTTTTCGAGCTTCCCGGCGCGCCAGGCCCAAAAGGAAGGACTCACAAAATGCACAGTCAGGATCTGGGCGGCCTTGAGCCGTGCTTCAAGTCCGAAATTGAAATCCGGGGCATCGATACCGATGAAGACTTCAGGTCTGCTGGCCAACAAGCGTCTCCCGAGTTCACGGCGAATCGACAGCAACCTGAAAAGATGTGGCAGGACTTCGATGTAACCCCTCACGGCCAGCAAGCTTTGAGGCCACCAGGCGTCGAATCCACGGCGCAGCATCTGCGGCCCACCGATGCCCACGGCCTGCAGTCCTGGCCAGCGCACCACAAGGGCATCGAGGAGCAATCCGGCCAGAAGATCCCCTGAGGGCTCGCCAGCAACCAGGCCGAAGGTGAGCTTACGGGGTTCCAATTCCACGTCCCCGCTTCAGCGAGCGATACCGCGCGGTGCGTTGACGAGGAATGCACTCATCAAGGCGATGTCGCCCGCAATCTCCGGTGCATCGGATACGAGGTCCAGAATGGCCTGACGGGCTCCGTCCAGGGTCATGCCTTGACGGTACAGCAGTCGGTGCATGTGTTTGACCATTGCCAGCCGCGCAGCGGAAAAATCACGCCTGCGCAATCCAACCGTATTGATGCCGCGCACGGTCATGGGATTGCCATCCACCAGCATGAACGGTGGAACGTCCTGGGAAACCGCACTTGCGAAGCCGACCATGGCATGCGCGCCAACCTTGACGAACTGGTGAATCCCCGTCAGCCCACCGACTGTCACCCAATCGGCCAAATGAACGTGCCCGCCCAGCGTGGTGTTGTTCGCCAGCGTAGTGTGATCGTCCACGCGGCAGTCATGCGCAATATGGCAATAGGCCATGATCCAGTTCCGGCTACCGATGCGGGTAACGCCGCCGGCGGCCTGCACGCCAAGATTGATGGTGCAGAACTCGCGGATGGTATTGTCATCGCCAATGATCAACTCCGAGGGTTCACCTGCGTACTTCTTGTCCTGTGGCACAGCGCCGATCGAGTTGAACTGAAAAATTGTGTTGTTCTTCCCAATGGTGGTGCGGCCCTCGATGACGCAATGGGGGCCAACGTGCGTCCCAGGTCCAATGTGCACATCGGGCCCGATCACCGTATAAGGTCCGACCGTGACGGTCGAGTCCAACTCGGCAGTTGAATCCACCAGCGCGGTGGGATGGATGTTCACCATGACGCGGCTCACACAACGCGGCGGATGGTGCAAATCAGTTCAGCCTCGCAGGCCAGTTCATCGCCGACCTTGGCACGCGCCTTGAATTTGTAAATCCCAGCTTTCATGCGATCGAGCTCTGCCTCCAGGACAAGTTGGTCGCCGGGCTCGACAGGACGCTTGAATCGCGCACCATCGATGCCGGCAAAATAAAAGATGGTCTGATCGTCCGGGAGCACGCCCAAGGCGTCAAAGGCCATCAATGCCGCGGTTTGGGCCATGGCCTCGAGCATCAATACCCCCGGCATTACGGGACGCTGAGGGAAATGCCCGACAAAATAGGGTTCATTGATCGAGACATTCTTCAAAGCCTTGATTCTCTTGCCCGTCTCCAGTTCAAGCACCCGGTCGACCAGGAGGAAGGGGTAGCGGTGCGGAAGCCGCTTAAGTATTTCGTGAATATTCATCATGATGCAAATCCCTGTCTCCAATGTTCTTCCGTTGAGTCCGACCTCAGCGCTGGCCGACGATCGCGATGCCTGGGAAGCAGCCTCCGCCGTGGCTGCTGCCATCTCCAAAGCAGCATTGTCGTCGATGGAGACGCTGCCGGCGAACCTCTGAGAGCGACAGCTTCAACTGCGACATGAGCAATGCCGCAATTTCCAGCATACCAAGTCTCGTGACCCACAATCAGTGCGATTTGGCCTTTCGCGGAAGCGGTAGCAACGAGGTCGCCGACAAAACACGCCATTTGCAGACGCGCTGCCCAAGCGTGAGGAGTGGCTGGGCAAGCATTGCCATTTGCAAAGCTGTCAAGGCGGGTGAGAAAACGGGCGGGGCGAACCAACAAGTTTCAGATACCTCGACGCCAAGCCGAGTCTGCCAATGCGTTCGCGCCGGAAGGAATCACTATAGCCAGGGCTGGATGAAGCAGGCGCAGGACGGCCGAACTCACCACCACGCAGGCGCCCAAAGCATCCTTATATGGACGCTCGTCTATTTGGCGTTGCCACTGTTCAAGACCTTCAGCACCTTGTCGGTGATGTCATGCTTCGGATTGATGTAGACAGCTTCCTGGAAGATAGCGTCGTACTTCTCTGCCTCGGCGACCTGCTTCACAACCCGGTTGGCTCGCTCAAGGACCTGTTGCAGTTCTTCATTCTTGCGGGCATTGAGATCTTCCTGGAATTCACGGCGCTTGCGTTGCAGATCGCGATCCTGTTCAACCAACTGCTTTTGTCGGGTCAAACGCTGACTTTCTGACAATGTCAGCGCATCACGCTCGAACTTTTCCGAAGCGGCCTTGATGGAATTGCCCAACTCGCTGATTTCCTTCTCGCGCCGGGAAAACTCTTGCTCGAGCTTGCTTTGCGCGGCCTTGGCGCTGCTGGCTTCCCGGAATATTCTGTCGGTGTTGACAAAGCCAGCCTTGAACTCCTGTGCTTGCACTGCAGTGCCAAAGGCAAGCCCGGCCAAGGCCAATGTCAACCAATAGGTGGATCGTAGGAATTTCATTAGAAGGACGAGCCAATCTGAAATTGAAAGTTCTGAATTCTATCCCCTGGTTGAGTACGGAACGGATATGCATAAGCGATTCGGAGCGGACCAAGCGGAGATATCCAGCTGATACCGACGCCCGCAGAAGCCCGGAGCTGCTCGGCTGAAGGCGTCTGGTTCTGGGACCATACGTAACCGGTATCGGCGAATGCGTACATCCGCAGCGTCTTGTCAGTCCCGGTCCCCGGCACCGGCGCATAGAACTCCCCGTTGAGTACGAACTTCTTTGCGCCCCCGATAAAAGATCCCGTCACGTCCCGGGGACCGAGCGTATTCTGGTCGAATCCGCGAACGGAACCCTGACCGCCTGCGTAAAAGTTCTTGAATACCGGAAAGGGCTTGCCATTCAGCCCCTCTCCCCATCCAAACTCCGAATTGAAGGCCAGGTTGGTTTGGCGGGTGACCGGAAGGTACAGCTGGTACTGGTAGTAGACCTTGACGAATTGCGCGTCCCCTGCGGCACCCCATTCCGACGCAAACCTCTGATTTGTACCCTTGGTCGGTAGCAAGCCGCTGTCCCTGTCGTCTCTGGACCAGCCGATGGTCAGGGGCAGCGTATTGCTTGGATTGCCCACCTTTTCCGCGTAGAAGAGGTAGGCTGCGGGAATGTTGGTCCCGTTCCTGATATCCATTCGCTCAAGCGCCGCGCCGAAAAAAACGGTGTCCCTTTCAGTGAACGGCACGCCAAATCGAACCCCGGCTCCGGCCGTAACAAGTTGGTAGCTTCCACCTTGATTTTCATAGGGCTTTGTACTGCGATAGTAGGCATCGTACGTTCGTGAGATGCCGTCCTTGGTGAAGTACGGGTCCGTTGTATTGAGCACCAGGACTGTGTTGTATTTACTCGTGTTGAGCTGGATACCGAGGTAATTGCCCGACCCAAATGCATTTTCCTGCTTGACCGAAACGCTCAATGCGATGCGGTCGGCCGTTGAAAAACCGGCCCCCAAACTAATGCTACCCGTCGGCTTCTCAGTGACCACCACGTTCAGATCGACCTGATCGCCTGTGCCAGGTACTTCCGTCGTATCGATGGCAACCCCGGTGAAAAAACCCAATCGATCCACACGATCACGGGACAAGCGGATCTTTGTGCCGTCGTACCATGAAGATTCGAGCTGACGGAATTCCCGGCGAATGACTTCATCGCGGGTCCTGTCATTCCCGCTGATGTTGATTCGCCGGATGTAAACCCTGCGCGATGGTTCAGCCTGCAGCACAAGAGTCACGCGGTTGTTGACCCGGTCGATCTCGGGCCTCGCCTCTACGCGTGCAAAGGCAAAGCCGTAGTTACCGAAGTTCTCGGTAAATCTCCGGGTCGTTTCTGCCACGTCATCTGCATTGAAGGGCTCCCCCGGCCTGATGGTCACCAACGACTTGAATTCGTCTTCCTTGCCAAGAAAGTTACCCTCAAGCTTGACGGCAGAGACCACGAAACGCTCACCCTCAGTGACGTTGATCGTGATCGAGATGTCCTGCTTGTTCGGCAGGATCGCGACCTGGGTGGAGTCGATGCGGAATTCAAGGTAGCCCCGTGAAAGGTAGTAGGACCGCAGATTCTCCAGGTCCGCATTGAGCTTGGCCCGGGAGTAGTTGTCAGATTTGGTGTACCAGCTGAGCCATCCTCCTGTATCTTGACTGAAGGTGCCCAACAAGGTCGATTCACTGAAAACCTTGTTGCCAACAATGTTCAATTCCTTGATCTTGGCCGTGTCGCCCTCCGTGACGGCAAATGTCAGATTGACACGGTTGCGCTCGATGGGCGTCACTGTCGTCACGACTTCAGCGCCATACAGACTCTTGTTGATGTATTGGCGCTTGAGTTCCTGCTCAGCCCGGTCAGCCAACGCCTTGTCAAAGGGACGCCCTTCCGCAAGGCCAACCTCCTTCAACATCTTTTGCAGCGCTTCCTTGTCAAATTCCTTGGTCCCGACAAAATCCACGTTCGCGATGGTCGGCCGTTCCTCGACAATCACGACAAGCACATCACCACTTACTTCGAGGCGCACATCCTTGAACAGGCCCAGCGCAAACAATGCCCGAATTGCCGCAGTGCCCTTTTCGTCGTTATAGGTGTCCCCTATCCGAAAAGGCAGTGAGGCAAAAATGGTACCCGCCTCAACGCGCTGGAGTCCTTCGACGCGAATGTCTCGGACCGCAAACGGATCGACAGCCCAAGCCGTATTGGCCGCAAAGACCATGGCCATTACGGCCGAAACGGTTCGCAGACGAAAACTTTTGAATTGCTTGTTCATGAATGTGTCTAATGGCGGCTCAACGCCCGTGCGCTGGCCCAAAGGGTTAGCCAAGAAGCCTCGTGACATCGTTGAAAAGCGCGACGAACATCATGGCCAGCAACACGGCAACGCCGCCACGCTGGAGCCGGTCCATCCAGATCTCGGATACGCCACGCCCCGTCAACCCCTCCCAAAGATAATACATCAGGTGTCCTCCATCGAGGACGGGTAGCGGCAACAGGTTCAGCACGCCCAGACTGACGCTGATAAGCGCAAGAAATACGAGATACTGAGTTATCCCCAGACTGGCAGATTTTCCAGCGTAGTCTGCAATCGTCAACGGCCCGCTCAGATTCTTCAGGGAAACCTCGCCAATCACCATGCGCCCCATCATGCGCAACGTCAACAGCGAAACCTCCCAGGTGCGTTCAACCCCCCTCCACAATCCGTCCAGAGGGCCATGGCGAACGATCGTCATCTCGGGTGCCGCCCCGACGTAGGCGCCAATCCGTCCGACAATCTGTGTGCCGTCAGGTTTGACTTCCGGCACAACCGTCAAGTTGAGCGTCTGCCCCTCCCGCTCAACACGCCAGGTGTTCGCTATCGGTTCCTGTCCCCGCACAGAGGCTCGAATCAGCAGACGCAACTGATGACCATCGACAACCGGGGTCTCGCCAACACGCAAGACCAAGTCACCATTTTGCAGGCCCGCGCGTGCCGCCGCACTTTCAGGTAAGACGTCGCCGATGACGGCTCTGGTCCAGGGACTCGCGATTCCAATCCTTTGAAACAACTGTGGATCGGCATCGTTTGCCTTGAGCGTTGACAGGGGCAGAACCAAGTCGCGCCCCGCGCCGTCAGGACGTGAAGCCACGGTCAGGAGAACATCCCTGGCATCAAGCGCGCCACGCGTGAGCAGCCAGCGCAGAGTCTCGAAGGACAATACCTCGGCCTGCTCCTCGCCTGCAAACCCGGCGCGTTGGACCCATTCCCCACCCCGGATGCCAGCTCGCTCAGCGATCGAACCCGGCACCGGACTGGCCAGGACGGCCTTGGGTTCATGCACGCCCGACCAGTTGACGATCGAGTAAAGAACCACAGCCAGCAGAAGATTGGCCAACGGGCCTGCCGCGACCACGGCAGCGCGATAGCGCAGGGGCTTGAGGTTGAAGGCCATCGGCAATTCCGCCGGGGCTACCGGCCCCTCCCGTTCATCCAGCATTTTCACGTAGCCACCCAGCGGAAATGCGCAGATCACAAACTCGGTTGCCTGTCCTTGTCGCTGGATTTTGGGCTGCCAGCGCATCAGGGGTCGTCCGAACCCGACGGAAAAGCGCAGAACCTTGACGCCACAGGCGACAGCCACACGGTAATGGCCATATTCGTGGACCGCGATCAGCACACCCAGCGCAACGGCAAACGCAATAACTGTCAGCATGGAGTTCCTTGATCGTCCTCAGCGCGCAATGCGCCCAACCACGGCATTCGCAGCCATTCGGGCTACGTCGTCCAACGCAATCAGGTCTTCCAGGCAATCCGGTTGGCTACAGGTGACCGTTGCCAGCGTTTCGAGGTTGACGCGATGGATCTGGTCGAAACGGATACGTCGTCCGAGGAAGGCCGCAACCGCAACCTCGTTGGCCGCATTGAGCACAGCACAGGTCCCCGAGGGACCCCGCAAGGCCGACCAAGCCAGTTGCAAGCCCGGAAAGCGCTCAGGATGGCCGTTGACGTCGAGCGCCTCAAAGGTCATCGCCGGGATGGCGGAAAAATCAAGGGCAGCAGCACCCGATGCAATGCGTTCAGGCCAAGACAGGCCATAGGCAATCGGTCCGCGCATGTCAGGCGTACCCAGTTGCGCCACCACCGAATGGTCGTGAAACTGAACCATTGAATGAATGATGCTCTGGGGATGGATCACGACCTCCAGCTGTTCTGGCGACACCCCGAAAAGATACCTGGCCTCGATCACTTCGAGCGCCTTGTTCATCATTGTGGCGGAATCCACTGAAATCTTTTGGCCCATGACCCAATTTGGATGCGCGCAAGCCTCCTCCGGAGTCACGTCCCTGAGTGTTCCAACGTCGCGCGTGCGAAATGGTCCGCCCGACGCCGTCAGAATGACCTTTTCGATGCAATGCGCCCAGGAGGCGGGATCCGATGGCAAGGACTGGAACACCGCTGAATGCTCACTGTCGATGGGCAACAAGGTGGCGCCTCCCTTCTTGACAGCGCGCAGGAAGACATCGCCGCCGACCACAAGCGCCTCCTTGTTCGCCAGAAGCAGCCGCTTGCCCGCTTTGGCCGCGGCCAGGCACGGAGCCAGGCCGGCTGCGCCTACGATCGCCGCCATGACAACATCTACCGATTCGTGAGACGCTATTATTTCAAGAGCATCTTTGGACCATAAGACGTTGGATTCAAGCCCATTTATCCTGATTTTCTCAGCCAGGATGCGGCCGTGCGGCTCACTTGCCATGACAACATACCGCGGCTTGAACTGCACCGCCTGCGCCAGCATGAGCTCAACCTGGGTCGATGCACTGAGTGCAAATACTTCGTAACGGTCCGGGTGCCTTGCCACAACATCCAGGGTGCTGGTTCCGATGGAGCCGGTGGACCCCAGAACCGTAACGCGCTGCTTCATGACGTGCCCAGCGAAACCAGCATCATGGCCAGGGGCAAGGTTGGCAGCAATGCATCAACACGGTCCAGAACGCCGCCGTGCCCGGGCAGAAGTCCACTGCTGTCCTTGACACCCGCGCTGCGCTTGATAAGCGATTCAACCAGGTCTCCCACCACGCTCATCGCCGCCATGAAGAGCACCGCAATGAACAGCAGCCCTGCGCCATGGAGTGAGAGGCGACTGTAGAAGCTGGGCACGCTGGCTCCCAGTGACCGATCAGCCCACGCCCACACAAGGGCAAGCACCACCACGCCTGCCATCCCCCCCCAGACGCCCTCCCAGCTCTTCCCCGGACTGATGGCGGGTGCCAGCTTGCCACGACTGAACCGTCCACCGAATGCACGCCCCGAAAAATAGGCAAATATATCCGCCACCCAAACCAGAACCAGGATTGAAAGAAGGAAATTGATACCGATAACTCGAGCCTGGGCAACGGCCAACCATGCCAGCCACAACGCGACCACCCCTCCGAACAGGCGCAGGCTTCGCGGAATCGCGGGCCAGCCCGCCACGCCTCTTCGCAGGAGCCAGGCCCCGCCCAGCACCCAGGCGGCACCGGCGATACTCCAGAGAACTGGCATCGACTGCTCCAGCCAGCCCAGACGCCAGCAAACAGCACACAAGCCGAGACAGGCCGAGGCAACGATCATCGACAGCGCACCGGTACAGCCATTGAGTCGCCCCCATTCCCAGGCACCCGCCGCGATCAGCACCAATGCAACAGCCACGAAAGGCTCCGGCGAGGGGTAAAACAGGGCGGGCAGCAGAATGGCCAGCAGGATCAGGGCTGTAATGATGCGCTGCTTGAGCATGGCGTTATTCAGTCAGGCGGCGATCTTGCCGACAGGTGAGTTTGCAAGCTGATCGGATGTCTGCCCAAACCGGCGTTCGCGCTGGCCAAAATCAGCGATGGCCTCATCCAGCGCGACTTCATCAAAGTCGGGCCAGAGACGCTCACTGAAATAGAGCTCCGAGTAGGCGGCTTGCCACAACAGGAAGTTGCTGATACGCCGTTCGCCTCCCGTTCGGATTAACAGGTCGGGATCTGGCACATGCGCCAAGGCCATGGCGCGGTCAAGGCTGACCTCCGTGATAGCCGCTCCCTGGGCGGCCAGCCTGGCTGCGGCTTGGGCGATGTCCCAGCGGCCGCCATAGTTGAAGCAGACGTTCAGCACGAGGCCGGAGTTCCTGGCAGTCGTTTCTTCAGCCTGAACGAGCCCTGCCCGCATCTTCTCGGTCAGGCCCGAGCGGTCACCAATGATATGGATGCACACGCCATCCTTATGGAGCTGTGGCACCTCGCGGCCCAAGGCCATCGCCAACAATTCCATCAGACCCGAAACCTCCTCCTGGGGACGATTCCAGTTCTCCGACGAAAAGGCAAAGACCGTCAACACCGCGACACCTCGGTCCGAGCAGGCCCTGACACAGCGCCGAAGTGATTCGACCCCCTGCCTGTGTCCAGCCACACGAGGCAAAAAACGACGGGTTGCCCAGCGTCCGTTGCCATCCATGACAATGGCAATGTGGTGCGGAATCGCGGTCAATGCAGTCATGATGGTTGGTGAGCCTGGAGGGTCGTCAGACGGCCATGATTTCCTGCTCTTTGCCTGCGACGAGCTGATCGATCGTGATCACATGCCTGTCAGTCACCTTTTGAATATCGGCTTCAGCACGCTTTTGGTCATCTTCAGAGGCCAGCTTTTCCTTGACCAGTTTCTTGACCGCCTCGTTCGCGTCGCGTCGCAGATTCCGCACGGCAATTTTTGCGTTCTCACCTTCATGCCGCACCAGTTTGGTCATCTCTTTGCGGCGTTCTTCGCTCATGGGCGGCATCGGCACGCGGATCAAGTCTCCCATGGACGATGGATTGAGGCCCAGCTCACTTTCACGAATGGCTTTCTCGATCTTGGCACCCATGCCTTTTTCCCACGGCTGGATGCTGATGGTGCGGGCATCGAGCAAGGACACGTTGGCCACCTGGCTCAACGGCACCATCGAGCCATAGTAGTCGACATGAATCGAGTCCAGCAGGGCAGGATTCGCACGACCAGTCCGAATCTTCGTCAGGTTGTGCATGAAAGCTGCAATGGACTGATCCATCTTGGCTTCGGTTGTCATTTTGATATCAGCAGTTGTCATTTGCGTTTTCTCCTGAACAAAAGGCACACTTCAGGCATACACCAGAGTGCCCTCATCTTCTCCCATCACTACGCGCTTGAGCGCGCCATGCTTGAATATCGAGAACACTTTGACGGGTAGCTTCTGGTCACGGCACAAAGCAAACGCGGTCGCGTCCATGATGCCCAGATTCTGGGCCATGGCCTCGTCGAAGGTAATCCTGGCATATCGCGTGGCGCCAGGATCCTTCTTGGGATCGGCGGTGTACACGCCGTCGACTTTCGTCGCCTTGAGCACCACCTCTGCACCGATCTCGGCGCCTCGAAGTGCCGCAGCCGTGTCGGTTGTGAAGAACGGATTTCCGGTGCCCGCCGCAAAAACCACGACCTTGCCTTCTTCGAGGTACTGAAGTGCCTTGGGGCGCACGTAGGGCTCCACCACCTGTTCGATGGCGATCGCCGACATCACGCGCGCAGTCAGGCCAGCCTTGTTCATGGTGTCAGCCAGCGCCAGCGCATTCATAACCGTGGCCAGCATGCCCATGTAATCAGCGGTCGCCCGGTCCATGCCGACCGAGCCACCGGCGACCCCTCGAAAGATGTTCCCCCCCCCAATTACCACGGCGACCTCGACCCCAAGACGGGTAACTTCGGCGATTTCCTCGACCATGCGAACGATGGTGGCGTGGTTGATGCCGAAAGCGTCATCGCCCATCAGCGCCTCGCCGGACAGCTTGAGCAAAATCCGCTTGTGGGCTGGCTTGACGAGGGTCATGGTTGGGCTCCTGCAGTTGAACTAAGTTTAGCTGCCTGTCGGCGAAAAGCAGTCAGGCTGCGCCTTTCGCCGCGGCCACCTGGGCAGCGACTTCAGCGGCGAAATCATCGACCTTCTTTTCGATGCCTTCACCCACCACGTACAAGGTAAAACCCTTGACCGTGGTGCCCGACGCCTTGAGCATCTGCTCCACGGTCTGCTTGTCATTCTTGACGAACGACTGATTGAAGAGGCTGACTTCCTTGAGGTATTTTTGCACTCCACCATCAATCCGCTTGGCCACGATCTCATCAGACTGAACGGGTTTGCCGGCCGCAACGGCTTCGGCCGCGGCTTCAGCCGCCTTGGCAGCAGCCACCGAGCGCTCACGGGCCACGAGCTCCGCGGGGACATCCGCACTTGACAAGGCCACTGGCTTCATCGCGGCGACATGCATGGCAACGTCTTTGGCGGCTGTATCGTCACCGTCGAATTCAACCACGACACCAATCCGGGTGCCGTGAAGGTAGCTGGCCAGTTTTGCGCCAGAAGAGAAGCGCTTGAAACGGCGAAAGGCCATGTTCTCGCCAATCTTGCCAATCAGGCCCTTGCGCACGTCCTCGAGCGTCGGCCCATAGCCCTCAAGGCTGCATGGCAGCGCACCCAAGGCGGCCAGATCCGCCGGATTGTGCTTTGCGATCAATGCGACTGCGGCATTTGCCAATGCCAGGAAGCCGTCGTTCTTGGTCACGAAATCGGTTTCGCAGTTGACTTCCAGCAATGCGCCGGTGGTGCCGTCGATGCTGCACACCACAACGCCTTCGGCCGTCACGCGCGACGCCGCCTTGCCGGCCTTGGTACCCAGTTTGACACGCAAGAGTTCTTCCGCCTTGGCCATGTCGCCATCGGCCTCCGTCAATGCCTTTTTGCACTCCATCATCGGGGCATCGGTTTTGCCACGCAGTTCGGCGACCATGCTTGCAGTAATTGCTGCCATTTTTCTACTCCGTAATCAATTCAAAGAGGGGGATGGGACTAAAAAAAAGGGGCAAAAAAGCCCCTTTCTGTGTGGCCTTGAGGGCTCAGGCTGAGGCGTTCTCGACTTCCACGAACTCGTCGGCGCTCTCCGCAGCGACGGCCTTGACAACGTCATCCACAGCATTGGAGCGACCTTCAAGAATCGCGTCTGCAATGCCGCGCGCATAGAGCGTCACGGCCTTCGCCGAGTCGTCATTGCCCGGGATCACGTAGTCAATGCCTTCGGGCGAGTGGTTGGTGTCGACCACGCCAATCAGGGGAATGCCGAGTTTCCTGGCTTCGGCAATCGCAATCTTGTGGTAGCCCACGTCGATCACGAAAATCGCGTCCGGCAGTGCGGCCATATCCTGAATGCCGCCAATGTCGCGCTCGAGTTTCTCGATTTCGCGCTTGAACATCAGTTGCTCTTTCTTGCTCAGGGAATCCAGGCCAGCCTCCTGCTGCGTCTTCATGTCCTTCAAGCGCTTGATCGAGGTCTTGACCGTCTTGAAATTGGTCAGCATGCCACCCAGCCAGCGTTGATCAACGTAAGGAACGCCAACGCGCTTGGCTTCTGACGCTACGGTTTCGCGAGCCTGTCGCTTGGTGCCGACCATCAGGATGGTGCCGCGGTTAGCCGAGAGTTGCTTGGCAAACTTGGCGGCTTCCTGGAACATCGGCAAGGATTTTTCCAGGTTGATGATGTGGATCTTGTTGCGATGGCCAAAAATGAAGGGCGCCATCTTGGGATTCCAGAAGCGGGTTTGGTGACCGAAATGGACACCGGCTTCCAGCATTTCGCGCATGGTAACGGACATGGTTTCTACTCCAAAGGTTAAGTCTAAAATCCAGCCCACTAATCGCAACTTCGGTGACATACCATCACACGATGAAGAAGTTGCAACACCTTGAGGGACTGGCTTGCGATTTGTCTTGACGGAATCACCAATTTGACTCTGCAAAACTTGTAGATTGTAGCACGGCCGACCCCGCCACACCATGTCCAATGACCTCCTTGCCACCCGGCAGCGCATCCAACTTGGCGATCTGACGGCCTCCGCGGCGATCGGGCGGGCCATCGAGCATGCGCAATCCGCCGCATGCTGCCCCGCTTTCCGGCAGACGCAGTTTGACGAGGCCCGGGCCGTCGCGCGCCAAGCCGACGCCAGCCACGCACCTACCCCAATATCGCGGCTGGCCGGACTCCCATTTTCAATCAAAGACCTGTTCGATGTCGCGGGCCAGCCCACGCGTGCAGGGTCACAGGTTCTGGCGGGTTCTGCACCGGCACAATCCGACAGCCCTGCGGTGGCACGCCTGAAAGCCGCCGGCGGCGCCATGATCGGACGCACCCACATGGTGGAGTTCGCATTTTCGGGCGTAGGAACCAATCCACACTTCCCGACGCCCGCAGCTTGGGATGGTCGCTTTGGCAAGGCGGTGGGCGATCCGGGCGCGCCGCGAATTCCGGGCGGATCGTCTTCCGGCGCCGGCGTTTCGGTTGCCATGGGCGCCGCCTTCATCGGTCTGGGATCTGACACCGGCGGCTCGATCCGGATTCCGGCGGCGCTCAATGGAATTGTCGGCTTCAAGAGCACGGCGGGTCGGGTGCCCACGGAAGGCGCCATCCCGCTTTCGACCACGCTGGACACCGTGTGTGCCCTCACCCGCAGCGTTCGGGATGCCGTCCTTGCCCATGAGATTCTGGCGGCACGTCGAGTCACCCGCAGTCCAGCGCCGTTGTCGGCCTACCGGATCGCCATTGCGCAGACCACCCTGCTCGACGGGCTCGACGAAACCGTCCTGCGTGCGTTTCAGCGCACCTTGAATGCCCTGCGCATGGCCGGGGCGGAGATCGATGAAATCCCCCTGTCCGGAATTGGCGACCTGAGCGCCATTCAATCCACCGGCGGTTTTTCAGCGGCCGAAAGCTACGCCTGGCATCGGCAGTCGCTGGCTTCGAGTGCCAGCGCGTACGACCCGCGGGTTGCTGTACGAATCCAGCGCGGCGCGGCGATGAAGGCCCATGAATACATCGAACTTGTGACGGCACGGCGCCAGTGGATACGCCGCGTCGAGGCTGCACTGCACGGCTACGATGCCGTACTCTCCCCCACGGTACCCGTCGTGGGTCCGACCATTGCATCGGTGGCGCCCGCTCGTGGTGTCGATACTTTGGTGGACGCAGCAAGGGATACCGAGTTTTTCAGGGTCAACGCTTTGCTTTTGCGCAACACCAGCGTCGTGAACATGCTCGACGGCTGCGCCCTTTCGCTGCCCTGCCATGCCGCCGACGAACTGCCGGTAGGCCTGATGGTCTGGCATGGCGCCATGCGCGACGACACCGTTCTGAATGTCGGTCTTCGGATCGAGGAATTACTTCAAATACAATAGCTGATAACGACCATTCGACGCTGGGTAAGAGGCGTTTTTTGCACAAACATCCATGAAAATTGCCATTGTGGGCGCCGGCATCATCGGCGTAACCACCGCGTATGAGTTGGCCGCTGACGGCCACGAGGTCACTGTATTCGAGCGGCGCGGCGCTGCCGCAGAGGAAACCAGCTTCGCCAATGCCGGCCTGGTCGCGCCCGGCTATGTCACACCTTGGGCTGCGCCTGGTATGCCAGGCAAGGTGCTGGGCTATCTCTTGAGCCGCCATGCGCCGGTCAAGCTCGGCATGCCGCTTTCGGGAAGAGAACTGGCCTGGATGTGGCAATGGTGGCGCGCCTGCAAGCTGGAAACCTACGCAGCCAACCGGGCCCGCATGCAGCGACTGGCGTTTTACAGCCGCCAGCGCCTGCACCAGATCACGGCTGACCTCAAGCTTGAATACGACCGCAGTGATGGCTATCTGGTCCTGCTGCGCTCTGAAAAAGAACGTGAGCTGACACGCCCAGGTCTGCAGGTTCTGCGCGACGCCGGCGTGAATTTTCGGGAGATCGGCCCGGACGAGGCGCGCAAAGTGGAGCCTGCCCTCAACCCGGATACCGCATTCGCTGGCGCTATCCACCTCAGCGACGACGAAGTGGGAAACTGCCGTCAGTTTGCCCTCTTGCTGAAAGACGAAGCGCGCCACCTGGGCGCCCGGTTCGAGTTCAACACGACTGTGGCGAGCCTCGCGCAGACACCCTCACCGGCTTTGAAAATCGCCGGCGAGACCGCGCCCCGCGCCTTTGATGCGATCGTGCTGTGCGCCGGGCTTGACAGCGCTTCACTGCTGCGTCCGCTCGGGCTCAAAGTGCCGATGATTGCGGTACATGGCTATTCGGTCAGTGCCCAGGTTCGCGAGCCTCTCAACGCGCCGCGCAGCGCCGTCATGGATGAGCGCTACAAGGTCGCCATATCACGCCTGGGCCAGCGCGTGCGCGTGGCCGGCAGTGCAGAACTGGGTGGCTCCGCCACAGCCCTGCGTGCCAGTTCGTTGCAGACGCTCTACAAAGTGCTCCATGACTGGTTCCCAGGCGCGGCCCACCTTTCCAGCGGGGTACAGGAATGGAAGGGTGCCCGTCCAATGCTGCCTGACGGCCCACCGGTCCTGGGGGCCAGTGGCCTGCCGGGTGTCTGGCTCAATCTCGGTCATGGCTCAAGCGGCTGGGCGCTCAGTTGCGGCAGCGCCCGCGTGCTCGCCGACCTGATGGCCGGCCGGGCAGCGGATGTCGACCTGGAAGGGCTGGGCGTGGAGCGACTGCGCCACTGACGCAGCCGGGCCCACAGCGGCTCAGGTCACGGCACAATGTGACCATGTACCGCGTCACACCCGCCCTGCCCCTCCCGCTGTATGACATCGCCACCACCCGCCGGATGGAATCGGCGGCAGCGGCGGGCTTGCCAGCCCACACACTGATGCAGCGCGCAGGGCTGGCCGTGGCGCGCCTGGCAGTTGCATTGGCACCGCACGCGCGCACCGTCTGGGTAGCTTGTGGCCCCGGCAATAACGGCGGCGATGGCCTGGAGGCTGCCGCCCACTTGCAGCGCTGGGGGCACCATCCCGTCGTCACCTGGCTCGGCAACGAGTCGTCATCGCCTCCAGATGCGTTGGCGTCTCTCGCGACGGCACGCGCAGCTGGTGTGACGTTCTCTGATTTCCCCCCCGGCGGTCTTGGACCTGATGACCTGTGCATCGACGCATTGTTGGGCATCGGTGCCACGCGCGCCCCGCAAGGCCGGATGGCGGAATGGTTTGCGGCACTGAACGCGAGCCCCGCTCAGATACTGGCCGTGGATGTTCCATCGGGCCTGAACGCCGACACGGGCGAATGCACAGCAAAAACAATAGCTAAGCATGACCATTCAGCGATGGGAAGAGGGCAGATTCACGCAACAAATACGCTCGCGCTGCTCAGTTGCAAGCCTGGACTGTTCACGGCGCATGGCCGGGACGCTGCCGGCGCGGTATGGTTTGACGATCTCGGGGTGACCGCCACGACCGAGCCGCCCTGCGCCCAATTGAACGTCCCGCCCGCATCGACGCGCCGGCCCCACGCCTCCCACAAGGGCAGCCACGGTGACGTCGCGGTGATCGGCGGCGAAGGCGCGGGAGCCCGCGGCATGGGCATGACCGGCGCGGCGCTGCTGGCATCCACTGCGGCACTGCATGGCGGTGCCGGTCGGGTGCTGGTCAACCTGCTGGATGATGGCGCCTTGACTCTTGCCGCCAGCCAGCCTGAATTGATGATGCGCAGTCTTGATGCGCTTGATTTGCGTGTTCTGACGGTCGTCTGCGGCTGCGGCGGCGGTCAGGCTGTGAGAGCCGTGCTGCCCAGGGTTTTGTCACAGTCCTTGCAATTGGTCCTCGACGCCGATGCCTTGAACGCGATCGCTGATGACAGCTCACTGCGAATCCTCCTCCAGCAGCGTTCGGCGCGCGATCTGGCCACGGTGCTGACACCACATCCGCTGGAGGCCGCGCGCCTGCTAGGCAGCAGCGCCGATGCCGTACAGGCCGATCGCCTCACTGCCGCCCGCCGTTTGTCCGGTGACCTGCGATGTGTCGTGGTGCTCAAGGGCTCGGGCACCGTGATTGCAGCTCCCGGAGAAACGCCCGCCATCAATCCGACAGGCAACCCCCTCCTTGGCACCGCCGGCACGGGGGATGTCCTTGCCGGTCTGTTGGGCGCGCGACTTGCGGCGGGCAATCAGCCGTTCACTGCCGCCTGCTCAGCCGTCTACCACCATGGCGCCGCTGCCGATGTCTGGCCAGCCAATCAAGCGCTGACTGCGAGCGCACTGGCCCGTCGTCTCACCGCCTGACGGACCGAACTCACCATCAGCGCCACATCAACCCCGACCCGCAAAGGGCATCTTGGTCGCCATCACCGTGTGAAACATCACGTTCGCATCGAGCGGCAGGCTGGCCATGTACACAATCGACTTGCCTACGATGGCCACGTCCATCAGCGGCTCCACGGCAATCTCGCCGTTGGCCTGCGGTACGCCTCGGGCCATCGGTGCGGCCATTTCAGTGGCCGCGTTGCCGATGTCAATCTGCCCCACTGCAATATCGTACCTTCGACCATCCAGCGATGCCGCCTTGGTCAATCCGGTCACCGCATGTTTGGTAGCGGTATAGGCGATGGAATTCGGCCGCGGCGTCGTCGCGGAAATGGAGCCGTTGTTGATGATCCTTCCACCTCGGGGCGTCTGGGCCTTCATCACGCGAAATGCGGCTTGAACGCAATAAAACATGCCGCTCAGATTGACATCGACCACATCACGCCACTGCTGGACAGTCAAATCCTCCAGGGGCACCCCAGGGGCACTGATCCCTGCATTGTTGAACAGAAGGTCCACTCGTCCATGCGCCTGAACCACCTTGTCGAAAAGCCGCTGAACTGACAACGGATCGGACACGTCCGTAACGACGGGGATCGCATGCGAACCCGCCGCTGATGCCACGGCCACAGCCTCCAGGGCAGCTAAGCGGCGCCCGGCCAATGCCACGTGCCATCCCTCGGCAAGCAGTGCCAACGCGGCCGCCTTTCCCACGCCGCTGCCTGCACCCGTCACGATCGCTATTCCCGGCTGAATGCTCATTGACTTTTTTCCTGCGACTGACGCGGACTTGTGAATGGCCAATCTTCAGCGTCGTGGCTTGCGGGCTTTGGCCGAACCCTTGCTCGATGTCGCCTTCTTGATCACCGATTTGAGCCCCTTGCCTGAGGGGCCGGATGCTCGCTCCATGGTCGGCGCACCGGATTCGCCACGTTTTCGAGCATCCCTGGGCGACATCCCCGGCACGGCTGCAATGCCTTTGTCACGCATCGCCCGTGAAGGCAGATCTCCTGCATCGTGCACCAGGCGAAAATCGATCTTGCGTCCGTCCAGATCGACCCGGCTGACCTGCACCCGCACGCGGGTTCCAATGGCATAGCGCATGCCACTGCGCTCGCCGCGCAACTCCTGGCGCGCCTCGTCGAACCGGAAGTACTCGCCGCCGAGTTCGGTGATGTGCACCATGCCTTCGACGTACAACTCATCCAGGGTCACGAAGATGCCGAAGGTCGCGGCCGAAGTGACCACGCCGCTGTACTCCTCGCCAAGGTGTTCCCGCATGAACTTGCACTTGAGCCACGCTTCAACGTCGCGGCTGGCTTCGTCGGCGCGGCGCTCGTTGGCGCTGCAGTGAAGGCCGGCAGCCTGCCAGGCCAACTGGTCGGCGCTGAGCTTTTTTGGTTTCTGATCCGGTTCGCGCACCTTGCCAGCCAGCCCTTTTTGAAGGCGCTTGGCCAATTTGGCATGCGCTTCGCCCGGCACAGGAAGTTCGGGCAACTGGTAGCGGCGTTTAGCCAGAATGGCCTTGATGACACGGTGCACCAGCAAGTCCGGGTAGCGCCGGATCGGGCTGGTGAAGTGGGTATAGGCGGGGTAAGCCAGTCCGAAGTGCCCGCTGTTGACCGGCGTATAGATGGCTTGTTGCATGGAACGCAGCAGCATCGAGTGAATCTGCTGCGCGTCCGGTCGCTCTTTGGTCGCCAGGGCGATCTTCTGGAATTCACCCGGGCTGGGCTCGTCGCTGATGGTCAGGCCGACTCCGACCGCCTTCAGATAGTTGCGCAGTATGTCCTTCTTTTCAGGCGTGGGGCCTTCGTGGACCCGGAAAAGTCCGGGGTGTTTGCTCTGCATGATGAAATCGGCGCTGCAGACGTTCGCTGCCAGCATGGCCTCTTCTATGAGACGGTGCGCCTGGTTACGGGTGCGCGGAATGATCTTTTCAATGCGGCCGCTTTCGTCACAGACGATTTGCGTTTCGGTGGTTTCAAAATCCACCGCACCACGCACCGTGCGCTCTGCCAGAAGTGCACGATAGGCGTCATGCAGATTCAGCAGGTCGGTCACGCGATCCTTGCGCCGAAGGGCTTCCGGGCCGCGTGTGTTGGCCAGAATGGCCGCCACCTCGGTGTAGGTAAAACGGGCATGGCTGAACATCACGGCAGGATAGAACTGGTAAGCGTGAACCTCACCGGCCGCCGTGATCAGCATGTCGCACACCATGCACAGCCGCTCCAACTCGGGGTTGAGCGAACACAAGCCGTTGGAAAGCTTCTCGGGCAGCATGGGGATCACGCGGCGCGGGAAGTAGACCGACGTGGCACGGTCATAGGCATCCACATCGATGGCGCTGCCCGTCTCCACATAGTTGCTGACGTCGGCAATCGCCACCAGCATTCGCCACCCCTTGCCACGTCCGACCTTGGCGGGCTCGCAATAAACGGCATCGTCGAAGTCCCGCGCGTCCTCGCCGTCGATGGTCACCAGCGGAATGTCCGTCAGATCGACGCGGTGTTTCTTGTCCTGGGCCCGAACCTTGTCGGGCAAGGTACGGGCCAGCGCAATACAGGCGTCCGAGAACTCGTAAGGAACGCTGTACTTGCGCACGGCAATCTCGATCTCCATGCCGGGATCGTCGATCTCGCCAAGCACCTCCTTCACGCGGCCCACCGGCTGGCCGAACAAGGCCGGCGGCTCGGTCAGTTCCACCACCACCACCTGTCCCGGTTTTCCCGTGCCCGTGGCGGTCCTGGGGATCATCACGTCCTGGCCATAACGCTTGTCCTCCGGCGCCACGATCCAGATGCCGCTCTCGTGGAGCAGCCGGCCGATGATGGGGTGGGGCGGCCGTTCGACAATCTCAAGCACGCGCCCTTCAGGGCGGCCCTTTCGGTCCTGGCGCACCATACGAACCTTGACCTGGTCCTTGTGCAAAACGGCGCGCATTTCGTTCGGCGGCAGGTAGATGTCCGGGCCGCCGTCATCGCGGATCAGAAAGCCATGCCCATCGCGATGACCTTGCACCGAGCCTTCAATTTCGTCCAGCAATCCGCTGGGAGCGTCTAAATTCTTGATATATAATCCTATCTTTCCTGAGATGCCCAGGTGGCGGAATTGGTAGACGCACTAGTTTCAGGTACTAGCGAGTAACTTCGTGGGGGTTCGAGTCCCTTCCTGGGCACCAAGTTTAAACAAACCTGAAAAGGTCAAGTGGGCAAAAAGCCGCTGAGATTTCAGCGGCTTTTTTCATTTGCGCGTTGAGATTCATGCCCGTCCTCATAGCACGCAGCATCAAACCGGCACAGCCACCAGGTCATGCCCCTGGGTGCCGACAACACGGGCGCGGGTGAATTCACCGGTCTTCAACGTCTTGCTGATCTTTTCGGGTGGCAGCAGCCTCACAACGCCATCGATTTCCGGAGCGTCCGCATAGCTTCGACCGACCCCCCCCTTGCGCCCCATGGCCGGTGCTGAATCCACGAGTATTTGCATCGTGGCACCAATCCGTTCGTGCAGTTTGTTGATGGAGACTTCTTCGGCCACAGCCATGAAACGGGCTCGCCGCTCCTCTCGCAACTCGGGCGGCAACATCCCCGAAATATCGTTGGCAACGGCACCTTCGACCGGACTATAGGCAAAGCAGCCCGCACGATCGATTCGAGCCTCCTGCATGAAATCCAGCAAATGCTGGAACTCCGTCTCAGTCTCACCCGGAAAGCCAGCGATGAAGGTGCTTCGAACCACAAGTTCAGGGCACAGGTCGCGCCAGCGCTGGAGGCGCTCGAGGTTTCTCTCGCCACTGGCGGGCCGTTTCATCCGGCGCAGGACGTCCGGATGGCTGTGCTGAAAGGGCACGTCCAGATAAGGCAAAACCGCGCCGGTTGCCATCAACGGAATGACTTCATCCACGCTGGGATAAGGGTAAACGTAATGCAAACGGACCCACGCACCGTAGGGTTCGGCAATCTCGCCGAGGGTCTGCACCAGTTCGAGCATTCGCGTCTTGACGGGCTTTCCGTCCCAGAAGCCGGTGCGATACTTGACGTCCACGCCATAGGCAGAAGTGTCCTGGCTGATGACCAGCAGTTCCTTCACGCCCCCCTCAAACAGTGCCTGCGCCTCCTTGAGCACGTCGCCCACCGGTCGGCTGACAAGATCCCCACGCATCGATGGAATGATGCAGAAGGTACATCGGTGGTTGCAGCCTTCACTGATCTTCAGGTAGGCGTAGTGGCGGGGCGTGAGCTTGATGCCCGCCACGCCGAATGC
Organism: Hydrogenophaga sp.; assembly: GCA_011391595.1. Classification (GTDB taxonomy): domain Bacteria; phylum Pseudomonadota; class Gammaproteobacteria; order Burkholderiales; family Burkholderiaceae_C; genus JAABQG01. The sequence goes on from JAABQG010000022.1 coordinate 36,123, forward strand.
ATTGGGAACCAGGTCAATGAAAGGGTCATGGGGTTTGGGCAGATTGGCATGTACTGCATCCATCACCTCCTGGGTTGCGTGTGGCCCGGTGACGGCCAGAACGCTGGGGTGCATCTGGCGTACCAGGTTCGCGCCACCCTCACCCGTCTTGGCGCCCAGGCAACCTGTGACAATTACCTTGCCATTCTCTGAAAGTGCTTCACCGATGGTGTTAAGGCTCTCCTGCACTGCATCGTCAATGAAGCCGCATGTGTTGACGATGACCAGATCCGCGCCGTCGAAAGTCTTCGAAGTCTGATACCCCTCGGCGCTAAGCTGCGTCAGGATGAGTTCCGAATCTGTCAGTGCCTTGGGGCAGCCCAGACTCACGAATCCGATACGGGGTGCAACCCCAGCGGCGGTGGCGTGGGAAATTGCAGGGGAAATTACTTCGCTCATGCCCGCATTGTCCCAGTTCCTGGTGTGCTCAGCGCTTTAATCCAAACGCTCCAAACATTTGCTCGGCCTGTTTCTGCATCTGTTCCTGCATCTGCTCGAACACTCCTCTGGACTGATCCGAGTAATTGCCCATCATGCCTTGCAACATGGGTGACTGCAGGCTCATGAACTTCGCCAGCATCTCAGGCGAAAGCCCCTTCGATTGCTCAGCCAGTTTGGCTTGCATTTCAGTAAAGGCCTGAACATTCTTCTCCAGGTAGGAACCCATGAAGCCTTGCATGGCATGCCCGTAGAAGCGGATCACATTGGCCAACACCGCTTCGGTAAACATCGGCGCACCACCGGCCTCTTCTTCCAGAATGATCTGCAGCAGAATGCTGCGCGTCAGGTCCTCGTTGGTCTTGGCGTCCCGGACCACAAAGGCTTCGCTGCTCATGACGAGATCCTTGACTTCCGCGAGGGTAATGTATGACGAAGTCTCGGTATCGTAGAGGCGCCGGTTGGGGTATTTCTTGATGACGCGCAGCGCTGGCTTGCCGCTGGCTGCTGATTTCGTTGACACTGCAGGACTCCTCGGTCGGCTCTGAATATTTTGCGAATGCAGGACGCATACTGCACCGCAGCACATTCTAGGGAACAGCCAAGGGCAAAATGCCCAAGGTTTACCCTGAGCATTTCATCTGAAGCAAAAAAAGGAAATTGGTAGGCGCGATTGGACTCGAACCAACGACCCCCACCATGTCAAGGTGGTGCTCTAACCAGCTGAGCTACGCGCCTAAGGATTGTCCGAGACGGTAAGTATAGCAGCAAAGCATGGCGCCAACGGACGCCCGGTCTTAACGTGCGGCAGCCCTTCAAACAGAGCGCTCATCGCCTGCGCGCAGACCGGACATTTGGCACATCGCGCACAACTGCCAGCACGCGTTCAAGCCGTCCCGAGTCCAGAACCTCGACGGTGAACGTCATCCACGCAGTACCCTTGACTGATTGCGTCTGAACACCAATCACATTCATTTTTTCCTTGGCAAAGACATCGGAAATATCCCGCAGCAAGCCCTGACGATCCGCAGCTTCGACCGCCACGTCCACGGGGTAGACGGCACTTTCCTTCGAAGTGGGTACACCCCAGGCGACCTGAATGACCCGCTCGGCGTGGCGCGCCGCGAATTCCCGGAAATTGCTGCAATCGGAACGGTGCACGCTCACACCCTTGCCCCTGCTGACGAAGCCTCCAATGATGTCCGGCGGCACTGGTTTGCAGCACTTGGCGAGCTGGGTCATCAGTGAGTCGACGCCGACGACAAGAACGCCACTGCGCGGGATTTTTTCCGAGTGCCGGGTCTTCTTCAGCAGCAGGTAATCGTCGGGCGTCAAGACCGGTAGCGGCGGCTTGAGGAGCAATTCAATGTTGCGCAAGGAAAACTCGTCCTTGCCCACCACTTCGAACAGCGCGTCCGCGGACTTGAATCCCAGCTTCGATGCCAAATCCTCGAGCCTGATTGCAGTCTTGCCCTCCCGCTGCAGGAGTTTCTCCACGGCTTCGCGACCGCGTGCCACCGTCTCATGGGTAATCTGCGCGTTGAACCAAGCACGGACCTTGGCACGGCCACGGCTGCTCACCAGATAACCGAGGTCGGCATTCAGCCAGTCGCGCGAAGGTCCGCCTTCACGCGCTGCCGTGATTTCCACGGTCTGCCCATTCTGCAGCGGCGTGTTCAATGAAACCATCACGCCGTCCACCCGGGCACCCCGGCATCGATGCCCCAGGTTGGTGTGGACGGTATAGGCAAAATCCACTGGCGTCGCACCTTGCGGCAACTCGACGACCGCCGCGTCAGGGGTCAGGACATAAATTCGGTCTTCAAAAAGCCCCTTGTCCTGCACCGCGCCGGACAAATCCCGCTCCCAGGCGAGCAACTGTCGCAAAACAGCGATCTTGGCGTCGTACTGTCCACCCGCGGTCACTCCGGCATAGCCTTTGGCGCCGGCCTCCTTGTAGGCCCAGTGCGCTGCCACACCATGCTCGGCATGGTCGTGCATGCCCTGGGTCCTGATCTGAATCTCAATGGGCTGCCCGGCAGAGTTCCTGACAATGGTGTGTAAGGACTGATAGCCGTTGGGTTTGGGTTTTGCGATGTAGTCGTCGAACTCATCAATCACGGGCGTAAATCGCGAATGAACCCAGCTAAGGGCCGCGTAGCAGTCGGGTACGGATGGCACCACGACCCGGAGCGCACGGATGTCAAACACCTTGTCGAAGTCAAGCGCCTTGCCGCGCATTTTCTTCACGATGCTGTAGATGTGCTTCGGCCTGCCCTGAACCGTCGCCCGGATGCCTTGGGCTTGAAGTTCCGACGCCAGCCCAGCGCGAAGACGCTCCATGCTGCTCTCGCGCTCAGCGCGTTTTTCGTCCAGCAACCGCGCCACCGTCCGGTACGTTTCGGGCTCCAGAAAACGGAAAGCGAGGTCTTCCATCTCCCATTTGATCTGCCAGATGCCAAGCCTGTTGGCCAGAGGCGCGAACACCTGTAAAGATTCGCGCGCCAGGTTCGGCGACGCTGCCTGCCGACTGATCGCGTGGTAACGCAGTGTCTGCAATCGCGACGCCAGCCGAAGCATCACCACACGCAGGTCGCGGCTGAACGCCAGCAGCATCTTGCGTACGTTTTCAGTACGCAGCTTGGGGTCGTCGATCAGTTGCGCGTCACTCTGCGCGTCGCGCGACAGACGCTGAACTCGGATCAGCTTGGCGGTCTCCACGGCCAACGTCGCAAAGCTCTCGCCAAAGGCTTTGGCAATCACCTCCTGAGGATGATTCAGGTGCTCACCTGCGTAGACCAGATAGCAGGCGGCCTGCATGGCCTCGGAGCCCCCAATGGTTCGCAGGATGGCAGCAACGGCATCGGCGTGCGCCAGGATGTTTTCGCCGCTATCGAGGGTTTCGTGCTCGATGAGAGGCTGCGCGAAACTGCGGGCACGCAAGAGTATCCCGGCTGAATCCGGCAGTCCGTCCGCTGTGAGACTCAGGAGTTCCGGAATTCCCGCCGTATCAGCGGCCACGGTCTGCCCCTCCGAGGAGCCATGGGCAGCACTGGACTTCATGGCGAACCGTCTCTCAGTCGTTCAGGACAAAGGCCGCCACCGCCTCGACTTGATCCGGCGCGACCAACGTCGGCGCATGGCCCACGCCAGCAAACTCCACCAGTCGCGCCTTGGGTCCGCGTTGGGTCATCGCAAGTGCGGTCCCGGGCGACAGCAGATCGGACAACGCGCCCCTCAAAAGGAGTGTCTGACAAGTCAGTGCGTCATAGAGTTGCCAGAGCATGGCCTCGCCCTGCGCCGCGGAATCCTGGCTTGCTGCCCGGACTAGCACTGCAATGGCCGGGTCGTAGTGCAAGGTGAGTCCCCCGTCAGCATGTGGCCGCACCATCGCCTGCGAAAGTGCCAGCCATTGCGCCGGTGTGTGCGGGCCAAACGTGGTGGAAACCGCCCAGGTCGCATCGGCGGCCTGTTGCACCGTTTCAAACCGCCCGGTTTCACCCAGATAGGTACCGATGCGCTGCAATGCAGCCGGCTGGATCACCGGCCCCACGTCGTTAAGTACCAGGCGACGAATCTTCACCGGTAGCGGCAATTCCGGCTGCGCACAGATGATCAGGCCAATCAGACCGCCCATGCTGGTGCCAACCCAGTCCAGCGTTTGAACGGGGCTTTGCTGATGCAAATGGGCCAGCAACACCAGCATGTCCGCAGCATAGGTTGGGAACTGGTAAGCCATCGGGTCTTTCAGCCAGTCGCTGCGACCGCGGCCGACGATATCCGGGCAGACGATCCGAATCGGTCGGCTCGATCGTTCCGCCAGGGCCCTGGCCAAGGTGTCGAAGTCCCGCCCCTGGCGGGCCAGGCCATGCACACAGACCACCAGATGCGCAGCGGACGCGTCCCCCCACTGCCAGAACGCCATGCGGTGGCCGTCAGAGGCATCAGGGCAATGTACGTAATTCAGCGTAGGTTCAGTCATGGTGAAATGCGGGTTCGATCATCACTTGTCTGCATCCTAATTCATACGGAGAACTCACCATGTTGAAAGGCAAAACAGCCCTCGTCACCGGATCCACCAGCGGGATCGGCCTGGGTATCGCCAAGGCGCTTGCTCGCCAGGGCGCAAACATTGTTCTGAACGGTTTTGGCGACGTTGCAGGCCCAACGGGTGAAATTGCGGGCTTCGGCGTCAAGGTCCGCTACCACGGCGCCGACATGAGCAAGCCCGCGGAGATCGAGGCGATGATGGCCTATGCGGCCACCGAGTTCGGGCAAATCGACATCCTGGTCAACAACGCGGGCATCCAGCATGTGGCGCGCATCGAGGATTTTCCCGTCGAGCGCTGGGATGCCGTGATCGCCATCAACCTGACCAGCGCCTTCCACGCGACGCGACTGGCGCTGCCGTCCATGCGCAAGGCCAACTGGGGCCGCATCATCAACGTGGCCTCGGTCCACGGTCTGGTCGCGTCCGCGGAGAAGTCGGCCTACGTGGCGGCCAAACACGGAATCGTCGGCCTGACCAAGGTCACGGCGCTGGAAAACGCGACGACGGGCGTCACCTGCAACGCGATCTGTCCGGGCTGGGTGCTCACCCCGCTGGTGCAGAAGCAGGTCGATGCCAAGGCGGCAGCGCTGGGCGTGTCAAACGAAGAGGCCAAAAAAGTGCTGCTGGGCGAGAAAGAGCCCTCGATGCAATTCACCACCCCCGAGGAACTGGGTGAACTGGCCGTGTTTTTCTGCTCGCCTGCCGGCAACAATGTGCGCGGTGTGGCCTGGAACATGGACGGCGGTTGGACCGCCCAGTAGCCTGGCGCAGTTTGCGACCCTTTCGGTAGCTGGCAACGACCACCCCGTGCTGGCCGCGTGCCGAAAACACCGGACTTCTCGGATTCAGCGCATCTGCACGGACCCCGACACCGTCACCAGCACGGTGCTGCGGCCGGCCTCGACCGGCAGAGGCGCATCGGGTGCCGACGCCTTTGCTTCCATGGCCATCATGCGTGGACGCGGGACATAACCCTGATCGTTGGCTGTCACGGTGATTTCCCGCAAGGTATAGCCAGTGAAGCCAAAGCCCCGGGCGATCTCGCTGGCCTTGGCTTTGAAGCGCTCGATGGCGACCGCCTGGGCCTCCCCTTCCAGCCGGGCGCGTTGTTCCCGGCTCAGGCTGAAAGTGGCCTGATTCACGGTCAGTGTCTGAATTTTTCCAGACGTCGCACTGATACGTGCAAAGTCGCGGCCTTCCAGCACCAGTTCCGCACTGCCCTGCCAGGTTGTAATCTTGCCGTCCCGACCGTAGCGCGGATAAAGGCTGAATGCACCGGTCCGCATGTCCATCTGGCCTGGCAGTACCGCCTTTCTGGCTTCGGTCATCGCAGCGTCCAGCGCCGCCTTGAGTTGATTCTGAACCGTCGCGGCGTCCGCAGCCTCTCGTGTCGTCGTGAGCGAAACCTGCAGAAGATCCTGTGGCGCCTCGACGGAACCACTGGCCGAAAGCTGGGCGACGTTTTGCGGCGGCACCGCCGGTGCCTGGGCATGAAGGTTCGCCATCATGACCAGCATGGCCATCATGGCAAGGGTTTCACGGACGATTTTCATGGTTCGCACTTTGAATTGAATGAATGGGGCAATCCGCCCAGACTGTGACCCGAAGAGTCGCGCTCTGGCAGGAATGATTGCTCAGCGCCCCGAGCTGCCGTTCGACTGTCCCTGGAGCCGGACCTGCTGACGCAACTCAGCCTTTTCCTGCGGCGAAAGTCGCCGTTCCTTTATCTCGCCATGCTCAACGGCCGTGCGCTGCGACATCACGGCCTGGCGCAAATCATCACGCCGTTGTTGAACCTGTACCGTTGGCACCGGTGCCGTGCCAGACCCCTGCAATGCCTGCGCGGCCACCGCTTCCGCAAACAGGACGGCAGCGAGCGGGGAAAAGAATTTGTACGTCCTTTGGACCATGAGATTTCGTCGGAATCAGGGGTGAGCCGAAGTTTGGCGCAATTGCCGCCCTCTGGGAACATTATTTGTAACAGTGTGAAAAACCGCCGGTCAAATCGGTCTGGCAGGCAACAAGCCGCTCAAAATCGACTCTGTTACAAATTCAGGCCACGCATCATGAACGCCACGACAAGCCGCAACGACAAGATACTGATCGTCGATGACGACGCCCGCATTCGCGACCTGCTTCGCCGCTACCTTGCCCAGGAGGGATTTGAGGTCATGGTCGCGGAGGATGGCAAGGCGCTCAGCCGCGTCCTTCTGCGCGAGACCGTCGACCTGATCGTGCTCGACCTGATGATGCCGGGTGAAGACGGCCTTTCAATCTGCCGGCGCCTTCGCGCAGCCAATGACCGCACGCCCATCATCATGCTCACCGCCAAGGGCGAGGACGTGGACCGCATCGTTGGACTGGAAGTCGGCGCGGATGACTACCTTGGCAAACCCTTCAACCCACGCGAACTTCTGGCCCGCGTGCACGCCGTGCTGCGACGCCGCCCTTCACCGGAGGCACCCGGCGCACCTTCGAGTGAAAACGAGGTGCTGAACTTCGGACCGTTCACGTTTGACCTGGGCGCCCGACTGCTGCGTCGCAATGGCGAGGAGCTGCCGCTGACGACCGGCGAATTCGCCATGCTCAAGGCATTGGCGCGGCATCCTCGTCAACCACTGTCGCGGGAAAAACTGGCCCAGCTCGCCCGTGGGCGGGAGTTCGAACCGTTTGACCGCAGCCTGGACGTGCAGGTTTCCCGGCTGCGCAAACTGATCGAGCAGGACCCGGCGGCGCCGCGCTATATCCAGACGGTCTGGGGCATCGGCTACGTTTTTGTTCCGGACGGCGCCGGATGATCGGGACGTCTGCTTTGCTGCAAACAAAAAAAAGCGCCCGCCGCAGGTCGGATGCCAGCCAAGCGGACATGCCGCCGCTTGAGACCGCGCCAACCCCGCTGGGTTTGCGCCCCCGGATCGGCCTCAGCCTTTTCTGGCGCACCTTCTTCATGCTGGCGGTTCTGCTGATCGGCAGCACCGTAGCCTGGCTCCAGACCTTCCGGTCGCTGGAATACGAGCCGCGCGCGATACTGGCGGCGCAGCAGATCGCCTCGCTGGTCAATTTCAGCCGGGCAGCACTGATCTATTCGGATTCCATCGCGCGCGTGTCGCTCATCAAGACCCTGGCTGACCAGGAGGCCGTCCGGATTCTGCCCCGGGAGCCGGGCGACAAATACGAAATTTTTGGCGGAAGCACACTTGACCAGCGCATTACCGAGGAGCTTTCCGCGCGCCTGGGGCCGGGCACGGTGGTGGCCAGCAGTGTCAACGACAAGTCCGGGCTGTGGGTCGGCTTCGTGATGGAAAACGATTCCTACTGGCTGCTGATGGACAGGTCACGGGTCAGCCCCGTGGACAGCAAGACCTGGCTGGTCTGGTTCCTCACTGCTGCCGTACTTTCACTGGCCGGTGCAGCCGTGATCGCCCGGCTGATCAATCAGCCTCTCAAACAGCTTTCGTTTGCGGCGAGCCGGGTGCGCGGCGGCGATTTCGATGCCAGTCACCTCGACGAAAAGGTAGTCACCAGCGAGATCCGCGAGGTCAACATCGGCTTCAACCGGATGGCCGAGCAACTGGCGAAGATCGAGCAAGACCGCGCCGTCATGCTCGCCGGTATCTCGCACGACCTGCGGACTCCGCTGGCGAGGCTACGGCTGGAGACGGAAATGAGCGTGGCCGATGAAGATGCGCGCGAGCACATGGCAGCCGACATTGCGCAACTCGACGCGATCATCGACAAATTCCTGGACTACGCGCGTCCTGGTCAGGCGGTGCTCAGCCCTGTCTCACTGGCTGAAATCGTGGAAGCCTGCGTGTACCCTTTCAAGGATTCCGACGATATCCGTGTCAACGTCGATGTACCGCCAAACCTGCGGGTCATGGCTGACGAAGTCGAACTGGCCCGGGTGATTTCCAACCTGCTCGAAAACGCACGTCGCTACGGAAAAAGCGTTGAAACTGGCGTCGCGATCGTGGACATCGCATCCCGGGCGCGCGACCATTGGATTCTGATCAAGGTCCGCGACCACGGCATCGGCGTGTCCCCCGATGCGCTTGCGAACCTGACAAAGCCTTTTTTCCGCGGCGACGCGGCGCGCACCGCGGCCACCGGAGCCGGTCTCGGCTTGTCAATCGTGGACAAGACCGTTCAGCGGATGGGGGGCACTTTTGTGCTGGTCAACGGCAGTACCGGCGGGCTTTCAGCCCATATCAAGCTGCACGAAGCAAAGTAGCTTTTTTCAAGTATTTTCGCCATTTACCCATCGCAGGATGGTCGCCAGATGCTATCGATAAAGAAGCACCACTGCCCTCGCCTCGATGCTCTGGCCCTGGCCGACCGGCCCGAGCTTCTCCGCAGTCTTTGCCTTGACATTGATTTGCGTGACAGCCAGCGACAACGCCCGCGCAATGACGGCCCGCATGGCGTCCATGTGCGGCGCCAGCTTCGGTGCCTGTGCCACCACGGTGCAGTCAATGTTGCCAATTTTCCAACCTTGTGCCCGAACTCGACTCACCGCCTCGGCCAGCAGCACGATTGAATCAGCGCCCCTGAAACGGGCATCGGTATCAGGAAAATGCGTGCCGATATCGCCCAGGGCAGCCGCGCCCAGCAGGGCATCGGTGATGGCGTGCAGCAAGACATCGGCATCCGAATGACCGAGCAAGCCCAAGGGGTGCGTGATCTCCACACCACCGAGAATAAGTTTGCGACCCGGCACCAGGGCGTGGACGTCCCATCCCTCGCCGATCCTGAAATCAGGGGGGGTTGTCATGAAGTCCGACTCCTCAGAATGGCTTCGGCGAGGGCGAAATCTTCAGGGTAGGTGACCTTGAAATTCTGCGCACTGCCGCGCACGAGCAAAGGCTGCAAACCCATGGCCTCCATCGCGCTGGATTCGTCGGTGATGCCGGCGAAACCATCCCGGGCTGCGGACTGCAATGCGCCAGCCAGAGCGCCGACGCGAAACATCTGCGGCGTCTGCGCCAACCATTTGCCGGATCGGTCCAGCGTCGCAGCGACGCGACCGGCGGTTTCGCATTTCAGGGTGTCCGGCAGCGGCAGCGCAAGCAGTCCCCCCACCGCATCGTTTTCACAGGCTTGCATCAAAGCCTCGACCTGCGCGGCAGTCACCAGACAACGGGCCGCGTCATGCACAAGAACCCAGTCATCGGCCAGGGCGCCGAGTTCCAGCAGGCAGTTCAGCCCGTTCAGGACACTCTCTGCGCGCGTCGCTCCGCCACATTGCGCCACGCTGGTTCGCGCGTCGTCAGCATCAGCAAAGGCATCGCCCGGCGCCACCACCACCAGGCAGCGCGAAATCCGGGCCACGCCGGCCAGTGCATGCAGCGTGTGCAACACCATCGGCTGCCCGGCAAGTAGCTCGTACTGCTTGGGAACGACGGTGCCCGCGCGTGAACCATTCCCGGCACATGGAATCACCGCGAAAATGCGGGACGATGGCGGAGTCGGGATGGGTGAAGAAGAATTTGGTTCGGTCATGGGTGAGGCCACCATTCTAGAATCTAGCCCAGAACAAGATTCAGCACCCCCCGCCAATCCCGGCGGGGGGTGCTTTGGTTTTGCCGTCTTCATGGAACTTCCCAAACTCACCCCCGGCAAGCGCTACACGCTGCCCCGCCCCGCCGGCTCGGCCGACGCCCTGTTGCTGGCGCGCCTGGCCGAGCGCGAAAAGGCCGCCGGCCGGCTCACGGCCATCGTCACGGCGGACGCCACCGACGCGCAGCGACTGATCGAGGAGATGGCGTTTTTCGCGCCCGAGTTGCGTTGCGCCCTGTTCCCGGACTGGGAAACTCTGCCCTACGACACCTTCTCGCCGCACCAGGACCTGATCAGCGAGCGCCTGGCCACGCTGTGGCGCATCCAGCAGCGCGACCGCGATACCGGCGCGGACGTGGTCATCGTGCCCGCCACCACGGCCCTGTACAGGCTGGCGCCGCCCTCCTTCCTGGCCGGCTACACCTTTCACTTCAAGGTCAAACAGAAGCTGGACGAGGCCAAACTCAAGGGCCAACTCACTCTGGCGGGCTACAGCCACGTCACGCAGGTGGTGAGCCCGGGCGAATACGCGGTGCGCGGTGGGCTGATTGATCTGTTCCCGATGGGTTCGCCCGTACCTTACCGCGTGGACCTGTTCGACGACGAGATCGACAGCATCCGCACCTTCGACCCCGACAGCCAGCGCAGCCTGTACCCGGTGCCCGAAGTGCGGCTGCTGCCGGGTCGTGAATTTCCGATGGACGACGCGGCGCGGGCGAAGTTCCGCAGCCGCTGGCGCGAACTGCTCGAAGGCGACCCGACCAAGAGCCGCATCTACAAGGACATCGGCAACGGCGTGGCCACCGCCGGCATCGAGTACTACCTGCCGCTGTTCTTTGATGACACCGCCACGGTGTTCGACTACCTGGGAGCCGACGCGACCGTGGTGCTGCATGGCGACCTGGAACCCGCGTTCCAGCATTTCTGGCAGGACACGAAGGAGCGCTACCGCCTGGTGCAGGGCGACCCCGAGCGCCCGGTGCTTCCGCCCAAAGCACTTTTCCTTGGTACCGAGCCCTTCTATGCCCGCTCCAACGCTTGTGCGCAACTGGCCATCAGACCCAGGGCCCCCACGCTCACCAGCTTTGAGCGGCCCGGCGTTGGCTCGGGCATTGACGACGTAGAGGACAACGCCTGGTTTCACAAACTCGGCGACCTTTCCGTGGTGCGTGGCGCCGAAGAACCGCTGGCGCGCCTGCAGACCCACATCCGCAACACCCAGCACCGCGTGTTGCTGCTGGCCGAGAGCGACGGCCGGCGCGAGAGCCTGCTCGACTTCCTGCGCGCCGGCGGCGTCAATCCGCCCGCGTTTGACTCGCTGCTGGAGTTCCAGCGCAGCGACGAGCCGCTCGGCATCGCAACCGCCGGGCTGACCGTCGGCTTTTCCAGTCTGGAGGATGGCCTCGATTTCGTCACCGAAACCGAGCTGTTCGCCGCCGGCCCCACGACTCGTCGGCGCAAGAAGCAGGAACAGGTCAGCGATGTCGAGGCGCTGATCAAGGACCTGGCCGAACTGAACGTGGGCGACCCGGTGGTCCACAGCGCGCATGGCATTGGCCGTTACCGGGGACTGATCAATCTGGACCTGGGCGAGAAAAACGCCGATGGATCAGCGGCTGTCCAGGAATTCCTGCACCTGGAATATGCGGAGCAGGCCGTACTCTATGTCCCGGTTAGCCAACTTCAACTCATCAGCCGCTACACCGGCGTCAGCGCCGACGAGGCCCCCCTGCACAAGCTGGGCGGCGGGCAGTGGGAAAAGGCCAAGCGCAAGGCCGCAGAACAGGTGCGGGACTCAGCCGCCGAGTTGCTGAACATCTACGCCCGCCGGGCGACGCGCGAGGGCCATGCCTTCCGTTACTCGCCGCAGGACTACGAAAGCTTTGCCAACGACTTCGGCTTTGAGGAGACCGCCGACCAGAACGCTGCCATCCATGCCGTGATCCAGGACATGATCAGTCCGCGCCCGATGGACCGCCTGGTCTGCGGCGACGTCGGTTTTGGCAAGACCGAGGTCGCCCTGCGCGCCGCGTTCGTCGCCGTCACCGGCGGAAAACAGGTCGCATTGCTGGCGCCCACGACCTTGTTGGCCGAGCAGCACTACCAGACGCTGGTGGACCGCTTCAGCAAATGGCCGGTCAAGGTGGCCGAAGTGTCCCGCTTCCGGTCGGGCAAGGAAATCACCGCTTCGATGAAGGGCATTGCCGACGGCAGCGTGGACATCGTGGTCGGCACGCACAAGCTGCTCAGCGAATCCACCCACTTCAAGAACCTGGGCCTGCTGATCATCGACGAGGAGCACCGTTTCGGTGTGCGCCACAAGGAAAAGATGAAGGCCCTGCGCGCCGAGGTGGACGTGCTCACGCTCACCGCCACGCCGATCCCGCGGACGATGGGCATGGCTTTGGAGGGCCTGCGCGACCTCAGCGTGATCGCGACCGCGCCGCAGCGGCGCCTGGCGATCAAGACCTTCGTTCGAAACGAAGGCCAGGGCGTGATCCGCGAGGCCGTGCTGCGCGAACTCAAGCGCGGCGGACAGGTGTATTTCCTGCACAACGAGGTCGAAACCATCGAGAACCGGCGCCAGAAGCTGGAGGAATTCCTGCCGGAGGCCCGCATCGCCGTGGCGCACGGCCAGATGCCCGAGCGTGAGCTGGAGCGCGTCATGCGTGACTTCGTGGCCCAGCGCACCAACCTGTTGCTGTGCTCCACCATCATCGAGACCGGCATCGACGTGCCGACGGCCAACACCATCGTGATCAGCCGCGCCGACAAGTTCGGCCTGGCGCAGTTGCACCAGCTGCGCGGGCGCGTGGGACGCAGCCACCACCAGGCCTATGCCTACCTCATGGTGCCGGACACCCAGGGCCTGACCAAACAGGCCACCCAGCGGCTGGACGCCATCCAGGCGATGGAAGAGCTGGGCTCGGGCTTTTACCTGGCCATGCACGACCTGGAAATCCGCGGCGCGGGCGAAGTGCTGGGTGAAAACCAGAGCGGCAACATGCTCGAGATCGGCTTCCAGCTTTACAACGAAATGCTCTCCGAGGCCGTGCGCTGCCTGAAGGCGGGCATCGAGCCCGACCTGCTGAGCCCGCTGTCGGTCACCACCGACATCAACCTGCATGCCCCGGCCTTGCTGCCCAACGACTACTGCGGCGACGTGCACCTGCGCCTGTCGTTCTACAAGAAGCTGGCCACCGCCAAGACGCCCGAACAGATCGACAACCTGCTCGAAGAGATCGTCGATCGTTTCGGCAAACTGCCAGCGCCGGCCCAGACACTGATTGACGTGCACCGCCTGCGGGTGCTGAGCCAGCCCTACGGCGTGGTCAAGGTCGATGCGGCGCCGGGCGTCATCCACATCAGCTTCAGGCCGAATCCGCCCATCGACTCCATGCGGATCATCGAACTGATCCAGAAAAACCGGCACATCAAGCTGGTGGGCAACGAAAAACTGCGCATCGAGCGTGAACTGCCCGAACCCAAGGCCCGCGCGCAGATGGTGCGCGACGTGCTGCGCTCGCTCGGCACACCCGTGGCGGCCAGGCCGTAGGCCGACGCCAGTCTTTGGGCAACACCGCCACCTCCTACATTCAAATTTTCTACTGGGATCAACATGGATTTCTCGAACGCATTCAAACAATACTGGCCGTTTCTGCTGCTGGCGCTCTGGTTTGGCTATAAATGGTGGAACGCCCGAAAAGTCGCCGCCCTGATGCCGGAACTCAGACAGCGCGGCGCCACGCTGATCGATGTGCGAAGCGCCGCCGAATACGCCAGCGGCCATGCGCCCGGCACCGTCAACATCCCCCTGACGGAATTGGGCAGCCGGCTGGCCGAAATCCCAAAATCGTCCCCCGTCGTCGTCGGCTGCGCCAGCGGATCGCGCAGCGGCATGGCGAAATTGCTGCTGAAGAAAAACGGCTATCCGGACGTTTACAACATCGGCACCTGGCGGAAGTTTCTGCCTTGAGGGTATCTCCGGCGGGCCCGGATGCCCCAATCAGGCCACGGGAGCCACTGGGGCCGCCCGAAAGAGCGTTTGCGGGCCATTTTCAGCATCAAAATGGTCTCACCCCAGCGTCGAACAGTCACAATTTGCTATTGAATCGGGAGTTAGTTGGCGGCTGTGCCGGCAGAGTCCGGGGCCGTGGCCCCCGCCTCATGCTGTCAAAGGCCCAGAAATCGGCGGACGCCACGGCCCCGGACTCTGCTGGTGAGGTTGGTAGGCTGCCGAGGCCAGTGGAAATCGATGTTGCCCGGTGGTGGCTGGTCATCCGGGCCCGCCATTGCTCCACCAGGATAGGCGACAGGCTAAATGGACCTGAGTTGATTTCGGCGAATCTGGAAATGGTGGGAAATCTAGTCCAGCCTGCTTTGCGGATGGGCAAAGCAGGGCTTCAAAGCCAGGGTCGCCAGGATCTCCCGTCGCCTACACTGGCCAAACTGGATAGGCGATCGCCTACATTACGTAGACCGCGCAATGACCATTGACCTCATCTGGAAAAGCAC
>JAABQG010000023.1 GCA_011391595.1 Hydrogenophaga sp.
ACCCTTGCGCACTTACCCCGGCTTACGGTTCACCAGCACGATGCCCGCCGCCACCAGGGCCAGTGCGGCCAGCAGGCTCGGCGTGACCGCCTCGTGCAGCCACAGCGCGCCGAACAGCAGCGCAAAGATCGGCGTGAGGAACACGAACACCGAGATCTTCGTGGCCGGGTAGCGCCCCAGCATCCACATCCACGCCAGGTAGCTGGCAAAAGCGCCGACCACGGTCTGCACCCCCAACGAGACGGCCGCGAACGCGCTGAAGTCAAAGTCCCACTGCTCGCCAAGTCCGGCCGAAAGGAAGGGTAGCGCGATGGTGCTGACCGCCACCTGGTAGTACAGCATCTTTTCGGCCGAAACGCGCGCCAGCACTGACGAGCGGATAGTCACCGTGGTCAGGCCCCAGAGTGCGCCGGCCGCCAGGCCCAGCAGGTCACCGCGCCAGGTCAGGCCCGCGTCGCCGCCCAGGAAGCCTTCGCGCAAGGCAAACACCACGGCCGCGAACGCGCAGGCCAGCCCGCCCCATTGCAACGGCCGTAGCCGCTCGGTCTTCACGAAAAGTGGCAGCAACGCCGCCACCCAGAATGGCGAGGTGTAGAGAAACACCGTGAGGCGCGAGGCCGAGGTGTGCTGCAGCCCAATGTAGATGCAGGCGAACTCGCCGGCAAACAACGCGCCAGCCAGCAGACCCGGCCAGAACGAACCGTCGCGCTTGAACAGCGCCACGCCACGCCAGCGGCACCAGGCCCACAGCAGCGCCGTGGCCCCGGCAAAACGCACCGCCGCCTGGAACACCGGTGGCACTTCGGCCAGCGTGGCCTTCACCAGCACCTGCTGGAAGCCCCAGAACAGGCAACAGGCCAGCAGCAGCGAGGTGGCAGTGGCGTCGAGGTGGTCTTTGCGGGCGGTCATGGCGATGATGGTAGGGGCTGTCACCCCGGGCGACGGTCAGCGTGGCGACAACCGCAGGGCACGGCGGAATCAATAAGGACCTCAGCCCCCCGTCGTCAGCCGCTGCAGCATGCGCTTGAGCGTGTCCACCTCGCTGGCGGACCAGTGCGCGAGCAGGGCCTGTTCCTGGGCTCGGGCTTCCGCGACCAGGATGCGGGCCGCGCGCAGGCCGGCCTCGCTGGCGGCCACCAGCGTGCGGCGCTGGTCCTGCGGGTCGGCCCGAAGGACCAGAAGACCTTCATCGGCCATGCGCTGGACGAGTTTGGTCACGGTGGGCTGCTTGGCCAGCACGTCGCGCGCAAGTTGCCCCACGGCCACGGCGCCGTCGCCCGCTTCGCCGGCCGCCGCGCGGGCGTCGTGCAGCAGGGCCAGCACACGCCAGGCGATGTGGGTGAGACCTTGGGCGGCCACGGCATTCCCGAAGTCGCGGTAGACCGAATGGCTCGCCTGGCCGAGCAGGTAGCCGAGGTACCCGCCGACGAACCTCGGGTCGGGCGCCTGCGGCGCCGAGGCATCGGCCTGCAGCGGGTGCTCGGTGTAGAACCTGCCGCCGTGAAACAGCAGGGGCGAGGCATCGGACCGATGGCTGCAGCGCTCGACCTCGCCGACGAAGATGACGTGGTCGCCCTCTTCGTAGCGGCTGCGGTTGAAGCACTCGAAGCTGGCCGCCGCGCCTGCCAGCAAGGGCGAGCCCGCCACGCCTTCGATGTAATCGACGCCGGCCCAGCGGTCGGTATCGCGCGCGGCAAAGCGTTCGGCCAGGTCTTTCTGGTCAGCGGCAAGGATGTTGATGGCGTAGTGCGAACCCGTGCTGAAAGCCAGCATGGATCCGGCCGCCCGCGCCAGGCTCCAGAGCACCAGCGGCGGATCGAGAGAGACCGAGTTGAACGAATTCGCCGTCAGGCCGACCCGTTCGCCGGCCGCGGTTCGGGCTGTGACGATGGTCACGCCCGTGGCGAACATGCCCAGCGAGGCGCGAAACTCGCGCGCGGAAAAAGCCGGCGGGGTGGCCTTGCGGGGCGGGGACATCATCTGTGAATTACATGAAATTTCATTAATAATACTGTTTTGCACGACAGGCTGCAGCCCCAAGGGCAAGCGCTGTCACGAACTGAACAGGGCCACCCATGTTGCAAGAAATCCTAGAGCCCGCCTGGGCCGACGCATTCGAACAGGTGCTGCGCCGCTGCGCGCTGCAGCCCGGCGACACCGTGGCCATCCTCTGCGAAACCCAGAGCCGCCCGGTGCTGGCGCAGCTGGCGCGGCTGGCGGCGGCGCGCATCGGGGCGCGGGCGTTCACGCTGATGCTGCCCAGTGTCACGTCTGCGAACACGCCGCCCGCCCGCTCGACCGGCGCGTCCAACGCCATTCAGCAGATCGCCCCCGTCGTCGCCGCGCTGGCCGGCAGCACGCTGGTGGTGGACTGCACGGTGGAAGGCCTGATGCACGCCCCCGAGCTGCCGGCCATCCTGAAGGGCGCCAACGGAACCCAGCCCCGCGTCATCTACATCAGCAACGAGCACCCCGAGGTGCTGGCCCGGCTGCTGCCCGACGACGCCACCGAGGCGCTGGTCAAGGCCCACATCAAGCGCCTGCGCGCTGCCAAGGCGATGCGCGTGACCTCGGCCGCCGGCTCGGACCTGACGATCTCGCTCGAAGGCGCGGTGGTCGGCGGCAACTGGGGCTTCACGACCCGCCCTGGCACCATGACGCACTGGCCCGGCGGCATCGCGCTGGCCTTTCCGGCCGCGGGCAGTGTCAACGGCCGGCTGGTGCTGGCCGAGGGCGACGTGAACCTGACCTTCAAGCGCTACATCGAGCGGCCGATCACCTTGACCATCGAGCGCGACTACATCACGGCCATCGAAGGCACCGGGGTGGACGCCGAATTGATGCGCAGCTACATCGCGGCCTGGGCCACCCGCGAAGGTGACAGGGCGGCCTACGCCGTCAGCCACGTCGGCTACGGCCTGAACGCCGCAGCGCGCTGGGACAGCATGGCGCTGTACGACAAGCGCGACTTCAACGGCACCGAACTGCGCGCCTTCGCCGGCAACTTCCTCTACAGCACGGGCGCCAACGAGGTGGCGGGCCGCTACACGCTGGGCCACTTCGACCTGCCGATGCGCCACTGCACCGTACAGCTCGACGGTGCGACCGTCGTGGACCAGGGCCAGGTGCTGGCCTGACACCCGCTGATCATGTGGCTCCCCGCCTTCACCACACTCGGCGCCGGCCCGGTCATCCTGATGCTGCACGGCATCGGCGGCGGACACCGGGCGTTTGCGCCGCAGGTCGAGACCTTTGCCTCGCTGGGCTACCGGGCCGTCGCCTGGGACATGCCGGGCTACGGCCACAGCGCGCCGATCGATCCCTACACCTTCAAGGGACTGGCGCAAAGCTGCATCACCCTGATCGAGAGCCTGCTGGGTAGCAGCGACGAGCGGCGCCCGGCCGCCCCAAGCCGCGAGGGGCCCCTCGGGGGGCAGCGAAGTACACAAAGTGGCGAGCGTGGGGGCGTTATCCTTTTGGGCCACAGCATGGGCGCGATGGTGGCGCAAGAGGTGATGGCGCGCCGGCCCGAGCTGGTGAACCGGCTGATCCTGTGCGGCACCTCGCCGTCTTTTGGCAAGCCCGACGGCGACTGGCAGCGCGACTTCATCGCCCAGCGCACCGCACCGCTGGACGCCGGCCAGACCATGGCGCAGCTGGCCGAGGTGCTGGTGCCGCAGATGATCGGCCCGGGCTCGCTGCCCGAAGGCGTGGCGCTGGCCACGCACTGCATGGCGGGCGTGAACCCGCCCACCTACCGCAAGGCACTGGAAGCCCTGGTCACCTTCGATCGCCGCGCCGCGCTGGCACTGATCCAGGTGCCCACGCTTCTGGTGGCTGGCGAGTTTGACAAGAACGCCCCACCGGCCGTGATGCAAAAGATGGCCGCCCGGATCGCCGGCAGCCGCTATGCCGAGCTGCCCGGCATAGGGCACCTGATGAACCTCGAAGCACCCGACGAGTTCGACGCGCTGGTGCTGGGTTTCCTGGCGGATACGGAGGCCGCCTCCCGTCGCGTCCTGCACTGATCAACAAGCCCACCCGAGAGACCTTCATGACCCCCCTGCCCTTCACTCCCGCCGTCGGCGACATGGACTTCACGCCGAAGCAGCGCCGGCTGCTGACGCTGGCCCACGATCTCGGCCGCGACAAGTTCGCCGCGCGCGCCGCGCAATGGGACCAGACCGCGACGTTCCCGTTTGCCAACTACGACGACCTGCGCGAGGCCGGACTGCTCAAGCTCTGCGTGCCCGAGTCGCACGGCGGGCTGGGCGCGGACTACACCACCTACATGATGCTGGCCGCCGAGATCGGCCGTTTCTGCGGCGCCACGGCGCTGACCTGGAACATGCACATCTGCTCGACGATGTGGACCGGCGTGCTGGCCGACGGCATTGACATGACGGCCGAACAGCGCGCCGAGCACGCCGTGCGCCGTGAATTGCACTTCGGGCGCATCGTCAATGACGGCGCGATCTACGCCCAGCCTTTCAGCGAAGGCACGGCGGCGGCGGCCGGGCGCGCGCCGTTTGGCACCACGGCGCGCAAGGTCGACGGTGGCTGGCTGATCAACGGCCGCAAGATCTGGGCGAGCCTGTCCGGCGCGGCCGACTACTACGGCGTGCTCTGCACCGAGGACAAGGGCAACCAGCACCCTGACGCGCGCGACACGCTCTACATCAGCGTACCGGCGACCAGCGAAGGGTTTTCCATCAGTGGCGAGTGGGACCCGCTGGGCATGCGCGGCACGGTGAGCCGCAACCTGGCGTTCAAGGATGTGTTCGTCAGCGACGCCGAGCAGCTCATGCCGCGCGGCATCTACTTCAAGGGCGCGCAGACCTGGCCGGCGATGTTCTTCACGCTCTCGCCCACCTACCTGGGCGTGGCCAACGCGGCCTATGACTTCACGGTGCAGTACCTGCGCGGCGAAGTGCCGGGCGAGCCGCCGATCAAGCGGCGCCAGTTCCCGACCAAGCAGATCACGGTGGCGCAGATGCGCATCCAGCTCGAAGCCATGAAGAGCCTGTTCAGCCGCGCCATCCTGGAGGCAAAGCCGAACCCGTCAAAAGATGAAAAGATGCGCCTGTACGCCGCGCACTACAGCGTCATGGAAGGCGCCAACGACATCTGCCGGCTGGCGATCCGCACCTGCGGCGGCCAGAGCATGCTCAAGCACCTGCCGCTGGAACGCCTGTACCGCGACAGCCGCTGCGGCGCACTGATGCTGCCCTGGACCGCCGAGCTGATCCTGGACCGCATGGGCCGCGAGACGCTGTACGAGCCGGGTGAGAAAGACGAAAGCTGATCAAAAAGTGCACTTGGCCAGCGTCAACGGGTCATTGAATGCTATTGATTTGTTAGCTTCCTGCAAGCGGCGCCGATGCCTTCATTCGGCGGCGCCGCGCGCCATCCGCTCGCTGCGCCAGTACACATCGTCGCCGGCGGTCCCATCGGTACGGTAGCGGTTCAACACGCGGGCCAGCACGAACATCAGGTCGCTCAGGCGGTTGAGGTACTGGCGCGGTGTTTCCTTCAAGGCTTCCTCGTTGCCCAGCGCCACGACCGCACGCTCGGCCCGGCGCGCCACGGTGCGGCACACATGCGATTGCGCCGCCGCGCGCGTGCCGGCCGGCAGGATGAATTCCTGCAGGCGCGGCAGCTGTTCGTTGTAGCTCGCCAGTGCTTCGTCGAGCGCCAGCACGGCTTCGGGCTTGAGCAGCTCGAAGCCGGGGATGCTGAGCTCGCCGCCCAGGTTGAAAAGCTGGTGCTGGATCTCCACCAGCAGCGCGCGAACGTCGTCCGGCATCGGCTCGCACAGCAGCACACCGAGATTGGAGTTGAGTTCGTCCACGTCGCCCATGGCGTGCACGCGCAGGCTGTTCTTGCTGACGCGCTGGTTGTCGCCCAGGCCCGTGGTGCCGTTGTCGCCGGTGCGGGTGGCAATTTGAGTCAGTCGATTTCCCATGATGGTCTTCCTTTCGCGCCTATTGTCAGCCCATCGGCCTGACGCGCCGGAGGCGAGGGCCTATTCTGGCTGAGTCAGGTCCTTGCCGCGCCTGTCACGGCGCACCGGCAAGATCCCCGCGCTGGCCGTAAACTGCCCCCTTGACCGGAGACCCGCCATGAATGCACCCACCGCCCTCACCCACCTCGCGCCCGCTGTGCGCCAGCGCGCCGTGCCCGCCGCGCTGATCGACGCCCTGAAGGCCCGTTTCGGCGAGCGTTGTTCCACCGCGCTGGCGGTGCGCGAGCAGCACGGGCGCGACGAATCGGCCTTCACCACCGTGCCGCCGCCGGCGGCCGTGGTGTTCGCCGAGAGCACGCAGGACGTGGCCGACGCGGTGCGGCTGGCCAGTGAATACGAGGCGCCGGTGATTCCGTTTGGCGTGGGTTCGTCGCTGGAGGGCCACCTGCTGGCGGTGCAGGGCGGCATCAGCATCGACGTGGGCCGCATGAACCGGGTGCTCAGCATCAACGCCGAAGACCTGACGGTGACGGTGCAGGCCGGCGTCACGCGCAAGCAGCTCAACGAGGAAATCAAGTCCACCGGCCTTTTCTTCCCGATCGACCCCGGCGCCGACGCGACGATCGGCGGCATGAGCGCCACGCGCGCCAGCGGCACCAACGCCGTGCGCTACGGCACCATGCGCGAGAACGTGCTGGCGCTCGAAGTGGTCGCCGCCAGCGGCGAGGTCGTCCGCACCGGCACGCGCGCCAAGAAATCCAGCGCGGGCTACGACCTGACGCGCCTGTTCGTCGGCAGCGAGGGCACGCTGGGCGTGATCACCGAAGTCACCGTGCGCATCTACCCGCTGCCGGAGGCGATCTCGGCGGCGATCTGCTCGTTCCCGACGATCGACGCGGCGGTGCAGACCACCATCCAGACCATCCAGCTCGGCGTGCCCATCGCCCGCGTGGAACTGATCGACGCCAACACCGTGAAGATGGTCAATACCTACGCAAAACTCGGCCTGCGCGAAGAGCACCTGCTGCTGATGGAGTTCCACGGCTCCCCGGCCAGCGTCAAGGAACAGGCCGAGACGGTGCAGGAAATCGCCAGCGAGCATGGCGCCCACGCCTTCGAATGGGCCACCACCCCGGAGGAGCGCACCCGCCTGTGGACCGCACGGCACAACGCCTACTTCGCGGCGATCCAGAGCAAGCCGGGCTGCCGGGCGATTTCCACCGACACCTGCGTGCCGATCAGCCGCCTGGCCGACTGCCTGCTCGACTCGGTGGCCGAGGCCGATGCGTCAGGCCTGCCCTACTTCCTGGTCGGGCACGTGGGCGACGGCAACTTCCACTTTGGCTACCTGATCGACCCCGACAAGCCCGAGGAGCGCGAGACCGCCGAAGCGCTGAACCACAAGCTGGTCAGCCGCGCCCTGCAGCTGGAAGGCACCTGCACCGGCGAGCACGGCGTCGGGCTGCACAAGATGGACTTCCTGGTGACCGAGGCCGGCACGGGCGCGGTGGACATGATGCGCACCATCAAGCGCGCGCTGGACCCGAAGAACATCATGAACCCGGGGAAGATTTTTTCAATGTAAAGATCCCGCTTCGCAGAGAAGAAGTGAGCAATCGCTCTCACTGAAACTGACAAGGACCTTCAATGAAGGCCCTTGTTCTTTGGCGAAGTCGCCTGGCGGCGGCGTCCGCTCAACGCCCGAACAGGCCCTTCAGCAGATTGGCCGGGTTGCCCAGGGGATTGATCACATCGCCGATCGAGGGCGATGTCGGTTGCGGCGTCGCCGCAGGTGTCGCCCCTGCCGGACTCTCCTGGCCTGCGGTGGGCGGGGGGGTGCTGCCTGCCGCGCTGCGGCTGCGACGTGCGCCCGCCTGGCCGCTGTCTTCACCCAGCATCGCCATGGTGCTGGACTTGACGCGCAGGCGCACCGCCCAGTCCGGCTCCCACACGGCCTTGGGGTCGGCCGGGCGCGGCGGGTGGGCGAAATTGCTTTCGCTGCCGTAAGCGATCATGCGCAGCATGCTGCCCGCGCTGTCGCCACGCCCGCCGGAGCCGCTGCCTTTGGGGGCGAAGATGCCCCTGGGAACGGCGCACTGCGTGGTTTCAGGCTGCAGCAGCACTTTTTCCCTGACCCAGCTGTCGATGGTGCCGTTGGGCAGGTAGTCGAACAGGCCCATGCCGGTGTCCGGCGTCTCGGAGCTGGACCACATCACCATATCGTTCTCGCCGACCTGTCCCATGGCGTGCAGGAAATAGGCGCGCGCGTTCGTCACGCGGGGCCAGTTCAGCGCAATGCTGTCCTTCGGGCTGCCACTGCTTTGCAGTTCGATGGCCGGCATCAGGTCCTGGGCGGCGCCGAGCGCGAACTTGAAGTTGGCCGGCACGCCGTCGCCCTGCACCTGATGCTCGCCCACCAGCGAACTGTCACGGCTCAGGCTGACGGTGTTCTTCTCGTTCGGGAACAGCACGTAGCCGGGCCCGACGCGGGCACCTCGGTCCGGCGCATACCGTCCGGCAAAGGCCTTGCCGAAATCCGCCGGGTTGCCACGCGCCAGGTCGATGATGCGCGGCTGCCCGGGACGCACCTCGGTGCTGCAACCCCAGTAGATCAGGATGCGGCCCTTCGGTGTTTCGCGCTGGTACTCCTGCGGCACCTCGGTAGGCTCGGTTTCACGAACGGCCTGCGCCGGTGGTGGCGGCAGCAGCGGCAGCCGGTCCCCCATGCGCATGCCGGGGGGAATGGCCTGCGCGGCCTCCACGCCGGGCTTGAGCCGGTTGTACAAGGCGATGTCGAGCACGCGCGGGGGCATGATCGTCATGCCCCGGGCCGTGCCGTAGGTGGTGTTGCCGCCGGCGCCGCCAGCGCGCCCGCCCATCATGCCGCCGAGCATGGCACCCATGCCGCCCGGCATGTCCATCTCGGGCATGCCGGCCATGCCGCCGGTGGACACGTCCATCCAGAGTTGGGCCTTCGGCGGCTTGACGTTCTGGGCCAGCGCCACGGTGGCCAGGGAACTGAGGCCGAGCGCCAGCAGCGTGGCATTCAGGGGGTGCAATGAGTTCTTCATGAAACGCTCCTTCGGCAATGGCCTCTGGATCAGCCTCCGCTGCGAGCTCACGTCAGGCCAGGCGCAGCCGCTCGATCAGGCCATTTAATTCATCGAGCGATCCAAAGTGTATGGCCAGTTCACCCATTTCTTCCACCTTCCCGTGCCGTTTGACGCGCTTTTTCACGCGGACCTCGACTGCGGCGGTCAGCAGATCGGCCAATTCCTCTTCCACGCGCTTGATGTCACGGGACTTTTCCTTCTTCGGCTTTTGCGGCACCAGGTTGAATTCGGCACCGAGCTTTTTCACCAGGCTCTCGGCCTCGCGAACCGACATTTTCTTCATGCTGATCTGGTTGCCGGCCGTGATCTGTGCAGCCTTGTCCAGCGCCAGCAGCGCCCGGGCGTGGCCCATGTCGATGTCGCCGGCCATCAGCATGGTCTGCACCGGGTCGGCCAGGTTCAGGAGCCGCAACAGGTTGCTGGCGGCACTGCGCGAGCGCCCGACAGCCTGCGCCGCCTGCTCGTGCGTGAGGCCAAACTCGCGGATCAGTCGCTGCAAGCCCTGCGCCTCTTCCAATGGGTTCAGGTCTTCGCGCTGCATGTTTTCGATCAGCGCCATGGCTGCGGCGGCCTGGTCCGTCACGTCGCGCACCAGCACCGGCACGCTGTCCAGCCCGGCCAGTCGGGCCGCCCTGAAGCGGCGTTCACCGGCGATGATTTCGTATTTGCCGGTGTTTTCCCCTGCGCCAAGCTGGCGCACGAGGATCGGCTGCATGATGCCCTGCGCCTTGATCGACTCGGCCAGTTCGTACAGCGCGCCCTCGTCCATGCGGGTGCGCGGCTGGTACATGCCGGGCACCAGGTCTTCGAGCCGCAGGGAGGCCGGCAGGCCGGCGCTGGCACCGAGCCCTCCCTCGGCGTCGCCGCCCGCACGGTCTGGCACCGTGGGGCCGAGCAGGGCTTCGAGTCCGCGGCCGAGGCCTTTGGGTTTTTTGGTGGCCATAGGTTCAGTCTTTCAGGAGTTCTTGCAACAGGGCATGGCCTTCGGGCCAGTCGCCCAGGCCTGAATCGGCGTTGATGTGCCCACTGGGGCCGATGGGATGCAGCGTGCTGTGCCATTGGGCGGCAAGCGTGCGGGCGTGGTCGAATGTGCTGTAGGGGTCGTCCGCGCTGGCGACGAGCACGCTTCTGAACGGCAAGGGTTGACGCAGGATCGGCGCCCAGCCGGGCAGTTGCTGGCGCAGGTCGTTGCGTTCAGCCTGCGGCGGCGCCACAAGCATCGCGCCCTTGACGAGGTGCGTGTTTCGGGAATGGGCGGCCCAGGCTGCGCTCTGCAGACAGCCCAGGCTGTGCGCGACCAGTACCGCCGGCACGTCGGTTTCAAGCAGGACCTCCTCCAGCCGCGCAATCCAGTCGCCGCGCAGCGGGCACATCCAGTCGGACTGTTCCACGCGCCGGTAACCGTGCACGCGCTCCCAGCGGCTTTGCCAGTGGTCCGGCCCGCTGTTTTGCCAGCCGGGCAGGATCAGGATTCGGGAGGCAGGCGGGGTGGGCACGGTGCTCGGTTGTCTGGCGGTGTAGAGGATCAGATTTCGCTATGCTTTTCATAGCTAAGTAGGGCCATTCGACGCTGGAATACTGCCAATTTCTTCACAATTTCATGGATTTACATCTTCTGGATGCGCTCCACCATCTCCCGGGCAAACTCCACAAACGCCAGGCTGCCCTTGGCCGACGGGTCAAACACCACGCCCGGCAGGCCGTAGCTCGGCGCCTCGGCCAGGCGCACGTTGCGCGGGATCACGGTGTTGAACACCTTGTCGCCAAAATGGCTCTTGAGCTGCTCGCTCACCTGCTGCTGAAGCGTGATGCGCGGATCGAACATCACACGCAGCAAGCCGATGATCTGCAGATCGCGGTTCAGGTTGGCGTGCACCTGCTTGATGGTGTTGACCAGATCCGTCAGCCCTTCGAGCGCAAAGTACTCGCACTGCATGGGCACGATCACCCCGTGCGCCGAACACAGGCCGTTGACGGTCAGCATGCTCAAGGACGGCGGGCAGTCGATCAGGATGAAGTCGTAGTCATCGGCAATCTCGGCCAGTGCGCCCTTGAGGCGTTTCTCGCGGTGGTCGAGCGCGACCAGTTCGACCTCGGCGCCGGCGAGTTCCCGGTTGGCGCCCAGCACGTGGTAGCCGCACTTCTCCGACAAAATGGCCGCTTCGCGGATCGAGGCCGACTCCAGCAAGACGTCGTAAACGCTCAGGGCCAGTTTGCGCTTGTCCACGCCCGAGCCCATGGTGGCATTGCCTTGCGGGTCCAGGTCGATCATCAGCACCCGCTGCCCGACCTTGGCCAGGCCAGCGGCCAGGTTGACGGTGGTGGTGGTCTTGCCGACGCCGCCCTTTTGATTGGCGACGCAGAATATTTTGGCCATGGGTGTGTGCAGGGTGGAAAGTGGTGGGCGCGCAGGCGAATTACTTGGACAGGGCCAGCCTGATGCCGAAGCCGATCAGAAACACGCCGGCCAGTTTTTCCAGCACGCGCCCGATCACGGGGCTGGCGCGCAGGCGGGCCGCCAGGTAATGCGTGAGCAGCACCACCGTCAGCCCGTACAGGAAAGCCAGCGCGGCGATCGTGGCCGCCATCACGCCAAACGTCACCAGTCCCTGGTGCCGGGCCGGGTCGATGAAGAGCGGGAAGAACGCCATGTAGAACACGATGGCCTTGGGATTGAGCAGCGTGATCGTGAACGCCTGCTGAAAGTAGTGGCGCGGCTGGATGTTCAGCACCGGCGCACTGCCCGGCTTCGCCAGCAGCATCCTGAAACCCAGCCAGGCCAGGTAGGCAGCTCCCAGCCACTGCACAGCGGTGAAGGCCGCCGGATAAGTGGCCAGCAACGCCGCCACACCGGCCACGGCCATCCACATCAGCACCTGGTCACCGGCGATCACCCCCAGCGTGGCGCCCATGCCACCGGCCACGCCGCCCTTGCTGGTCGAGGTGATGAGCGCCAGATTGCCCGGACCGGGAATCAACAGAAACAAAATCATGGCGGCAACAAACGCGCCGTAATCCGCAATGCCGAACATTGAAAACCTCGGGTGGTGGAGCGATGAGTTTACGTTACGCGACCGGCGTTGCGGCAACCGACCGCTGCAGCCAGACGATGCAGCGCTCCGCATCGAGCCCGGGCACCTGCAGTTGTTCCACGTGAAACACCTTCACGCCGGCGGGAAGGGCGGCCATCTCATCCGCGGGGCTTTTCCCCTTCATGGCCAGCCAGAAGCCGCCCTGCGCCAAGGCGGCGCCGGACCCCGTTACGAAATCAGAGAGCGATGCAAAGGCACGCGAGCTGATGACATCAAATGGGCCGGTCAGGTTTTCCACGCGGGCGTGCAAGGCCCGCAGGTTGGTCAGCCTGAGCGTCGCCGCAACCTGCTGGATGAAGGCGGCCTTTTTGCCGACGGTATCCACGCAGGTCACCGCGATCTCCGGGCAACAAATCGCGATCACCACCCCGGGCAGACCCGCGCCGGAGCCGACATCGAGCAGGCGCGCCGAGGGTCCGCGAGCCGTGGCCCCCGATTCGGCAGTCGCGCCCAGCTGTCTGCGCAGGGGTGCGATCACCGCCAGGCTGTCGAGCAGGTGGTGCGTCAACATGTTGTCGCGATCGCGCACAGCGGTCAGGTTGTAGACCTTGTTCCATTGCTGGATCAAATCGAGATAGGCCAGAAGTTGTCCGGCCTGCGCCTCGGACAAGGCCGCCTGCATCTGCCCGGCGGCGCGAATCAGCCGGGCCCTCGTCTCAAAATCAGTTTCGGTCATGGTTTTGGAAGGCCGACACACGCCGGGCCAGAGTTCGATGCGCGGCAGCTGGAGGCCACGATGAGCCTGAAGCGCCTATTCTCACCCAAGGGCTGTCGCCGAACCACAGCCGCCGGAGATTTTTGAAGACCCATGCACATGGATATCACACAAGGAACGCGGGTCGATGCGACGGCACCCCACTGTTTGTCCAGGACCCTGGCGTACGCCGCAATCTGGTGTCGGGTCGCCAGATAGACCGGTTTGCGTCAACTATCCGTTGACCGGCGCGTCCGTCTTGCCCGGCCATCCTGTGACCCTGCCACTGCCCTTTTTCAGGTGAATCAGCAATAGCGAGATGCTTGCCGGCGTAATGCCGGAAATGCGCGAGGCCAGCCCCAATGTTTCGGGCCGGTGTTTCGCCAGCTTTTGCCGAGCCTCGATGGACAGCGCGGTGACCTGCATGTAGTCCATATCGGACGGCAGCTTCAGGCCTTCGAAATATGCAGAGCGCTCCACCTCGTCTTTTTGTCGATCGATATAGCCGGAATATTTGGCGGCGATCTCAACCTGCTCGATCACCGGCGCGCTCAATTCCCCAAGTGTTTCACGTGAAACATCAGGCGACACGAACCGTCCGCCGTCCATCGACATCAGCCCGGCATAGCTCACGTCCGGCCGGCGCAGCAGTTCGAACAGGTTGTACTCGTGGTCGATCGCCTTGCCCAATACCCGCTCGGATTCCGCCGGCGGCAGGTTGCGCGGGTTCACCCAGGTCGATTTCAGCCGCTCTGTTTCACGTGAAACCGCATCGCGCTTGCGGCTGAAGGCCTCCCACCGCGCATCATCGACCAGACCCAGGCGCCGGCCGGCTTCGGTCAGGCGCATGTCGGCGTTGTCCTCGCGGAGCTGAAGGCGGAACTCGGCGCGGCTGGTGAACATGCGGTAGGGCTCGGTCACGCCCTGGGTGATCAGGTCATCGACCAGCACGCCCAGGTAAGCCTCGTCGCGGCGCGGCAGCCAGGCATCTTCGCCTCTGACCTGCAGCGCGGCATTGATGCCGGCGAACAGGCCCTGTGCCGCCGCTTCTTCGTAGCCCGTGGTCCCGTTGATCTGCCCGGCGAAGAACAGGCCGCCGATCTGGCGCGTCTCGAAGCTGCTCTTGAGCGAGCGCGGATCAAAGTAGTCGTATTCGATGGCGTAGCCGGGGCGCAGGATGTGTGCGTTCTCCAGGCCGCGCATGGAACGCACCAGTTCGTACTGAATGTCGAAGGGCAGGCTGGTGCTGATGCCGTTGGGGTAGAACTCGTGGGTCGTCAGGCCTTCGGGCTCCAGAAAGATCTGGTGGCTGTCCTTGTCGGCAAAGCGGTTGACCTTGTCTTCCACGCTGGGGCAGTAGCGCGGCCCCACACCCTCGATCTTGCCGGTGAACATGGGGCTGCGGTCAAATCCGCTGCGGATGATGGCATGGGTGCGCTCGTTGGTGTGCGTCACCCAGCACGGCATCTGCCTAGGGTGCATCCCCGCCCCACCATACGCGTGCGCCATGAAGCTGAACACCGGCACCGTGTTGCCGATGCCGCCGGGCATGCCGTCACCGGGCTGCTCCATGCACTGACTGAAGTCGATGCTGCGGCCGTCAAGCCGCGGCGGCGTGCCAGTCTTCAGGCGCCCCTGCGGCAGCTTGAGCTCCTTGAGCCGCGCAGACAGGCTGACCGCCGGCGGGTCGCCCGCGCGCCCGGCCGCGTAGTTGTTCAGGCCCACGTGGATCTTGCCGTCCAGAAAAGTGCCCGCCGTCAGCACCACGGTGCGGCTGCGGAACTTGATGCCCACCTGCGTCACGGCGCCCACCACGCGCTCGCCCTCCATCATCAGGTCGTCTACCGCCTGCTGGAACAGCCACAGATTGGGCTGATTTTCCAGCCGGCGGCGAATCGCGGCCTTGTAAAGGATGCGGTCGGCCTGGGCACGGGTGGCGCGCACCGCCGGACCCTTGGAGCTGTTGAGAATGCGGAACTGGATGCCGCCTTCGTCGGTGGCAATGGCCATGGCGCCGCCCAGCGCATCGACTTCCTTGACCAGATGGCCCTTGCCGATGCCCCCGATGGAGGGGTTGCAGCTCATCTGGCCCAGCGTCTCGATGTTGTGCGACAGCAGCAACGTCCTGCAGCCCATGCGCGCTGCGGCCAGCGCCGCCTCGGTGCCGGCGTGGCCGCCGCCGACCACGATCACATCGAATTCCTGGGGATAGAGCATCACGACACCTCGACTTGTTCACACACCCAGAAGCTTGCCGGGCGGGCCATTCTACGGTCCGACACCAATCCGTCAGGTCTTGAGGTTGCTCAAACTGCAAACCCGGCAGCGGGTGCAAGCTGCGTGCATCGGTTGCACTTTCAGACGACCAGAAAAGGCAGGAGGTACTCCATGCTGCGCTTGCTCGATTTCAGGCCTCGTCCATGGCATCTTTCCACCTGCATCCTTGTCCTGGGAATGCTCACCCCAGTCATCAGCTCGGCGCAGGTGTACCGGTGCATTGTGCATGGGCAGGTTGTCTACCAACAGAGCCCCTGCGAGTCCTCAGGCGGCCAAGGGCGTGAAATCCACATCGCCCCACCACCAGAGTCCAGCGGGCACGGCCCGGTACCAGAACCCCCTCCACCCCGCAGTGAAGCGGTCACGCCACCCACCGCGAGCGGGCCACCCCCTCCGCCTGACCAGCCGCGCCTGGATCCCAAGTCCCAGCGATGCGCTAACTGGTACCTCCAGCGACTGGGACTGGGTTTCCCCTTCAGCAATGCTTATGTTCGCCCTGAATCGCTGGAAAAGGGGGTTCTGACCCTGACGATCGTCGTGCCGGGCCCCCGGGGACTCTTCACAAAAACCGCGGCCTGTGAGTTCCGGGGTGAAGTGCTTGACGAAGGTTGGACCGAGGAGCACGCGAAGCGGCTGGGCTGGTCTGGGCTGGTGAATCCACTGCGACAATAGCTGCCACCGCCCGACAGGCAAGGGGCGGCACGTCTTTGCGCCAAGGCCCATGCAGCAAAGGCATGCGTTGTTCCATTTCCAGCCTTGGACAAGCCGGATGCATCGGTCTAAGCTTGCGTGTCCGTCCACAACCACAACCGAGGAAACACGAAAATGTCCCAGGCACCGACCCCCAGCACCCACGCCCTGCCCTCCTACCTGAATGCCGACCAGCTCGGCCCCTGGGGCAATTACCTGAAGCAGGTCGACCGCGTGACGCCCTACCTCGGACACCTCTCGCGCTGGGTCGAGACCCTCAAGCGCCCCAAACGCATCCTGATCGTGGATGTGCCGATCCATCTGGACGATGGCACCGTGGCGCATTTCGAGGGCTACCGCGTGCAGCACAACACCTCGCGCGGGCCCGGCAAGGGCGGCGTGCGCTTCCACCAGGATGTAACACTGTCCGAGGTGATGGCGCTGTCGGCCTGGATGTCCATCAAGAACGCCGCGGTCAACGTGCCCTACGGCGGCGCCAAGGGCGGTGTTCGCGTGGATCCGAAGAAACTTTCCCTGGGCGAGCTTGAGCGCGTCACGCGCCGATACACCAGCGAGATCGGCATCATCATCGGCCCGAACAAGGACATCCCGGCGCCCGACGTGAACACCAACGAGCAGACCATGGCCTGGATGATGGACACCTACTCCATGAACGAAGGCGCCACCGCCACCGGCGTGGTCACCGGCAAGCCGGTGATCCTGGGCGGCTCGCTCGGCCGGCGTGACGCCACGGGCCGCGGCGTGTTCACGATCGGCGTGGAAGCCGCGCAACGCATCGGCATGGAGGTCCGTGGCGCGCGCATCGCGGTGCAGGGCTTTGGCAACGTCGGCGGCATCGCAGCCCGGCTGTTTGCCGAGGCCGGCGCCCGCATCGTCGCCGTGCAGGACCACGGCGGCACGATCTGCCGCGAAGCCGGCCTGGACGTCCCTGCCCTGCTCGAGCACGTCCGCCTCACGGGCAGCGTGGCGGGCTTCGCAGGGGCCGATAAGATGGCCGATGACGCGTTCTGGAGCGTTTCCTGCGACATCCTGATTCCCGCGGCCCTGGAAAGCCAGATCACGGCCGCCAATGCCGGCCGGATCACCGCGCGCATGGTCATCGAAGGCGCCAACGGCCCGACCACCCCCGAGGCGGACGACATCCTGCACGAGCGCAATGTGCTGGTGCTGCCTGACGTGATCGCCAACGCCGGCGGCGTGACCGTCAGTTACTTCGAATGGGTGCAGGACTTCTCGAGCTTCTTCTGGAGCGAGGACGACATCAATGCCCGCCTGGTGCGCATCATGAAAGAAGCATTCGCCGCCGTCTGGCAGGTCGCCGAGGAAAACAAGGTGAGCCTGCGCACCGCCACCTTCATCGTTGCCTGCAAGCGCATCCTGCAGGCGCGTGAACTGCGCGGCCTGTACCCCTGACCTGCCGCAGTGAAGGGTCGGCTCGTGCGAGGCACAATGCCCGCATGAGCCCCTCCAACAAACTCCTGGTCTTCGCCGGCAGCACCCGCACCCAGTCCTGGAACCGCAAACTCGCCGGCGTGGCCGCTGATCTGGCACGCACGGCCGGCGCCGATGTCACGCACATCGAGCTGGCGGACTTCGAACTGCCACTGTACAACGCCGACCTGGAGGCGCGCGGCACGCCGGAGCCGGCGATCCGCCTCAAGGAACTGCTCCATGCGCACCCGGCCTGGATCATCTGCTCGCCCGAATACAACGGCAGCTACACCGGCCTGCTGAAGAACACCATCGACTGGGTCTCCAGCCCGGTCAAGGGCCATCCGTTATGGTCCAGCGGCACCCTGCCTTTCGAGGGCAAGGTGGTCGGCTTGCTCAGTGCCTCGCCCGGCGCCCTTGGCGGCCTGCGCTCGCTGGAGCATCTGGCGCCGTTGCTGCTCAACCTGCAATGCTGGGCGGCGCCCAGGCAGTTCGCGCTGTCCCGGGCCGCTGAAGCCTTCGACGGCAAAGGTCAGCTGGTGAATGAGGCCAGCCGCGCCAATGTGCGCGCCGTGGTCGAACAGGTGCTGTGGGCCAGCCAGCGGCTGCAGGCCCGGTAGCGAACCCGTTTGGGGCCTGGCGCGAGCCTGAAGGCGGAAATTTCGAACAAAAACATGCTTTATCCAGCGTCAATGTGTGATTGTTTGCTATGATTTTTGAATCTTCGGGAGAGCGGTGATGGACTGCCGCCCCGGCTGCGGCGCGTGTTGCATCGCGCCCTCGATCAGCTCCCCCATTCCCGGGAACCTTGGCATGCCCGGCGGCAAACCGGCCGGCATGCGCTGCGTGCAGCTCGACGAGGCCAGGCGCTGCCGCCTCTTCGGCCAGCCCGAACGCCCGGCCGTGTGCCGCCAGATCCAGCCGTCGCAGGAGATGTGCGGGGCGCACGAAGATGGCGGTCGCCATGCCCTGGTGTACCTTGCGCGACTGGAAAGCCTGACCGCCCCGCAGTAAGCTCAGCCGCCCGCCAACGATCGAACCCCGGAGACCTTCATGCACACCCCCTCACTCAAAGACATCGTCAGCCCCGAAGAATGGGCGTTGCGCTGCGACCTCGCAGCCTGCTACCGGCTGGTGGCCCTGTATGGCTGGAGCGATCTGGTTTTCACCCATATCAGCGCCAAGCTGCCCGAGTCGGTGTCCGGCGATGACCATCATTTCCTGATCAACCCTTACGGCCTGATGTTCGATGAAATCACCGCCTCCAGCCTGGTCAAGGTCGACATGGCCTGCAACAAGCTGCACGACACGCCCTTCCCGGTCAACCCGGCCGGCTTCGTGATCCACAGCGCGGTGCACGAGGCACGCCCCGAGGCCGGCTGCGTGCTGCACACCCACACGCGCGCCGGCGTCGGCGTCAGCGCCCAGAAGCACGGCATCCTGCCGATCAGTCAGCAAAGCACCTTCGTGCTCGCGTCGCTGGCCTACCACGACTATGAAGGCGTGGCCTTCCGCGCGGAGGAAAAGCCGCGCCTGCAGGCCGATCTCGGCCACGCCAACTTCATGGTGCTGCGCAACCACGGCCTGCTGACCGTGGGCAAAACCATCGCCGATGCCTTCCTGAGCATGTTCACGCTGGAGAACACCTGCCGCATCCAGGTCGATGCGCTGGCCGGCCAGAGCGGCATGGACGGTCTCACGCCGGTCAACCCGCTGATCGTCAAGGGCGTGGCCGAGGCGATGCGGGTGCAGACCGGCGGACTCGGCGGCGCCTTCGTCTGGCCGTCACTGATCCGCAAGCTCGATCGCACGGACCCCAGCTACAAGACCTGATCCCGCCGCAAGGACAGCCCCGGGACGCGTCTGAATTTGATGCAAATCAAGAATACCTGCGCGCATCGGCGCAAAATGGTGCGCATCCAGAACTTCCTGTGAAAAGAGTCCCATCATGTTCAAGCACATCCTCCTCGCAACCGACGGTTCCGCCAGCGCAGAGCACGCGGCGAAGAAAGCGATGGAGCTCGCCCGCATCCACGGCGCCCATGTCACCGCGGCCTATGTCGTGGACCCTTATCCCTATATCGGCATCGGTGAAGTCAATCCCATGGCTTTCCAGTCGTACATGAACTCGGCGCAGGAGGCGTCCACCAAGGCCTTCACGCACATTGCCGACCTCGCGGCGGCCGAGGGCGTGCAGCTTCAGGTGCGTCTGGTGGAGAACATGCAGACCGCACGCGGCATCGTCGAACTGGCCGAAGAGGCCGCCGCCGACCTGATCGTCATCGGCTCCCACGGGCGCAGCGGCGTGCAGAAGCTGGTGCTCGGCAGCG
The DNA here is from genome assembly GCA_011391595.1 of Hydrogenophaga sp. Taxonomy (GTDB): domain Bacteria; phylum Pseudomonadota; class Gammaproteobacteria; order Burkholderiales; family Burkholderiaceae_C; genus JAABQG01. Next base: position 19,614 of record JAABQG010000023.1, read on the forward strand.
TCGCCGGCAAGGTGGTGGCCCTGTCTTCCCGGCCGGTGCTGGTGATTCGCTGACTTCGGCATTTCCGGGGACGCAGCACTCGGCGCGAGAGGCTTGAGAGACGCGCTCCCCGGCCCGAGCTCACCGGGGTAACGGCTTCTGGCGCGATGCCAGGATCGCCCCCAACCCCAACGCAACCGCCGAAAACACCAGCCCCCGCGCCAGCCCGCCCGGGCCGTCGGCAATCCAGCCGACGATGGTCGGTCCGACGATCTGCCCGCCCGCAAACACAACTGTGAAAGCGCTGATGCCCGCCGGCCAGTGCGCCTGCGGCAGGTTGTGCCGCACCAATGCCGTCGTCGACGCCACCACCGACAAAAATACCGCGCCAAACAGCAGGCCCGAGGCCAGCACCACCGGCCACGCCGAGGTCAACGCGGGCAGGATCGTCGCCAGGCCCAGCAGCGCATTGAGGATGGCCAGCGCCTGTCCGCCCCGGGCGCGGTCCAGCAGACCGGCCCAGATTCGCGACGACAGCAGCACCGCCATCCCCAGCAGCGCGTAAAACAGCGTCACCGCAACAGCGCTCGCACCCTGCTCACGCAGCAACGCGATCACGAAAGTCATGTAGCCGATATAGCCCACGCCGAACAGCGCGTACCCCGCGAGCGCAAAACCGAGCGGACGCCATTCAAACGCCGATTTTCCAGTCAAACCAGCCGATCCCCAGCTTCGATGCGTCGAAGTCTGCTCCTCTTTATGGAGCATCCTGGAGGGCCGGCGCAACCCGGCTGTCGCGGCCAGGCAGACGCCGGCCAGCGCCCACCAAGCCCACGCCCAGCCGTGTTCAACGCCGCGCGCCGCCTCCAGCACCACCGGCACCAGCAGCGCCGACACCACGATGCCCAGCCCCGTGCCCCCGTAGTACAGCCCGATCAGCAAGCCAGCACGCCCCGGCTGCAGCGCGGCCAGCCGGGCCGCCAGCAGCCCCCCGCTGATGAACACGAACGCGCTCGCCACCCCGGCCAGCAAACGCTGGACCAGCAGCGGTGCCGCATCGGTCACGAAGCCGCTCAATCCCATGAACACGCTGGCCAGCAGCGCACCCCACAGCAACACCGGCGCCGGTCCGAAGCGGCTCATCAGGCGCGGCGTGGCCAGCGCCCCGAACAGATACCCCACGGCGTTCACCGTGTTCATGGCCCCGGCCAGGGTGTAAGTCCAGCCCAGATCGGCGCGCATGGCCGGCAGCAGCAGGCCATAGGCAAAGCGTGTGATGCCCAGGGACACCGCCGCACCCAGTGAAAGCGCCAGCGCCAGCCACACCATTGACAAGGATGCCGATGACGGCGGGCCTGGTGGCGAGATATTGGATGGCGGCATGTTCAAGGCATTTTGCGGGACCGGCCCGAAATATGTGTACGCTTGGGGTTTTCCCCAACGTTCAATCAGAGTCCTGTCATGTCCCCACTCTTCACTCCCATCCAGGCCGGCGCACTGTCGCTGGCCAACCGCATCGTCATGGCACCACTCACGCGCAATCGTGCGCCCGATGCCATCCCCACCCCGCTGATGGCCACCTACTACCGCCAGCGCGCGGGCGCCGGGTTGCTGATCACCGAGGCCACGGCGATCAGTCCGCAGGCCCAGGGCTATGCCGACGTGCCCGGCTTGTACAGCACCGAACAACTCGACGGCTGGAAGCGCGTCACCCAGGCGGTTCACGAGGCGGACGGGAAAATCGTGGTGCAGCTCTGGCACGTGGGCCGGGTCTCGCATGTCTCACTGCAGCCCCATAACCTGGCGCCGGTGGCGCCTTCCGCCCTTCGCGCCAAAACCAAGACCGTGCTGATCGTGGACGGCGTGCCAACCTTCACCGACACCTCGGAGCCGCGCGCCCTGGACGCAGAGGAACTGCCAGGCATCGTGCAGGACTACCGCCACGCAGCGCGCAATGCCATCGCAGCGGGTTTCGACGGCGTTGAAATCCATGCCGCCAACGGCTACCTGATCGACCAGTTCCTGAAAACAAGCTCGAACCAACGCACCGACGACTACGGCGGCAGCATCAAGAACCGCGCACGGCTGCTGCTCGAAGTGGCCGCCGCCGTGGCCGACACCATTGGCGGTGAGCGCACCGGCATCCGCCTGTCACCGGTCACGCCGGCCAACGACGTGTTCGACGCCCATCCGCAACCCTTGTTCGACTACGTGGTGCGCCATCTGGCCCCACTAAATTTGGCCTACATCCACGTCATCGAAGGTGCCACGGGCGGCGCGCGCGAGATTGCCGACCGTCCCTTCGACTATGCTGAACTGCGTCAGGCCTGGCGCGACGCCGGTGGCACCGGTGCGTGGATGGTCAACAACGGCTACGACCTAGCTTTGGCCGAGAAATCCCTGGCAGAGGGCGCCGATCTGGTCGCCTTTGGCCGGCCCTTCATCGCCAACCCGGACCTGCCCATGCGACTGCGCCGGGGCGGCCCGTTCAATACACCGGACCGCACCACGTTCTATGGCGGTGGCGAAAAGGGCTACACGGACTACCCGTCGCTGTCGGACTGAAGCGACAGCGTGCGCCGCATTGACAGCGCGGCGCGGCCCCCTGCAGTGCTTATTCGCCGAGCCCGATAGGCGCGGGCGCCCGCATCACGATGCGGGTGAACAGGCGGTCGTAGGCGGGGTCCGGCGGGTACTTGCCGGTCAGAGGATCGCAGTTGGTCTCGAAGGCAGCGTCGAGCTCCTTCCAGTCGGCCTCGTTCAGCACCTTCTCGGCCTCGGGCAGGATCACCTCTTCCTCCAGGCGCATGTGCTCCAGATAGGCGTCGACATACTGCTTGAACGCATCGGTGAACGCCTTGTGCCGCGACTCACCCAGCAACTCCCACGACAGCAGCAGATGCTGCACATCGCGCACCGACTTTTCGCTGTGCATGTGGTCACGCTCCAGCCGGTCCACCGTGCCCATCACATGCGGCGCGGCCTTGGCCACCCGGGGAAAAAGCAGGTTCGACTCCTTGGGGTGGTGCAGGCGCTCCGGAAACTCGTCGATATAGAAAAGCATCGCGCGCATGACGTCAAAGAAACTCTCGGGCTTGTCGGCCGGGCCGCGCTCCACCATCATCCGCATCGACTGCAACATGGCGGCAAGAGATGAATGCTCGTCCCGGATGATCTGCAGGCTGGTGTGTTTCATGGCGGTCTCCTGATAGTTGCGCTTTCCCTGTTGCAAGCATGCCAGATCGTACGACTGCAAACCATGATTCAGGTCAAGATGTGAGCCGGCAGGACCAACGGCCTGCCTCGCCCGCGCTCAGGGCGCTGGCGCCCGCCAGCGCTTGAGCAGCAGGGCGTTGGCCATCACGCTCACTGAACTCAGGGCCATCGCGGCGCCTGCCACCACCGGATTCAGGTAGCCCAGCGCGGCCAGCGGAATGCCAGCCACGTTGTAGGCAAAAGCCCAGAACAGGTTCTGACGGATCTTGGCCACGGTGCGGTCGGAGATGTCCAGGGCTGCCGCCACCAGACCCACATCGCCACGCATCAGCGTGATGCCGGCCGCGTGCATGGCCACGTCAGTGCCATTGCCCATCGCCAGGCCGACGTCGGCCGCCGCCAGCGCCGGGGCATCGTTCACGCCGTCGCCGACCATTGCCACGGTGTGTCCACCGTGCTTGAGCTTCGCGACCTGCGCCGCCTTGTCCCCAGGCAGCACCTCGGCCATCACTTCGCCGTCCTCGGGCCGCAGGCCCAGCCGGCGCGCCATGGCTTCGGCCGCGCCGCGGTTGTCGCCGGAAATCATCACCGGCTTGATGCCACGCGCGCGCAGCACGGCCAGCGCGGCCTGCGCACCGGGTTTGGGTTCGTCGCCAAAGGCCATCAATGCACGAAGCGAGACACCTTCCGTTGTTCGCTCGGCCATCGCCGACACCGTGGCCCCTTGTCGCTGCAAGTCTGCAGCCCGCGCTGCCAACGGCCCCATCGCCACGCCGAGTTCCTCCATCCAGCGCAGGCTGCCGACCAACACGCTGCGCGCGCCGACCTCGCCTTCGCCGCCGCGTCCGGGCACCGACCGCACGTTGTCGGGGGCTTCGAACGCCAGCCCCCTGGCCTTCGCTGCCGCGACCACCGCATGGGCCAGCGGGTGCTCGCTGCCGCTCTGCAGGCTGGCAGCGGCCCTCAGCAGCTCGGCTTCATTCGCGCCGTCCACGGCTACCAGTGCCGTCAGGACCGGTCGGCCCAGCGTCAGCGTACCGGTCTTGTCAAAGGCCACGATGTCCACCCTGTGCGCCAGCTCCAGCGCCTGCGCGTCCTTGATCAGGATGCCGTGTTTCGCCGCCACGCCGGTGCCGGCCATGATCGCGGCGGGCGTGGCCAGCCCCAACGCGCAGGGGCAGGCAATCACCAGCACCGCCACCGCGTGGATCAAGGCGGTCTCAAACGGCGCGCCAGCCCACCACAGCCAGGTCAGCAGCGTGGCCAGTGCGACCACCAGCACCACCGGCACGAACACCGCCGCCACCTGGTCCACCAGCCGCTGGATCGGGGCCTTGGCCGCCTGCGCATCCTCCACCAGGCGGATGATGCGCGAGAGCACCGTCTCGCTGCCCACCGCCGTCACCTGCAGCACCACGCGGCCCTCGCCATTGATCGAGCCGCCGGTAAGCTTCTCGCCCGGCTCGCGCGGCACCGGCAGCGGCTCGCCGGTCAGCATGGACTCGTCCACCTGCGTCTGGCCTTCGAGCAGCGTGCCGTCCACGGGAAAACGCTCGCCGGGCTTCACCACAATCCGGTCGCCCACCAGCACCTCGGCGACAGGCACATCGACCTCGCCATCGAGCCCGATCAGATGGGCTGCGTCCGGCCGCAAGGCGTGCAGCGCACGGATGGCCGTGGTGGTCTGGCGCTTCGCGCGCGCCTCCAGAAACTTGCCTAGCAGCACCAGCGTCACCACCACCGCCGAGCCCTCGAAGTACAGGTGCGGCACGCTGCCGGGCACCGCCGTCAGCCAGAGCCACATCGACAGCGCCCAGCCCGCCGTGGTGCCAATCGCCACCAGCAGGTCCATGTTGCCGGTCAGCGCCAGCAGCGCGTGCCAGCCGGCCTTGTAGAAGCGCGCGCCCAGAATGAACTGCACCGGCGTGGCGAGCATGAACTGCACCCAGGCCGGCAGCATCCAGTGCTGGCCGAACAGATCGCCCAGCATCGGCAGCACCAGCGGGGCCGACAGCACCAGTCCGATCGCCACCGGGGCGAACCCCGCCCAAGGCGAAGCGTCATCCACCGCGTCCATCTGCTCGGGCGTGCGCGGCTCGTAGCCGGCGTCGCGCACCGCCCGGCGCAGGCGCGCTTCCATCTGTTCCCCCGGCGAAAACGTGATGCGCGCGGATTCGGTGGCCAGGTTGACCGTGGCGTCCTGCACGCCCGGCACTTTCTTCAGGGCCCGTTCGACCCGCGCCGAGCAGGACGCGCAGGTCATGCCGCCGATGCCGATATCGAGGGAGGGGAAGGCAGATTCAGACGTTTTCATGATGGGGAGCGTAGTCCTTCCCTCCATGGGAAGGTCAAGATCTGCACTGGAATACTATTATTTAGAGAGCAATTAATAACCACTTTACGATGGGTTTAGCCCGTTTTTATCCATAAACTGGCTCTGGAAGGTTCTTGGGGCTATTCCAGGCACCCCAACCCGGGCGCTTGACATTCCCATCATGGCAAGGTTCAGACTATGCTTCTCACTTCACAACATCACGAGGATTCCCCATGAACCAGACCTTCACCGTCACCGGCATGACCTGCGGCCACTGCGAAATGGCGGTCAAGCGGGCGCTCAAACAGGTGGACCCGCAGGCCGAGGTCACCATTGACCGCGCGCAGAACCAGGTTCAGGTCGACTCCACGCAGCCGCGCGAATCACTGGCCAAAGCCATCGTTGAAGAGGGTTATGCCGTCGTTGCCTGAGCCCGCCGACAGCGCCGGATTGTCGCGATTTCCGGTCAACATCGGCCAGGCGGCAGCCCGGTCAGGCGTGTCGGCCAAGATGCTGCGCCACTACGAATCGCTGGGCCTGCTCGGGCGCGTCATGCGCACCGACAACGGCTACCGCCAGTACACCGAGGCGGATGTCCATAGCCTGCGCTTCATCAAGCGCTCGCGCGACATGGGCTTCTCGATCGCCGAGATCGCCGAGCTGGTCAACCTGTGGCATGACCGTCGCCGCGCCAGCGCCAGTGTCAAGACCATTGCGCAAAAGCACCTCGACGACCTGAGCGCCCGCATTGAGGCCATGCAGGCCATGCAGCGCACGCTGCAAAACCTGCTGCACCACTGCCATGGCGACGAGCGACCGGATTGCCCGATCCTGGACGACCTTGCGGGTTCGCCGCAGCCTTCCTGTCACGGCTGACGGTTCCAACGCGCCGACTTACTACACTGGCGCCATGACCGACCCTGCTTCACTGTATCCGGCTCTTGCGGCTGTCAGACCCGCGCTGTCTGAGCTCGGATCGGGCGTCGGCCCGATGACCGTGCCGGCCGGTACCGTGCTGTTCGATGAGAACGCGCCATGCCAAGGCTTTCCCATGGTGCTCGACGGCGAGGTCCGGGTCTCGCGCGACTCGGGCGACGGCCGCTCGCTGGAGCTGTACCGCGTGGTGCCGGGCGAGCTGTGCCTGGTCTCCAGCGCCTGTTTGTTTCGCAGCCAGCCGCTGTCCGCCCACGGCGTTGCGACCAAGCTCACCACGCTGCTGCTGATCCCGCCGCCCGTTTTTGCGCAATGGCTGGAAGCGCCGGCCTTCCGCAACGAAGTGCTTGGCCTGTTCGCCGAACGCATGGCCGACCTGACCGGCCTGATCGACGCCGTCGCCTTCCGCAAGCTCGATCAGCGCCTGGCCGCCGCCCTGCTGGGGCATGGCTCTGATCTGGCCACGACCCACCAGCGCCTGGCCGATGAACTGGGAACAGTGCGCGAGATCGTCACGCGTCTTCTGCGCCGCTTCGAGCGCGAAGGCTGGGTGGAACTGGCACGCGAGCGCATCCGCATCACCGACAGTGCCGCCCTGCGGGCGCTGGCCTCCGCATTGCAGGCGTGATGGCCCGGCCCGCCGCTGCGTGACCTGAGTCACAGACCGGGGCGGCCGACCGCGGTTCAATGCGGTCTTCAATTTGCTTGAAGGAGCTTTTCATGACTCAGAACGTCGGCGGCATTGACCGCATCCTGCGCATCGTGGTCGGCCTGGTGCTGATCGGCCTGGCCGCCACCGGCACGGTCGGCTGGTGGGGCTGGCTCGGCATCGTCCCGCTGGCCACGGGCGCGCTCGGCTGGTGCCCGCCCTATGCGATGCTGGGGTTCAACACCTGCGCGATGAAGAACAAGGCATGAGCACCGGCCAAAACCCGGGGCGCGGCAGGGGCTGCCGCGCTGCGGTGTAATCCAGACATGAACACGTCCGTCGCTTCCACCCCTGTCGACCAACCGCGTCACGTCGAGCGTCTCATCACCGGCCAGCCCACGTCCGACGGCGCGGGTGTCAAGCTTGTGCGCGTGCTCACCCAGGACCTGCAGCAACGGCTCGACCCCTTCCTGATGCTGGACAACTTCGCCAGCGACGACCCCAAGGACTATGGGGCCGGCTTCCCGGACCATCCGCACCGCGGCTTCGAGACCGTGACCTACATGATTGCCGGGCGCATGCGCCACAAGGACAGCGCCGGCCACGAAGGCTTGCTGCAAAATGGCGGCGTTCAATGGATGACCGCCGGGCGCGGCCTGGTCCACAGTGAAATGCCGGAGCAGGAAGCCGGCGTGATGGAGGGCTTCCAGCTCTGGCTCAACCTGCCGGGACGCGACAAGCTGTGCACCCCCTGGTACCGCGACATCCAGAGCGAGGAAATCCCCGAAATCGCGACGCCTGAAGGCGTGACCGTGCGCATCATTTCCGGCGAAAGCCAGGGCGGGGACGGCGCCGTCAAGGGTGCCATGCAGCGCCCGGCCAGCGACTACCCCACCGACCCGCTTTACCTGGACCTGCATTTGCCGGGAGGCGGCGCCACCTTCAGCCAGCGCCTGCCGGCCACGCACAATGCCTTCATCTATGTCTACCGCGGCACGGTCGAGGTCGTGAACGCCCAGGGGGCGGGCTCGGCCGTGCCCCTGCATCGCATGGCCATCCTGGACAACGAGGGCGACGGCGTGATGCTGCGCGCAGCAGGGACCGCGCCCGCCCGCGCCTTGTTGATCGCCGGAAAGCCTTTGCGCGAGCCCATTGCGCAGTACGGCCCCTTCGTCATGAACACCCGCCAGGAACTGATGCAGGCCGTGGAAGACTTCCAGGCGGGCCGGTTCGTGTGACGCGACCGATAGAGGCATATCCCTACCGGTATCTGCCCCGCCAGCTATAATGTTGAGTTGCGTTCACACTTCGCCTAACAGAACGAAGTCCTCTTTTTCTCTCGCCTGCGCTCCAGGCGCAGCACGGTCCGGAACCCGGATTGCCCAGTGTGAACAGTGCACCGCTGGTGTTACCGATTCGTACTTTGCAGGAGAACTGGCCATGGCCAAAGAAGAACTGATTGAAATGAGCGGCATGGTCAATGAAGTGCTGCCCGACTCGCGCTTTCGCGTCACGCTGGACAACGGCCATCAGCTGATCGCCTACACGGCCGGAAAGATGCGCAAGAACCACATCCGCATCCTGGCCGGCGACAAGGTCTCGCTGGAACTCTCACCCTACGACCTGACCAAGGGCCGCATCACCTTCCGTCACATCGCCGGGCGCACGCCCTTCGTGCCGACACCGCGCCGTCATTGATCCCTCGGGCTCGGCCGCGCCGGCCGGGCTGCCAACTTTACAAACTCTTATCAGGGCGCAATACGCCCGAAACATGCCCGGCGCAAACTTGCTTTCAACCTGAACCCCTATCCCGGACTTCAGGCTTCTTCTCACAAAAAGGAGTTCCAAATGAAACAAGTTCACAAACACCTCTTGGTCGCCAGCCTGATCGCCGCATTCGGCCTCGCCGCTACCGCGCAAACGCCCGCCACGCCCCCCGGCCCACCGCAGGGCGGACCGATGATGGGTCGCATGGCCCAGGGTGATTCAGCCAAGATGCAGGCCCAGCGCACCGAGCGCCATGCCGCCCGCATGGCCGCACTGAAGGCCAAGCTGAAGCTCACCCCGGACCAGGAAGGCGCCTGGACAACCTTCGGGGCTTCCATGCAGCCCCGCCAGGCAATGATGGGCAATCCGGCCCAGTTCCGCGCCGAGATGCAAACGCTCACCACGCCCGAGCGCATCGACAAGATGCAGGCCCTCAAGGCCCAGCGTCATGCCGAAATGACCCAACGCGGCGACGCCACCAAGACCTTCTATGCCGCCCTCACGCCAGAGCAGAAGAAGGTGTTTGACGCCGAGGCCCTGCGCATGGGTACGGCGGGCAAGGGCGGCGGTCGCCAGGGCGGTGCAGGCTACGGTCCGGGCAAGGGTCAAGGTCCCGGCATGGGCTACGGCCCGGCATGGGCATGGGTATGGGACCTGGCTGCAACTGACCAAAGCGTGGGGCGCCACGCCCCAAGTCCCTGGATTCCTCCAGGGCTTGACGCAGATCAAGCGCCTGGAGCGAGGGGGCCGGTAAGCTAGGGCGCACTGTGCCCACCACCGACCTCCCTCCGCTGCCCCCCTACATCCCTCCGGAAGACGCTGGCGACCTTGCGTTGCCGGTGATCCGGGCCATTTCTCTGACCCAGCCTCTTCAATGGCTGGCACGGGGGGTGGGCGACATGGCGCGCTGTGGCTGGCTCAGCCTTGCACATGGCATTGCGCTGGCGGCCTTCGGCGCCTTTTTGCTGCTGGTCGCGCATGACCGCTTCTGGCTGCTGGCCGGCGCTTTCTCAGGTTTTCTGGTCATCGCCCCGGTGCTGGCCACCAGCCTCTACGCGATGAGCCGGGCGCTGGAGCGCAAGGAGCCGGTCAACCTGCAACTCATCACCAAGACCTGGACCCGCTGGCAATACTCGCGTTTCGTCGTGCGCGGCGGCTACTGGTGCCTGGTGCGTTTCGGTCTGTTGCTGGCGCTGGCCGGCACCGGCTGGGTGCTGACCTCCGCCGCACTCATCACCTTGCTGGCGCCGCAACCCATTCTCGGCCCCTCCGATTTCCTGCGCCATGTGGTGCTCGCGCCCAACGGTCATCTTTTCGAAATCTGGCTGGCGCTGGGCGGGCTGATGGCGGCCCCGCTGTTTGCATCCACCGTCATTTCCATGCCGCTGCTGCTGGACCGCCGGGTCAACGTGTTACAGGCGGTGCTGACAAGCTGGCAGTGCGTGCTGATCAATCCGGCGCCCCTGGCGCTGTGGGCCGCGCTGATCATGCTGCTGACCTGTCTGGGTATGGTTACGCTGCTCATCGGCCTGATCTTCGTCATGCCGGTGCTGGGCCACGCCAGCTGGCACGCCTACAGCGACCTGGTTGATGCCTCATCGCTGCCCGAACGCCTGCCGCCCGAGGGGAGCGCCTGATGTTCGGTTTCTCTGAAGAGGAGATTGCTGCCTTCGGTCTGAGTTTCGGCGTGGGGGGCTTCATGCTCTACATGCTGTTCATCATCGGCCACCTCGCCTGGGAATCCAAGGCCGGCAAATTTGGCACCTTCGTGATCTTTCTCGGCCTGGCTTTCGGCATGCTTGGTTTCGTCGCCAAGTACATCATCCAGTGGTACATGGAGAAATAGGCATCGGCCACGGCGCGGCGGGTTGACCCTGGTCAACCCGCTTACCCCGCCGGCCCGCTACCCTGCCCGCCATGGACTTCGATCTCATCATCTCGGGCGGCGGCCCGGCGGGGCTGTGTCTGGCTCGAGCACTCTCCGGCTGCGGCCTGCGCCTGGCCGTGGTCGAACAACAGCCGCTGGCGGCGCTGGAAAACCCGGCGTTCGATGGGCGCGAGATCGCCCTGACCCAGCACTCGGCGCAGCTCATGCGCCATTTGGGCCTGTGGGACCGCATCGAGCCGAACGCGTTGTCGCCGCTGCGCGATGCCCGGGTGCTCAACGGGCCGTCGCCGTTTGCCATGGTGATCGGCCATGGGCTCGGCAAGCACAGCGAACTCGGCTGGCTGGTCTCCAACCACCTGATCCGCCGCGCCGCCTTCGAGGCGGTTCACGAGTCCCTCCGGAAAAACGGCGACATCACGCTGATGGACGGTGAAACTGTGGCCAGCGTGCGCACCGACCGCGGCGTGGCTCATGTCACATTGGCCAGCGGCGCCACGCTGCAAGCCCGGCTGCTGGTCGCCGCCGACAGCCGCTTCTCCACCACACGCCGGGCCATGGGCATTGCCGCCGACCTGCACGATTTCGGGCGAAGCATGCTGGTCTGCTGCATGACCCACGATGTCTCGCATGAGCATGCCGCGTGGGAGTGGTTTGGCTACGGCCAGACGCTGGCGCTGCTGCCCATGAACGATGACCCGGTCACGGCTAAGCACCGGTCCTCGGTCGTGTTGACGCTGCCCAGCCATGAGATCGATCCCCTGGTGACGCTGGCGCCCGACGAATTCAACCGGCAGATGGCGCATCGCTTCGAGCAGCGCCTGGGCACCATGACCCTGGCCAGCACCCGCCACGCCTACCCCCTGGTGGCGGTGTACCCGCGCCGCTTGGTCGGGCAACGCTTCGCCTGCGTCGGCGACGCGGCCGTCGGCATGCACCCGGTCACCGCGCACGGCTTCAACTTCGGCCTGCTCAGCATCGACAACCTGGCCGGCACCGTGCGCGCCGCGCACGCCTGTGGCTGCGACATCGCCGCTCCCGCCGGGCTGGAGCGCTACGAGCAAACCCAGCGCCGCGCGACACGCCCGCTGTACCTGGCCACGCAATTGATCACGCAGATCTACACCCGCGACACCCCGCCAGCGCGCGCATTGCGCAACCTGGCACTGCACGTGGGCGAGCGATTCACCCCGTTCAAGCGCCTGATCGCCGCATCGCTGACGGGCGGGCGCTGATCTGCGGTCACGGCCCGCAAATCGCGGACGGGCCCATCACGCTTGCCCGATGCCAGCGCCTGCCATCAAGTCGCCACGCCAGAGCATCCACTCGATGGGACAATGCGCCACGCGGCCGCCCTTTCTGAGCCGCCGTTCCAACGGAACCTCTGATGACTGACGAAAAAGACATGTCTCCGCAAGAACGCGCCGACCTGGAGATCACCCTGCCCACGGCGATGGAACTGTGCCGGCTCGGGCTGGCCTCGATGATCGACATCCGGCAGTCGTTCGAGATCGAGATGAAGGGCGCGATTCCCGACACCGTGCACATCCCGATGTTCGAAGTCAAGCTCATGCTGGGCCACACCCTGACCGAGGACGAGCAAGACATCCTGGACGCCGGCCAGCCCAAGGACATGGACGCGCAAAGCTTCTTCAAGATGATCAACCAGCTGCACCATGCGCGCGAGCACCTGTTGCTGTGCATCTGCAACAGCGGCCGGCGCAGCCTGACGGCCGCATCACTGTTGCGCTCGCTGGGTTACCCCAAGGCCCTGTCGGTCGCGGGCGGCTTCCAGGCCTGGAGAAAGTTGCAAATGCCCGATGCCAACGCGGGCGGGCTGAACGCGGCACCTTGAGGACAAGGGCGTTCCCGCAAACTCCTCAGTTCGCCAGAAATCGCTTCACTTCAGCGACCGAGCGCGCTGGGTCTTCTTCCTGGGGCACGTGGCCCAGGTCGTCGAACACCACCAGTTTCGAGCCGGCAATGTCCCTGGCAAAGCGTTGTCCGTGATCGGGCGGAATCAGGCGGTCCTGCCCGCCCCAGAGAATCAGCGTGGGAATCCTGATCGTCTTGAGTTGCGCCACATCGCCGGTGTAGCCCTGTTCGATGCGGCGTGACAGGGCCCGGCGGTTGCCGGCGCGCTGGGTCATGTCGAAGTACAAGTCCACCAGTTCCGGCGTCACTTTCTCCGGGCGCCCATAAACACTTCGCACCGAGTTCTCGACGATCCCGCGCGGCAAGGTGTAACTCATCAGGTTGCGTACCACAGGTGTACCAGCCAGAACAAAACCCAGCGGCGCGTTCTTCGGATCGACCCCATAACCGCTGGCATCGACAAGAATCAACTTCGCCACCCGGTCCGGCAGCGCTGCTGCGGTTGCCCAGGCAATCTGGCCGCCCAGCGAATTACCGGCCAGCACAAAGCGCTGGACGCCCAGGGTATCGACCATGGCCGTCACGAATTTCACGTAGGCAGCAATCGAGTAGTCGTTTTCCGGACTCGGCCCGGTCAGGGCAAAGCCCGGCAGATCGAAACGCACCACCCGACGCTCATTGCGCAGTTCCCTGGCCCAGCCCTCCCAGGTGTGCAGGCTGGCGGACGTTCCGTGCAGCAGCACGATCGGCAATGTGCTGTCGGGCTGGCCTGGCGCTCCGGTGTCACGCGGCCCCTCGTCGCGCACATGCACCTGCAGACCTTGAACCTCGATGAACTTCGAAGGCGGCGGCGCCCAGCGAGCCGTGAGTTCAGCCACCGGACGGTCGGGAGCCCACGTCGCCACCAGGCCGGCGCCGCCAAAAAACACGACAGCACCCAGGAGCAACAACGCCGATTTGTATATCAATTTCATGAGCCGGACTCTAAAGGCCTGACACAGGGTCGTCAAAGCACAAAGCTGTGGACAGTTCCGGCACAACCTGGCACTTGTCCACAGAACAGCGGCCTGCGCCAAAGTTGTCCAGTTTCCGGATGCACCCGCAAAGGGGTTCCGCCCACAGGGGCTTACAGCGTGCAAGTCATTGACTGGAAAAAGAAAAACAGGCTTATCCACAGAAAAAGGCCTGCTTTACTACTATGACTAAATAGAATTAATACCTATAGAAGAAAAGATAAAGACAAATTCAGGCTTCTGAAAATTTGCTTCGTCACCACAAAAACCTCGCAATTTGTTGCAAATTGCTCCACATCAAGACACCGGCAGGACCCAGGGCAAACAATGGCGGCAGTTGACCCATAAGACCAAGAGGAGACGACTTTGCTATCCGCCTTCATTACCCACCCTGATTGCACGCGCCACGAAATGGGGCCCCACCATCCCGAATGCCCGGAACGACTGGGTGCCATCAACGACCATCTGCTGGTCAAGGGCCTGCTCGACTACATGCACACCTTTGAAGCCCCGCTGGCCACCGAAGAGCAGCTCGGCCGCGCGCATTCAGCGCTCTATGTGCGTGAAATCATGAACTCCGCGCCGACAGAGGGCTACCACCTCGTCGATCCCGACACCAGCATGAACCCCTTCACCTTGAATGCGGCCCGACGGGCGGCCGGGGCTGCCGTGCAGGCGACGGACCTGGTGCTGTCAGGTGAGGTGCCGACGGCGTTTTGCAGCGTACGCCCACCGGGTCACCATGCCGAACATGCGGCTGCCATGGGTTTCTGCTTTTTCAACAACGTGGCTGTCGGTATCCGCCATGCGCTGGATGTGCATGGCCTCAAGCGCGTGGCGCTGATCGATTTCGACGTGCACCATGGCAATGGCAGCGAAGACATCTTCAAGGGGGACGAGCGGGTGCTGATGTGCTCGATCTTCGAAAAAGGCCTGTACCCCTTCAACGGGGAAGAAGCCAAAGGGCTGAACATGGTCAACGTCGGCCTGCCCAGCCGCTCGGGCGGAGACAAGTTCCGTGAAGCCGTGCGCGACTACTGGCTTCCGGCGCTCGATGCCTTCCGTCCCGAACTGATTTATATTTCCGCCGGCTTTGACGCGCACCGCGAAGACGACATGGGCAACCTCGGCCTGGTCGAGGCCGACTACGAATGGGTCACAAAACAACTCATGGCGGTGGCCAACCGCCATTGCCATGGCCGCATCATTTCCTGCCTGGAAGGCGGCTATGTGCTCAGTCCGCTGGCGCGCAGCGTGGCTGCCCACGTGAAGGTGCTGATTGGTGCTGACTGACTATTAACTCTGCAGGGTTATGGAGTTCAGCAAGCTCCGTTGCCCGATAAAAATTCATGGATAAACACTATCTCACCGCACTTTTCTCCCCGGAATCCATCGCTGTTTTTACCGGCAAGTGGGATGAGCCCGACACCCAGACTGCCCAAGCCAAGGTGCTGCTCACCTCTTTGAGGGCACAAAGATTTTCCGGCACGCTCACATTTCTCGACATTCACACCACTGGTACGCTGGCCGATCTGGCGCAAACCCGCGCCGATCTGGCGCTGATTGCACTGCCCCATGAAGACGTCGCGGCAGCGCTCGACATCGCCGGGCGTATCAAGTGCCGTGCCGCTGTGGTCATTTCCAGCGGTATCAATGCGACCCTGGCCGCAGAACTCAACCGGGTGGCGCGCCGGCATGGCATGTACCTGCTGGGACCCAACTGCCTCGGGTTCCAGCGGCCGCGTGCCGGGCTCAATGCGAGCCTGGCCGGCGCCTTGGCCACGCCCGGCCCACTGGCCCTGGTGTCGCAGTCAGGCGCCTTGACCTCTTCCATCCTGGACTGGGCAAGCCAGAATGCCGTGGGCTTTTCCACGGTGGTCTCTCTCGGACCCAACACGTCGGTGGATATCGCCCAGGTACTCGATTTCCTGGCCTCCGACCCCCAGACGCACAGCATCGTGGTTTACCTCGAGGGCATCGCCAGCGCACGCCGCTTCATGAGCGCACTGCGTGCGGCTGCCAACGCCAAGCCGGTGGTCGTGCTCAAGGCAGGGCGCAAAAATGCCGGCAACCAGGCAGCGAAGACCCATTCCGGCGCCATCGTCGGAAGCGACGATGTCTTCGATGCCGCCTTGCGGCGCGCCGGTGCGGTGCGCGTGCGGTCGTTCGTGGCACTTTTTTCGGCAGCCAAGTGTCTGGCTTCACGTTACCGGGCGGTAGGCAAGCGGCTGGCCATCATCACCAACGGCGGTGGACCTGGTGTGCTGGCCGCGGACTGGATCAGCGAAATCAACCTCCAACTGGGCCAGCTTTCGCCTGCGAATGCGACGGCCCTGGCACCCTCCTTGCCTTCTCTGGCCTCCTTGTGCGATCTGCTTGATCTATCCGAAGACGCCTCGCCGGAACACTATCGCCTTGCGCTGGAGACCGCCAGCAAGGAAAACCTGATCGACGGCGTGTTGGTGATCCATTCGCCAAAAGCCGGCTGCGATGCTGCAGCGGTCGCGCAAGCGCTGGCGGATTTCAAGCCGCGCATGAGCAAGCCGTTGCTGACCTGCTGGATGGGCGATGCCTCGGTGGGTGCGGCCCGTGCCATCCTGAACACCGCCATGATTCCGACCTTTCGCACCCCGGAGGCTGCAGTGGGTGCGTTTGGCAACATTGCCTCGTTCTACCAGAACCAGCAGTTGCTGCAGCAGACACCGCCGCCCCTGTCGGCGCTGGCCAAGCCGGACATCGAAGGCGCCCGGCTGCTGATCGAAAGCGTGCTGGCCGAGCGGCGCAACGTGCTGACCGAGATGGAGTCCAAGGCCTTGCTGTCGGCTTTCCATATTCCCGTCACCAAGACCATCCTGGCACGCAGCGCGAACGAAGCCATGATGATTGCGACGCAACTGGGCTTCCCGGTCGCGCTGAAGATCGATTCGCCCGACATCACCCACAAGTCCGATGTCAACGGCGTGGCGCTCAACGTGATGAATGCGGTAGGCGTGCGCGACACCTACAACGACATGATGCAGGCGGTGACGCGCCAGCAGCCCAATGCCCGTATCAGCGGCGTGACGATCCAGAACATGGCGCACCACAAGCGCGGCCGGGAGATCTACATCGGACTGGTCACGGACGACCCGTTCGGCCCGGTGATTGCGTTCGGCGCGGGCGGCACCATGATCGAACTCATGAACGACCGGGCCATGGAGTTGCCGCCGCTCAACCAGTTTCTGGCACGCCGCCTGATCGACCGCGCCCGCGTGAGTGAGACCCTGGGCGAATGGCGTGGCGCCAGCGCCGTGGACATGGATGCCCTGGAGCATGTGCTGTTGCGCGTCTCGGAAATGGTCTGTGAACTGCCGCAGTTGCGAGAGATGGACATCAACCCCATCATCGTTGACGAATCCGGCGCCGTGGCGGTGGATGCACGGGTCGTCATCGACAACGCGCAGCAGGCCCATGGCGGGCGCACGCACAACTACAACCATCTGGCCATCCTGCCCTACCCGGCGCAGCACGAACAGGTCTGGCCGATGCGCGGCGGCGGCCAGTACACCGTGCGACCGATTCACCCGGACGACGCCGAGATGCTGCAGACACTGGTGCGCAGCCTGTCGTCCGAGAGCCGTTATTTCCGCTTCGTCTCGTCGATGCACGAGTTGCCGCCATCGATGCTGTCGCGCTTCACGCTGATCGACTACGACCGTGAAATGGCTTTGGTGGCGGTGGTCAAGGAGCGAAAAGCCGGGGAGGACGGCGAGATGGTCGAGACCTCGCGCATCGTCGGCGTGTCGCGCTACATCACCAACCCCGACAGCGCCAGCTGCGAGTTCTCGCTGGTGGTGGCGGATGACTTCGGTGGAAGAGGCATGGGCTCGCGCCTGATGCTCAGCATCATGGACGTGGCGCGTGAGAAAGGCCTGACGGAGATCGACGGGCTGGTGCTGACCAACAATCCTGGCATGCTCAAACTCATGAAAAGCCTGGGATTCAGCGTCAAATCTTTTCCTGACGACCCTGATTTCAGGCTGGTGTCCCATCCGTTGTGAAATGGACGGCCGTTCGAGGCTGGAGGGTCGGGGGCAGTTCGCCGGCTGTTAAAATCGGCCTCTTTTCCGAGCCATCCATCCCCCATGTCCGTCGTCATCGCAGGAAGCGCGCCTGCCAGCTTTGAAATCAAGAGCGCCAACCTTCCCCTGGTGGCGCTTCGGCTCAAGTCCACGAATCTCTCCCTGCTGGCTGACGACTTGTCGCGCCAGTATGGGGACATGCCTGATTTTTTTGACAACGAACCGCTGGTCATCGACCTGACGTCTCTGCCCCATGACGCCGGTGATCTCGACTTCGACGCGCTGCTGACGCTGTTACGCCGTTACCGGGTGGTGCCGATTGCCTTCAAGGGCGCCAACGCTGACCTCGCGGCCGGCGCACGGGCGGCCGGCCTGGTGGCCACGCCAGACCTCGTGGCGCGGAAATCAAGCGCGCCGCACGAGCCCCTTGCACCGGGAATTGAGCGCGGTGTCGCGCCTGAAGACGCCGTGATGCCCCCGGCATCCCTGCCGGCGCTGATCATCGAAAAGCCGCTTCGTTCCGGGCAGCAGGTCTATGCGCGCGGACGCGATCTGGTCATGCTGGCCATGGTCAACGCCGGGGCGGAAGTCATTGCCGACGGGCACATTCACGTGTACGCGCCGTTGCGAGGCAAGGCAATTGCCGGCGCGCGCGGTAACGTTGAAGCGCGCATCTTCGCGCTCAGCCTGGAGGCTGAACTGATCTCCATTGCCGGCATCTACCGCACCAGCGAAAAAGCCCTGCCCGCCGAAGTCCGTCGCCAGCCCACGCAGGTGCGCCTTGTCGCCGGACCCGAAGGCGACCGGCTGGTGATGGAGCCGCTCCAATCCTGACCCCCCGCCCGACCATCGAACGGGCGGGCGGGATCCTTTCTTCGAACCTGGGTTTCAATTTCATGACCAAAATCATCGTCATCACGTCTGGCAAAGGCGGGGTAGGCAAGACCACCACCAGCGCCAGTTTTTCCGCCGGCCTGGCGCTGCGCGGTCACAAGACCGCCGTGATCGACTTCGACGTTGGCCTGCGCAACCTCGACCTCATCATGGGCTGCGAGCGCCGCGTGGTGTACGACCTGATCAACGTCATCCACGGCGAAGCCAACCTGAACCAGGCGCTGATCAAGGACAAGCAGTGCGACAACCTGTTCGTGCTGGCGGCTTCCCAAACCCGCGACAAGGACGCCCTGACACAGGACGGCGTCGAGAAGGTGCTGACCGACCTGGCCGCCATGGGCTTCGACTACATCGTCTGCGACTCCCCCGCCGGCATCGAGACCGGCGCGCTGATGGCCATGCATTTCGCAGACGAGGCGCTGGTCGTCACCAACCCCGAAGTCTCCAGCGTGCGCGATTCCGACCGCATCCTCGGCATGCTGGGCAGCAAGACCAAGCGCGCCATCGAGGGCCGCGAGCCGATCAAGGAACACCTGCTGATCACGCGCTACAACCCCAGCCGCGTCCAGGAAGGCCAGATGCTTTCACTGGAAGACATCCAGGACATCCTGCGCATCAAGCTGATCGGCGTGATTCCCGAGTCCGAAAGCGTCTTGCAGGCCTCCAACCAGGGCGTGCCGGCCGTGCACATGGCCGGCAGCGACGTGTCCGAGGCCTACAAGGACGTGATCGACCGCTTTCTCGGCGAAGACAAGCCCCTGCGCTTCATCGATGCGGAAAAACCCGGCTTCTTCAAGCGCCTGTTCGGGGGCAAGTAATGATGTCTTTCCTGACTTTTCTGCTTGGCGAGAAGAAGAAGACCGCCAGCGTCGCCAAGGAGCGGCTTCAGATCATCCTGGCGCACGAGCGCAGCGGGCGAAACGCCGCCGAGCCCGACTACCTGCCCGACCTGCAACGCGAACTGATTGCCGTGATCAGCAAGTACGTGAAGATCCATCCCGACGACATCAAGGTCAACCTCGAGCGCCAGGGCAACCTGGAGGTGCTGGAGGTGAAGATCGAACTGCCGGACGCGCGCTGAGAGGCCGAGCAGCGCGCCTGCGCGATTCGGGATTGCTTCAAAAAACGCTACGCAAACCGTAGCAAACTATGATCTTGCGATGCTGGGAACGAGCCTTTTTCATTGAAAAAAGTGGCTCAAGCCACCCCAACAGGCCGCCGCAAGGCGTCACCCGGGCCCGCGCAACGCTTCCACGAGATCCAGACAGCGCTGGCCGGCGCACACCCCCAGCGCCTGCGCCAGCAGGTTCACATGGCTGATGACGCCGTCGTCCAGCGTGCTTTCGGCCTTGCCGATGCGCGCGCTGTCATGGGCAACGGTGCAGGCCGCCAGGCCGTGCGTTTGAAGGAAGGGCAGTGCCGCCAGCCCGGCGGCATCCTTTCCCACGCCGGCGTCATTGAAAACGCTCAGCAGGGGCCGCGCCGCCAAGGCGTAACGCGCCGAGCTGATACCGCCGTGCGATCCGCTCACCGCCAGGCAGCCCGCGTCCTGCGGACCCAGTTCGGTGATCGAATCGACGACGCGCACAGAGCGCATGTCTGAGGCGGCCCGGCCCTGCTCCTGAAGTCCGCCTTACTTCTTGCGTGCGGCGATCGACTTCTCGGCCTGGGTCACCAACTCGACGCCAACGGTCTTTTTCCATTTGTCATAGACCGGCCGGGTGGCCTTGACGAAGGCGTCACGCTCGGCAGGGGTCAGCTGGACGATCGAAACGCCCAATGCGGCGATATCCTTGAGCAACGGCTGGCCCGGCTCATCCAGGCCCTTGCGTGCAATCGCGATCTCCTGCTTGCCCGCTTCGATGGCGGCCTCACGCACGATCTTCTGGTCCGCCGGCGTCCACGAAGCCCAGATCTCCTTGTTCACCACGAAAACCAGCGGGTCGGCCACATAGCCCCACATCGTCACGTTCTTCTGTCCGACGTTGTGCAGCTTGGCGGCGGTGAAGATCGACATCGGGTTCTCCTGTCCGTCCACCGCGCCGCTGGCAAACGCCGGTTGCGCGTCCGCCCAGGTCATCTGGGTCGGGTTCGCGCCCAGCGCGGTGAAAGTGTCCAGGAACAACGGCGAGCCGACGACGCGGATCTTCAGACCCTTCAGGTCTTCGGGGGTGCGCACCGGGCGCTTGGAATTGGTGAGTTCGCGGTAGCCGTTTTCGCCCCAGGCCAGCGGCACCACGCCGGCCTTGTCGAGCGTGACGAACATCTGCTTGCCCACCGGGCCTTGCGTCAGCGCGTCGATCGCCGCGTAGTCGGGCATCAGGAAGGGCAGCGAGAACAGGTTGAGCTCCTTGACCTGCGGCGACCAGTTGATGGTGGAGCCCACGGCCATGTCGATCACGCCCTGGCGCAGCGCGCTGAACTCGCGCGTCTGGTCGCCCTGGATCAGGGAGACGCCGGGGAACAGCTTGATGTTGATGCGGCCCTGCGTGCGCTCCCTGACCAGGTCCGCCCAGATCTGGCCGCCCTTGCCCCACGGGAAAGCCGTGCCGACCACGAGCGACATCTTGTACTCGGACTTGTAGGGCGCGGTCTGGGCCGTGGCCCCGGTGGTGAAGGCCAGCGCGGCCGCGGCCGCCAGGGTCAGCTTGAGAAAAGAACGAAGTTTCATGACAACAGTCTCCTTGGGTTAAATCGACAAACAAACAAACAGGAATGCGGGAAGCGCATGGATCAATAGCCCAGCCGTGTCGGCAGCCAGAGCGCCAGTTGCGGCCACACGATGACGGCAAGGATGACCAGGGCCATCGAGGCGACCAGCCAGAGCACCCAGGGCACCGTTTCGTCCATGCCGACCTTGGCGATGCGGCACGACACCATCAGGTTCACCGCCATCGGCGGGGTGAACTGGCCTAAAGCGACCAGCAGGGTCAGCAGCACCCCGAACCACACCGGGTCCCAGCGATAGTGCTGCATGATCGGCCACATCAGCGGCACGAAGATCAGGAAGATCGAGATGCCGTCCAGGAACATGCCCACGATGACCAGCAGCAGCACGAGCAGCATCAGCACGCCCGACTCGCCCAGGCCCGAGTTCACGATGGCGTTGGTGACCGGATCGATCACCCCCAGCGTGGACAGCGAATACGCAAAGATGCCCGCCAGCGCCACCACGATCAGGATCACGGCCGAAAGCTCGCCCGACTCGCGCAGGATCACGAACAGGTCGCGGACCTTGATGGTGCGGTGGATCACCATGCCCACGAAAAGGCCGTAGAACACCGCCACCACAGCCGCCTCGGTCGGCGTGAACCAGCCGGCGCGCATTCCGCCCAGGATCAGCACCGGCGCCACCAGCCCCCAGATCGCTTCACGCAGACTGCGCAGCAAGGGCGGCCGGGGCAGCGCCGCCTCCAGTTTGCCCAGGCCATGGCGGCGGGCCAGCCAGAGGGTCGGCACCATCAGCGCCAGGCCCACCAGCACGCCCGGGATCATGCCGGCGGCAAACAGCGCGGGCACCGAGGCGCTGGGCACCAGCACCGAGTAGACGATGAACGCAATCGACGGCGGAATCAGGATGTCGGTAGCTGCCGCAGCCCCCACCACGCTGGCCGAGAACGCGGGCGGATAACCGGCGCGCGACATCGCCGCGATCATCACGCCGCCCACTGCCGCGGCGGTGGCCGGCCCCGAGCCCGAAATGCCGCCCATGAACATCGCCACGGCAATCGCCACCAGGGGCAACATGCCGGGCCCGCGCCCGACGATGGCAATTGCAAAATTGACGATCCGCGCCGCCACCCCGGAGCGGTCGAAGATCGAGCCGACCAGCACGAACATCGGGATCGCCAGCAACGGGTACTTGCCCAGGCCGGCATAGAAGTTCTGCGGCACCGCCAGCAGGCCAAACCACTGCGCGTCGCCGTTGGCCAGTGCAATGCAGGCCGCGCCGATCAGGCCCATTGCGGCGCCGAGCGGCACCCCGGCCAGCATCATGACCACGAAGCCCATGAAAAGCAGGGTTGCGATCATTCGAGCGACTCCCGGACGCGGCTGCGCCGGATCAAAAAGCCGACTGCGCGCAAGGCGATGGCCAGCGAAATGACCGGCAGCCAGATCGAATACCACCACTGTGGCACACCGATCCCGGGCGAGGTTTCATTGAAGCGGAAATCGTCCCACACCAGGCGCACGCTGAGGGCTGCCATAAGGAAGAACAGCAAGGCCACCATCGCCGCACCGAACAGCGCCAGGCGGCGCTGGCGCGTGGCCGAGCCGCTGGCCGAGAAGAATTCGATGCGGATGTGCCGGTCGCGCGCCACCGCGGCGGAGCCCGCCACCATTGCCAGCAGGATCATCAGGAACACCGAGAATTCCTCGGTCCAGGCGAAGGAGCTGTCGGTGAAATAGCGCACCAGCACGTTGGCGAAAGTGATGCAGGCCAGCAGGCCCATGATGATCACCGTGGCCCAGTCTTCGATCTTGAGCGGGACGACAGTCGCCTCATCGGGCGCCGTCGGGTCCGGCAGTTCGATGGGGAGGTGGGTGGGTTCGTGGGGCAGGTGCATGGGCGGGGAGTCAGCTTAGATGAGACCGGGTGAATCGGGTATCGGGAGATACCTCAAGGCAATGGCGGTGAATGGCCTACTGCAGCATGGCCCTTACCGCCGCAGCCACGGCTTCGGCGCTGATGCGCGACTGCGCTTCGAGCACCGGCGCATAGCCCACCGGGATGCGCGGCGCGCCCAGGCGCTGGATCCGGCAGCCCGTGGCCTCAGCGGCCGTGGCGGCAATCTCGGCGCCAAAGCCGCCGGCCTGCACCGCTTCGTGCACCACGAGGAGTCGGCGGGTCTTTCCGCAAGATGTGAGTACTCGCTCTCGGTCCCATGGCCAGATGGAGAGCAGGTCAATCAATTCGACGTCGATGCCTTCCGCCGCCAATGCCTCGCAGGCCTGCGCGCAAACCCCTGCCTGGCGGCTCCAGCTGACCAGCGTCAAGGCCGAACCGGCGCGCCGGACGGCCGCCTGGCCAAGCGGAATCTGCAGGTTTTCATCGACCACGCCTTGCGCGCCCCACAGCGTCTTGTGCTCGATGTAGATCACCGGGTCGCCCGACTGCAGCGCCGCGCGCAGCAGCGAATAGTTGTCCTGCGGGGTGGAGGGGCAGACCACCACCACGCCAGGCAAGTGCGCAAACCACGCTTCGAGCGACTGCGAATGCTGCGCGGCCGAGGCGTCCCAGATGCCGCCCGGCATGCGCGCCACCAGCGGCACGCGGCCCTGCCCGCCGAACATGAAGCGGTTCTTCGCCGCCTGGTTGACGATCTCGTCCATGCCGCACAGGGCGAAGTCCACCACGCGCATCTCGACGACGGGGCGCAATCCGGCCAGCGCCATGCCCACGCCGGCGCCCATGATGGCAGCCTCGCTGATGGGGGTGTCGATGACGCGTTGCGCGCCAAAGCGCTGCTGCAGCCCGGCGTACTGGCCAAAGATGCCGCCGCGCCCGACGTCTTCGCCCAGCACCACGACGTTGGCGTCCAGCTCCATCTCGCGCTGCACGGCCAGCACGGCGGCCTGCGCATAGCTGATGGGTGCCGGGTTTGGGGTGTTGGTGTTCAGAACCATGTGCCGGCTCCCGTGGTGAGCACATCGGTGTAGGCGGCGCTGGCGTCGGGCCAGGGCGAGGCGTCCGCCGCATCCAGCGCCGCCTGTACTTCTGCCGTGGCGTCGTCTTCCAGCGCATCCAGTTGGCTGAGGTCGTATCCCTGTGCCTTGAAGCGCTCACGCAGCCGGGCAATCGGGTCGGTCATCAGCGCGGCGGCCAGCTCCTGCGGGTCGCGGTAGGCGGCCGGGTCCACCGACACATGGCCCTTTACGCGGTAGGTCAGCGCATGCAGCAAGCGCGGGCCCTGGCCGGCGCGGACCTGCGCCACCAGGGCGGCGGCGCCCTGATACACCTCGATCACATCGTTGCCATCGACCTGGGTGGCGGAAATGTCCATGCTGATGGCGCGTGCCGAGGCGCCCGGCCCGGCCGTCATCGGCCCGCTGGCGGTGGTGGCGCTCCAGCGGTTGTCCTCGCAGACAAACAGCACCGGCAGCGCGTAAACACGGGCCCAGTTCAGCGCCTCCAGAAAAGGCCCGCGGTTGATCGCACCGTCGCCAAAGAAGCACACGGTGATGGCGTCGCGGCCCTGCAGCTTCTGCGCGTGCGCCGCGCCCACCGCAATCGGCAGTCCGGCCGCCACCACCCCGTTGGCGCCCAGCATGCCCACCGAGAAATCGGCGATGTGCATCGAGCCGCCCTTGCCGCCGTTGAAGCCGGTGGCCTTGCCGAAAAGCTCGGCCATCATGCGGCCCAGATCGGCACCCTTGGCCAGCGTGTGGCCGTGGCCGCGGTGCGTTGAGGTGAGGTAATCCGCAGGATGCAGGTGGGCGCACACGCCGGTGGCCACGGCCTCTTGCCCGGTGGAAAGGTGCAGCGGGCCGCGCACCCGGGCCGTGCCCGCCGCGCTTTGGCCGTAAGCGCTGACACCGCCCTGGCTGGCGATCTCGGCCGCGTTCTCGAACGCCCGGATGCGCACCATGGTGCGGTACAGGCCAGCCAGGACGGCTGCGAATTCAGGGGGATTCAAGCGAAACCTTCCGGGCCCGTCTCGGGGCCATCACAAATAGTGAAGATCGTAGCACTGGCCACAGGGCCTTCGAGGCATCCCTGAGCGCCGGTCTGTTGAGATTCGGGCTTGCCAAGCGGCTCCGGGCGTTTCACACTGTCTGTTGCGGCGTGGGCAGGACCCGCATGCGCCAACCGGGCAACCAATTCAAATCAAGGAGAGAACCATGGGCTTCCGTACTGAAAAAGACTTTCTGGGCGAAAAGCAGTTGCCTGATGACGCCTACTATGGCGTGCAGACATTGCGTGGCAAGGAGAACTTCCACATCACCGGCATCCCGATGTCCACCGAGCCTTACTTCGTCAAGGCGTTCGGCTACGTGAAGAAGGCCGCAGCGCTGGCCAACCGGGATCTCGGCGTGCTCGACGCCAAGGTGGCCAATGCCATCGCCGACGCCTGTGACCGGTTGATTGCGGGCGAGATGCGCGACCAGTTCGTCACCGACTTCATCCAGGGCGGTGCCGGCACCTCGACCAACATGAATGCCAACGAGGTCATTGCCAACATCGCGCTGGAGCAGCTCGGCCACAAGAAGGGCGATTACCAGTACGTCAACCCCAACGATCACGTGAACTTCGGGCAGTCGACCAACGACATCTATCCCACCGCTTTCCGACTCGCGCTGATCCTGCGCCTGGGCAGCTACATGGACGCGCTGCGCCGGCTGCAGGCCGCTTTTTTCGCCAAGGCGAAGGAGTTCGACCGGGTGCTGAAGATGGGCCGCACCCACCTGCAGGATGCCGTGCCGATGTCGCTCGGCCAGGAGTTCCATGGCTGGGGCACCACCATGGGCGAGGAAGTCCAGCGGCTGGCCGAGGTGCGCCAGTTCCTGCATGAGATCAATCTGGGCGCCACCGCCATCGGCACCACCGTGACCGCCGCGCCGGGCTACCCGGAGCTGGCCACCAAGTACCTGTCCGAGCTGACCGGTACCACCTTCATCCTGGCCGGTGACCTGATCGAAGCCACTTCCGACACCGGGGCCTATGTCCTGCTCTCCGGTGTGCTCAAGCGCACCTCCTCCAAGCTCACCAAGATCTGCAACGACATTCGCCTGCTGGCCTCGGGCCCGCGCTGCGGCTTCAACGAGATCAACCTGCCGCAGATGCAGCCGGGCAGCTCGATCATGCCGGGCAAGGTC
This sequence comes from Hydrogenophaga sp., assembly GCA_011391595.1. Lineage (GTDB taxonomy): Bacteria > Pseudomonadota > Gammaproteobacteria > Burkholderiales > Burkholderiaceae_C > JAABQG01. The sequence goes on from JAABQG010000023.1 coordinate 46,018, forward strand.
AATCCTGTGATTCCGGAAGTGGTCAACCAGACCAGCTTCCTGGTCATCGGCCTGGACCTCACGGTGACGCTGGCCGCCTCGGCCGGCCAGCTCCAGCTCAACGTGATGGAGCCGGTCATCACCTTCGCGCTGTTCACCTCGATCTCCACGATGGAAAACGCAGTCAACAGCCTGAACGTCAACTGCATCCAGGGCATCACCGCGAATGCCGATCGCTCGCGCGACATGGTGCTCAACTCGCTGGGCATCATCACCGTGCTCAAGCCCTCGCTGGGCTACAAGCAGTGCGCCGAGATCGCTCGCGAAGGCTACGAGAGCGGCAAGTCGCTGCACCAGATCGTCGTCACCGAGCGCAAGCTGATGACCCAGGCGCACTGGGACGAAGTATTTTCCTTTGAGAACCTGATCGCCCCGAAGTTCGAGCAGTAAGCACGACCGGGGCCTGTCCCCTGTCGGGGCAAGGAGAAAAAAAATGACATTCGCCATCGTTCTGCAATTCATCGTCGTGCTGGCCGCCATCTGGATGGGCGCACGTTCCTCGGGCATCGGACTGGGCCTGTGGGGCGCGGTTGGCCTGCTGGTGCTGGTGGCCGGCTTCGGCATCAACCCGACCTCGCCGCCCATCGACGTGATGCTGATCATCCTGGCGGTCATCATGGCCGCCTCGGTGATGGAGGCCGCCGGCGGCATCGACTTTCTGGTGCGCATCGCCGAGCGCATCATCCGCGCCAACCCCAAGTACGTGACCATCGTCGCACCGCTGACGACCTGGACCTTCACCTTCGTGGCAGGCACCGGGCACATCGTCTATCCGCTGCTGCCGGTGATCTACGAGACCGCGCACCGCAGCGGCATCCGCCCCGAGCGGCCGATGGCGGTGGCCACCATCGCCTCGCAGCAGGCCATCACCGCCAGCCCGGTGGCTGCCGCGACGGCCGCGATGATCGGCCTGTTCGCGGAGAAGGGAATGACCCAGTGGGGCCTGCCGCAGATCCTCATGGTCTGCGTGCCGGCCACGCTGACCGGCGTGGTCGCCGCGGCCATCGTCTCCATGTTCCTTGGCAAGGACCTGAAGGACGATCCCGAGTACCAGGCGCGCCTGGCGTCCGGGCAGATCCCCGCGCCGCAGGTTGACACCAGCCGCACACCGCTCAAGCCAGGCGCCAGGCTCTCGGCTTTCATCTTCCTGTCCGGCGTGGCGCTGGTCGTGCTGTTTGGCTTCTTTCCCGAGTTGAGAAAGCTGCCCGGCGCGAAGAGCCCGCTGGCCATGCCGATCGTGATCGAGATCCTGATGATGTCGGTGGCCGCGATCATGCTGTTGCTGACCAAGGTGCCCGTCGACGAGGTGCCCAAGACCGCCACCCTGCGTGCCGGCGTGGTGGCGGTGATCGGCATCTTCGGCCTGGCCTGGCTGGGTGACAGCTTCATCGCCGCCCACAAGGACGTGATCGTCCCGGCGATCGGCGACTGGGCCAAGGTCGCACCCTGGACCTTCGCCTTCGGCCTGTTCCTGGCCTCGGTGCTGCTCTACAGCCAGGCCGCCACCACGCGCGCGCTGATGCCCCTGGGGATTGCGCTGGGCATCCCGCCACAGTTCCTGATCGCGATGTTCCCGTCGGTCAACGGCTACTTCTTCATCCCGACCTACGGCTCGCTGATCGCGGCCATCAACTTCGACCTGTCAGGCACGACGAAGATCGGCAAGTACGTGCTGAACCACTCGTTCATGATTCCCGGTCTGGTCGCGACCTCGGTGGCGGTGTTCACCGGGCTGGCGATTGCCCGCATGATCTTCTGACGCCATGCGTTCGAACCTGATCACTTTTCACTCGGCAGGCACCTTGAGCGGCTCGGGCACCAGCTCTCAGAAGCTATATTATTAGTAGCATTTCATGACCATTCGACGCTGGGGTGATGCCATTTTTTATCAAGAATCCCGCCATGCCAGGTCTCAGCGAGCCCCAGACACGCCGGGGCCGATGCGTCGGGCGGCCATCGGCCTTCGCGCCATGGCGGCCGCGCTGCCGCTGGCACTGCTGGGCATCGCCGCCTGCAGCCCCCCGGCGCCGCCTGCACCCGTCACATCGGCCTCACCGGCGACTACGGCAGCGCCGGAGCGACGCCACTTCACGGGCACCTGGTCCGTTTCCGGCACCCGGCAGACGCTCGACATGGGCCCCGGCCGCCGCGCCGAAGCCTTCCGGCTCGGCGGCTCACTGATGCTGACCGGGGAGCAACGGCTGGGGCTGGGCTTTCGCTCCGACGTCATCGGGCTCTCGGACAACCGGACCGGCATGCAGGGCCGCAGCGTCTGGACCGATGCGCGCGGCGACCAGGTCTTCAGCGAACTGGGCAGCGGCGCGACCGGGCCGGGCAACCTCATCCAGGGGCGGATCATCGGAGGCACCGGTCGTTTTGCCGGAGTCAGCGGTGAATACAGCTTCAAATGGCACCCTCTGGTCGTCTCCGAGGACGGCAGCGTGAGCGGGCGCGTCGACGGCCTCGAGGGCTGGGCGCTTCTGGCGCCGCTGCAAAGCCCGGCCGGGGTCGCACCGGGAAGTGGGCAAGGCGCAGCAGGAACGAAGCCATGAGCGCACCGGAATCTCGCCCGAGCCCGATGCTGCCCGCCCTGAAGGCCCTGGCGCCCTTCGCGCTCGGCCTCGGCATCTGGCTCACGCCCATCCCCGAGGGGCTGACCCGGGAGGCCTGGCAACTCTTCGCCATCTTCGCCGCGGCCATCTTCGCCGTCATCGTGAATGCCTTCCCGCTGCTGACCTCGGCCCTGCTGGCCGGCGCCATCGCGGTGCTGAGCAACACGCTCGACCCCGCCAAGGCCTTCGCGGGTTTTGCCAACCCCAGCGTGTTGCTGGTCGTGGTGGCCTTTCTGGTGGCGCAGGCGGTGGTCAAGTGCGGGCTGGGCCAGCGCATCAGCCTGAAGGTCGTGTCGCTGTTCGGCAAGTCCACGCTCGGCCTGGCCTACAGCATCTTCATCACCGACGCGCTGATCGCGCCCGGCTTCCCGAGCAACACGGCGCGCGGCGGCGTGCTCTACCCGATCATCCTGGCACTGGCCCAAAGCAGCGGCTCGGTGCCCGAGGACGAGGCCAAACGGCGCCTCGGTGGCTACCTGATGTTCTGCGGCATGGCCAGCCTGGCCATCTCGTCAGCGCTGTGGCTCACCGCCACGTCGGCCAACCCGATTGGCGTGTCGCTGGCGGCCGAGCAGGGGCTGAAGGTCGATTTTGGCAAATGGCTGCTGGTGGCCTCGGTCCCGGCGCTGGCGGTCATTGCCGTGCTGCCCCGGCTGATCTTCTGGGTGTTCCCGCCCGGCGTGACCGATACCCCCGGAGCGCCCGAAGCCGCACGCCAGCAACTGCGCGAGATGGGGCCCATGTCGCGCGACGAGTGGGTCACCGCCGTGACCTTCGCGGTCATGGTCGGCGCCTGGATCTTCGCCGGCGTCCTCAAGCTGAACCTGACGGCGGTGGCCATCGCCGGCCTGGGCACCCTGCTGGCGCTGCGCGTGCTGACGCTGGAAGACATTTATCTGCAGGGCAGCACGCTGGCCACCTTCCTGTGGCTGGCGGTGTTGTTCGCGCTCAGCGGGCAACTCAACGAACTGGGCTTCATGGGCTATGTCGGCCAGCGTCTGGCCTCGATGCTCGGTGGCATTCCGTGGCCGGCGGCTTATGTCGCGCTGCTGGGGCTCTACGTGCTGATGCACTACATGTTCGTCAGCCAGTCGGCGCAGGTCCTGGCCCTGCTTGGCGTGTTCCTGGACGTCGGCATCCAGTCCGGCGTGCCCCTGCCGCTGATGGGTTTTGCCCTGCTGTTTGCCAGCAGCTACTTCTCGACCCTCACGCCGCAAGGTGGCAGCCAGAACATCATCTTCGCCGCCAGCGGCTACCTGACGCAGCCCGAACTGTACCGCCTGGGGCTGATCACCACCGTGTTCTGCACGGTGATGTTTCTGGTCATCGGCACGCCGTGGATCCTTTGGGTGGGGTGAGGCAGTCGTACAGCGCCGCGACCTGAAAAGAGGTCGCGGCGCTGTCGCTTGAAGGCCGGCAGAGGCGCAATGCAAGGCGCTTACTTTTTCCCACCACCGCCGCCACCGCCACCACCGCCGCCGTTGCCACCGCCGCCACCGCCGCCACCGTAGCCCTTGCCCTGGCCTGTGCCACTACCGCTGTTCATGCCAGCCCCTGCAGTCGCGCCCTTCCCGGAGCCTGCGCCGCTGCCCATGCCAGGACCTGTACCGGCACCCATGCCGACGCCTGCGCCGTTGCCCATGCCCGCGCTGGCACCGCTGCCCATGCCGGCACCGGCCCCGGCGCCCATGCCGGCGCCGGTTGCCGCACGCGCGCCCTGAGCGGGCGGCATGTCCGGCAGGGTCATGCCCCTGGCGCGGGCACGTTCCTGCATCTGCCGGTGATGCTCATGGCGGTATTCGTACCGATGCTGCTCGGTCTGAAAGCCGCGCATCTTTGCGCTGTACTCATTGCGCTCTGACTGCGTCATCAACTGACTGCCATAGATCTGCTCCTGCGTCTGGAGCTGCGTTTTGTCCTGCGCCATCGCGCCGGGGCTCACCACGGCGGCTACCAAGAAGGTCACTGCGGCAGCGATGGCCAGGCGGGTGAAGCTGTTGGTTCGGTTT
>JAABQG010000024.1 GCA_011391595.1 Hydrogenophaga sp.
AAAAATGGCTCCTCCCCAGCGTCAATACGTCTTGATGCGCTCTCGATTTCAGAGCGATTCATCGCAGGTGTTCCGGCTGTGTGATGTTGGTGCCGTCGAGGCGCAGGCCCTTGGGCAGCGGGAATTTCACGGTCTCCTCGATGCCGTTCATCTTGCGCACCGACACCGCGCCCAGCGCCTTGATGCGCTCGATCACCTGCTGCACCAGGATGTCGGGCGCGGAGGCCCCGGCCGTCAGGCCGACACGCGACTTGCCTTCAAACCAGGCTGGCAACAGCTCGTCGGCGCTGTCCACCATGTAGCTCTCGGTGCCGAGCTTGCGCGCCACCTCGCGCAGGCGGTTGCTGTTGGAGCTGGTCGGGCTGCCGACCACAATGACGATGTCCACCTGCGGGCTCATCAGCTTGACCGCGTCCTGCCGGTTTTGCGTGGCGTAGCAGATGTCCTGCTGCTTGGGCTCGCGCGCCGCGGGGAAACGCGCCTTGACCGCCGCGGCGATGTCGGCGGCGTCGTCCACGCTGAGCGTGGTCTGCGTCACCACGGCCAGCTTGTGCGTCTGCGCGGGCTGGATACGCGCCACGTCGGCCACGTCCTCCACCAGGTGAATGCCGCTGTCGAGCTGGCCCATGGTGCCCTCCACCTCGGGATGGCCCTTGTGGCCGATCATGATGAACTCGTAGCCCTCCTTGTGCAGCTTGGCGACTTCCACGTGCACCTTGGTCACCAAGGGGCAGGTGGCGTCGAACACCTGGAAGCCGCGCGCGGCGGCTTCGTCCTGCACCGCCTTGCTCACGCCGTGCGCGCTGAACACCAGCGTGGCGCCGGGCGGCACGTCGTCGAGCGCCTCGATGAAGATCGCGCCTTTGGCCTTGAGGTCATTGACCACGTAGGTGTTGTGCACGATCTCATGGCGCACGTAGATGGGCCGTCCGAACTTGGCCAGCGCGCGCTCGACGATCTCGATGGCGCGGTCCACGCCGGCACAGAAGCCGCGTGGCTCGGCCAAGAGGATTTCAGCGCCTGCGCCTTGGGGCATGTCGGCGGTGATCAAGCTTTCCGATCCCGCCGTCATCACAGCACCCCGATCACGAGCACTTCGAAGGTCACCGGCTGGCTGGCCAGCGGGTGGTTGAAGTCGAAAAGGACCGAGCCGTCGTCACCCACCTCGCGCACGGCGCCGGCATAGCTGCCCCGCCCGTCGGGCGTGGGGAACTGCACCACCTCGCCCACGGCGTAATTCTCCTGCGGGTCGCCCAGGGCATCGAGCAGCTTGCGCGCCACCCACTGCACCATGTCGGCCTTGCGTTCGCCAAAGGCCACGCCCGCCGGCAGATCGAAGACGGCGCGCACGCCCTCCTCCAGCCCCATCAGCCGCTGCTCGACGACGGGCGACAGCTCGCCGGAACCCAGCGACAGGGTGGCCGGTTTGCCGTCGAAGGTGTTGATGATGTCGCCCGCTGGCCCCGCCAGGCGGTAATGCAGGGTCAGGAAAGAACCCGGTTGAACTGTTGCCATGAAAGTCCCGATAAACTGGCCTCCATTGTAGAAACCTGCCCTGCACCGGCTTTTCATGGCGCTCAAAGACCTTCCCTCCGACGCGCAGCCCCGCGAAAAGCTGCTGGCCCGCGGCCCCGGCGCGCTCAGCGACGCCGAACTGCTGGCGCTGCTGTTGCGCACCGGCATGGCCGGCAAGGGCGTATTGCAGCTCGCCGCCGAGCTGCTGGCCGCGCCACCGACGGGATTTGGCGGCATCAGCGGGTTGTTGAACACCAGCGCCGACGATCTGAACCGCATCAAGGGCCTGGGCCCGGCCAAGCGCGCCGAGCTGGTGGCGGTGCTGGAACTTGCACGCCGCGCTCTGGCCGAGCAGCTGCGCGAGCGCGAAGTCTTCAGCACGCCGGACGCCGTCAAGCACTACCTGCAGCTGCACCTGGCACAGCGGGCGCACGAGATCTTTGCCGTCCTGTTCCTGGACAGCCAGAACCGGCTGATTGCGCTGGAAGAGATGTTTCGCGGCACGCTGACCCAGACCAGCGTGTACCCGCGCGAGGTGGTGCTGCGCGCCCTGCATCACCACGCCGCCGCCGTGGTGCTGACGCACAACCACCCCAGCGGCACGGTGACGCCCAGCCGCGCCGACGAGTCCCTCACGCAGACACTCAAGGCCGCGCTGGCGCTGGTCGACGTGCGCGTGCTCGACCACGTGATCGTCGCGCCGGGTCAGGCCCTGTCCATGGCCGAGCGCGGCCTGATCTGAACGCTGAAGGCACCAATGAAACTCACCTCCCTGAAAGACTTGCAGCACGTGCAGCGGCATCTGGCCGAGGTACAGGCGTTCGCTGCCCAGCGCGAGGCTGAGCGGCGCGAAGTCGCGCGGCGCCAGCAAGCCGAGAAGGAGCTTTTCACCCGCGCGGTGGGCGCCGTCAAGACCCTGCCTGACCCGTGCAAGGCCCACCTGAAGCTGCCACCACCCGCGCCGGTGGCGTTTCAGCAGCAACTTGACGACCAGGCTGTGCTGCGGGAGGCCCTGAGCGATGAGTTTGACGTCAGCACGCTGCTGGAGACCGATGCCCAGCTGAGTTTTCGGCGGCCCGGCATCGGACCCGATGTCACGCGCAAGCTGCGCCGCGGCGAGTGGAGCATCCAGCGCGAGCTGGACCTGCACGGCCTGCGCATCGACGATGCCCGCGAGGCACTCGGCGGCTTCATCCGCGAGGCTTTCAGGCAGGGCCTGCGCTGCGTGCGCGTGGTGCACGGCAAGGGCCTGGGCTCGCCGGGCAAGACGCCGGTGCTCAAGTCGCGGGTGCAGGGCTGGCTGATCCAGAAGAACGAGGTGCTGGCCTTCGTGCAGGCCAAACCTGCGGAAGGAGGCGCCGGCGCGCTGCTGGTGCTGCTGCAGGGGTCCAGCGGCGGTTTTATGAACAAAAACAAGCCTTAGCCAGCGTCGAATGGTCTTCTTCCGCTACTGAATTGGATAGCTTGCAAGGCCGTCACCGCGAAGTGACGTTCATTCGCCCCGGTTGCGCATCCAGTCGGCGGTCTGGAAAAAGCTGCCGCGCAGGCGCGCGCGCAAGTCGTCAGGCACCCCGGTCTCGCCCATGGCCTGATCCATGCACGACAACCACTGGTCGCGCTCGATGATGCCGATGGAAAACGGCATGTGCCGCATCTTCAGGCGGGGATGGCCGAACTGGTCGGTGTAGTACGACGGACCGCCGAGCCAGCCGCACAGGAACCAGAAAAGCTTGTCGCGCGCGACAGCAAGGTCGCTGCCATGGGCGGCACGCAACTCGGCATAAGCGGGCTCCAGGTCCATGAGGTCGTAAAAGCGCTCGACCAGCGCCTTGACGCGCGCCTCGCCACCGATCCATTCGAACGGGGTCTGTGCAGGGGCAGTTTCTTCAGGCTTCATGAAAATATTGGCATCATCCCAGCGTCGGATGGTCTTTGTTTGCTATTGAATACGTAGTAACTGTCTGTCCGCAGATGGCTGCACCGGTTGGCCTCTATTGGGGCGCACGCCGCAGCGTCTCCATCACCGGGCGGCGCAGCACATCGCGCAGCCCCCACCAGCCCGCTGCCAGCGCCAGCAGCGCGCCCGCCAGCGAGCCTGCCAGCGGCACCCACAGCGAGGCCGTCCACTCGAATTCGAACACGTAGTGCGCCAGCGCCCAGCCCACCGCCACCGCCACGCTGCTGGCCAGAAAGCCGGCCAGCAGGCCGACGCCGGCCAGCTCGGCGCGCTGCACCTGGCGCAGCAGGCTGCCTCGCGCGCCGACCGCGCGCATGATGGCGAACTCGCGGGCACGCTCCTCCCGCGTGGCCGTCACGGCGGCGAACAGCACGATCAGGCCGGCCGCCAGCGCAAAGCCAAACAAGAACTCCACGGCGCGAATCACCTGGTCCAGCACCCGCTGCACCTGGTTGATGGTGCTGCTCATGTCCACGCTGGTGATGTTGGGAAAGGCGCGCACCAGCCGGTTGTCAAAGCCTGGGGCCTCGGGCGCGCGGAACGAGGCCATGAAGGTCGCCGGCACGTCGGGCAGGCGCGTGACCGGGAACATCACGAAGAAATTGGCGCGCATCGAGCCCCAGTCCACCTTGCGCAGGCTGGTGATGCGTGCCTCCGACGGCACGCCGCCCATGTCAAAGCGCAGGCTGTCGCCCAGCTTCAGTTTCAGGGTCTGGGCGATGCCTTCTTCCACGCTGACGGCGTCCGCCTCCTCATCAGTCCACTGGCCTGCCACCACCTCGTTGTGCGCCGGCCGGGTGGCACTGTTCGACAGGTTGAATTCGCGGTCGAGCAGCCGCTTGGCCCGGTCTTCGGTGTAGTCGTCCGGCGTCACGGTCTTGCCGTTGATCGCCACCAGACGCCCGCGGATCATCGGATACCAGTCGTACTTGCTGACGCCGCCATCGCGCAGCGCCTGGCGGAACGCTTCGGCCTGCTCGGGCATGACGTTGATCACAAAGCGGTTGGAGGCATCGGGCGGCGTGGTGCTGCGCCAGCTGCTGACGAGGTCAGTGCGCAACAGCACCAGCAAGACCAGTGCCAGCAGGCCCACCGCCAGCGCGCTGACCTGCACCACGGTGTAGGCCGGACGCGCCGAGATCTGCCGCGTGGCGAGCACCAGCCAGCGCGGCGCGGTGGCCTCGTTGACCATGGCGCGCAGCAGCCTCACGGCCAGCCAGCTCAAGACCGCGAACACCGCCACCGCCACCGCGAAGCCACCCACGGCGATCAGGCCCAGCGCCAGGTCGGAGCTGACGGCCAGCAACAAGGCGGCAAAGCCGGCCACGCCCAGCCCCAGCACCGCCAGTGAAGCCGGTTTCAGGTTGCCCACGTCGCGCCGGATTACGCGCAGCGGCGGTACCTGCGCCAGTTGCAGCACCGGCGGCAGGCCAAAGGCGCCCAGCAATGTGACGCCCATGCCCAGCCCGAAGGCTACAGGCCACAGGCTGGCGGGCGGCAGCGCGCTGTCCACCAGGCCGGCCAGCAGCACGACAAAAACATGGTGCACGCCGTAGCCGATGGCCACCCCCAGCGAACTGGCGAAAAGGCCGATCAGCGCGAACTCCAGCGCGTAGCTCAGCGCGATCGTGCGCTGGCTTTCCCCCAGCACGCGCAGCATGGCGCAATCGTCCAGGTGGCTCGTCGCAAAGCCGCGTGCCGCGAGCGCCACGGCCACGGCGCTGAGCAGTGCAGCCAGCAGTGCCACCAGGTTGAGGAATTTCTCGGCGCGGTCCAGCGTCTGGCGCATCTCGGGGCGACCGCTCTCCAGCGACTCCACGCGCACGCCGCGCACCCCGGGTTTCTTCACCTCGTCCGCAGCCCAGGCGACGAAGGCGCGCACCGGCCGGTCCTCGCCCGCCACGGCCATACGGTAGGTCAGGCGGCTGGCGGGCTGGACCAGGCCGGTGGCTGCGATATCGTCCTGGTGAATCATGACGCGCGGAGCGAAGTTCATGAAACCGGCGCCGCGGTCGGGTTCATTGACGATCAGGCGCGTGATGCGCAACGTGGCATCGCCCAGCAAAAGCGGGTCGCCCAGCTTCAGGTTCAACATCTCCAGCAGTGGCGCATCGACCCAGGCCTCGCCGCGCGCCGGGATGTCGCGCGTGGTCTGCCCGGCCGCGCCGGGCTGCAGCGCCACGGTCAACTGCCCGCGCAAGGGGTAGCCCGGCGCCACCGCCTTGAGCGCGACCAGCTTGCTGGCCCCACCCTGGGCATCGGCGGCGCGCCCCATCGTCGGAAAACCCAGCGTGCCGACCGTCTGCAGGCCCAGAGCGCGGGCCTTGTCCAGGAAGGCGGCGGAGGGCGGGTTGTCGCTGGACAGCACGGCGTCGCCGCCAAGCAACTGGCGCGCGTCGCGCTGAAGGCCGCCTTTGATACGGTCGGCGAAAAAGCCCACCGCCGTCAGCGCGGCCACGGCCAGCGCGACGGCGACGATCAAGAGGCGCAGGTCGCCCGCGCGCAGGTCGCGCCACAGGCTGCGCCAGCTCAGGGCCCAGATCGACGGACGTTGAAGAGTGTTCATGGGCGCTACCTTAGCGCATGTCGATTGAGCCCATGGCGCGACCCGGCACTCCCCGCCGCCAAAGACGCGCTCAACCGGCGCCGGGCCGCCCCAAGCCGGTTGCGGCCCCCACGGCGCTGAGTGCCGCGCCAGTGGCAAGCGTGGGGGTCCTATTCAGGCCACCGCGCGCAGCCGGGGGCCGGCCAGTTCGGGTTGCAGGTGCAGCCGCTCGGCGCCGCTGTAGCAGACGAAGCGCCGGTTCGTGGCACGGCCGATCGCGCACAGGCCGACGCGCTGCGCGACCTCGTGCCCCATCTGCGTGATGCCGCTGCGCGAGACGACGATGGGCACACCCATCTGCGCCGACTTGATCACCATCTCACTGGTGAGCCGGCCCGTGGTGTAGAACACCTTGTCGCCGCCGTGCATCGAGTCGGGATCTTGCAAGCCCATCCAGCCGGCGATGGTGTCGATCGCGTTGTGGCGACCCACGTCTTCGACGAAAAGGAGCATCTCCTCGCCACGAAACAAGGCGCAACCGTGCACCGAACCCGACGATTTGTAGGTGGTTTCCTGCAAGCGGATGGCGTTGACAATGCCGTAGAGCTGCGACTGGCTCAGACTCGCCTCAGGCAGCCGGATGCCGTCGATCTCGTCCATCAGCCCGCCGAACACGCTGCCCTGCCCGCAACCGGTGGTGACGACACGTCTCGCGGTTTTCTCCTCGATCCGGTGGATGCCATGACGGGTCCTGACCGCCGCGGCGCCCACGTCCCAGTCCACGGTGATGGACTCGATGTCGGCCGGCGATGCGATCAGTCGCTGGTTGCGCAGGAAACCCAGCACCAGCCACTCGGGGTGCGCGCCCAGCGTCATGAGTGTGACGAGTTCGCGCTTGTCCACATAGACCGTCAGCGCGCGCTCTGCGGGAATCGAGACCACTTCGGCCTCGCCAAACTCGGTCACCACGGTGATCTCGCGGGTCAGCGGCGCGTGGGCCTGGGTCAGGTGCGGGCGAAATGCGCCGGCGTCTTTGTTTGCAGTCATGGCATCAGTGTGCGGCAAAAAGGGCCGGGACCTTGCAGTCCGGGCCCCATGTCCGTAAGGACCCAACGGTCAGGACTTCTTGGCAGGCGCAGCGGATGCGGCCGGCGCAGCGGGCATGGCCGGTGCAGGCGTCGCAGCTGCCGTGGGCGCCGCGGAAGCCGCCTGCGCCGGCAAGTAAGCGAACGGACCCGGGTCGACGCATGCCGGTGTGGCCACCGGGGGCCGGGTCTCCGTGCCCGCGGCCTTCGCGCTCTTGAAGAAGAACGCGGCAACCCAGTCCTGTGCCCGGCACAGCTGATAGGCATCGACCTTGCCGCTCCAGGCGGTCTTGGCGGCTGCCTCGGCAGCCTTGGCCTTGGCTTCGTCGCTGGGTGCTGGCAACTTGGCCAGCGCGACGGTCGTCACCGCCAGGGCGGCCACGAGAATGAGGTTTCTTTTCATGTCGAACTCCTGGGTGTCTCAGACCTGGACCGTCGGCCCAGGGACCGGCTGCGGGGAACGTTGGGCGGGAATCCGGCCGGACTTGACGTCGTCATACCAGAGCTCGTGGTGTTCCCTGGCCCAGGTTTCGTCCACGTAGCCGGTCTTCATGCCTTCAATGGCGCCCTCGGTCGCAAAGCCGAGGTAGATGTGGCCCATGAACATCACGAGCATCAGGATGTTGGACACCGAATGCACCATGTGCGCGATCTGCATGGTGCTGCGCTCATAGACCAGCCCGGGCACCAGCTTGTTCAGGACCATGCCCGACGCCACCACCACCAGACCGAGCACAAACACACCACCCCAGAAGACCACCTTCTCGCCAGCGTTGAAGCGGCCAGACTTGAGCTCGTGTTCAGAGAACATGCCGCCACCCTTGAGCAGCCAGTTCATGTCGCCTTTGGCCGGCAGGTTGTCGCGGATGAAGGTGATGATCACGATCACCAGCGAGACCGCGAACACCGGGCCGGCGAAGTTGTGCGCGTTCTTGAGCACATAGGCCAGCCAGCCAAACAGCGTGTGCCCCATGATGGGCAACAAAAGGAACTGGCCAAAAGCCATCACCAGGCCGGAAATCGCCAGGATGCTGAAGGCGCCCGCGTTCGCCCAGTGCGCGGAGCGCTCGAAGGGCGTGAATCGCTCGATCTTGCGCCCGGTGGGCTTGCCGTGCAGCTTGATCATGCCCACCCGCCAGTAAAACAGCCCGATGGCGCCAAGCACGATCAGCAACAAGGCGCCTCCGTACGGAATGAGCCAGTTGTTGCGCACCTGGCGCCAGGCCTCGCCCGCCGTCGTATAGCGTGAGCCGGGGTACTGCACGAAGGGCTGGATCAGGTTGCCGGCCTCGGGCGCTTCGCTCTTGGGCAGACTGCTGAAACCGGTGACGCCGCCACCGACCTGGCGCCAGACCGGCGCATTGTTGCCAGGCTGCACCTTGGCCCGTTCGCCGTTGGTCTGTTTGGCGTAGTTGGGGTCGGCATCGGCATCCGGTCCGATCTGGAAGATGTTGGCGCTCTGGACACCGGCCGTTCCAGCAACCGGCACGACCGGTGTTGCGACGGCTGGCGCTGCGGGTGCCGCCCCGGCAGCCTTGGGGTCCTGCGCAAGGCTGGCACCACAAAGGCCGAGCGTCATCAGCGCGGCGGCAGTCAGTTGACGAAACATGGGCGTCCCCCTTGCTCAGTTGGTACGGCTGTATTCGTTCTGGCCATACTGGGTGCGTGCGCGCAATGCCAGCAACCAGCTGTTCTTGTCGCCGGCCTTCCAGCCCGGTTCGGTGAACACGGCGACGCCGGTTCCGTCCCAGGAGGGCTTGTCACCCCTGCCGCTGCCCATGCCCTGGGGTTTCTCGCCGCAGGCTGACAACAGCAGCGCCGTCGAAAGAATCAGGAAAAGCTTCTTCATGATTTCGCTCCTTGAGCCGGGGTGGCCGGTTTCGAGCCGTAGGCCGTGCCCCAGCCCCAGACTTCAGCACCCGTGCCGCGTCGCGCCACGCGGGTGCGCAGGATGTCGGCCAGCACGTCGCCATCACCGCCGAGCAAGGCCTTGGTCGAACACATCTCGGCGCAGGCGGGCAGCTTGCCTTCGGCGAGCCGGTTGCGCCCGTATTTCTTGAACTCCGCCTCGCTGCCGTTGGCCTCGGGGCCGCCGGCGCAGAAGGTGCACTTGTCCATCTTGCCGCGCACGCCAAAAGTACCCTGCTCGGGGAACTGCGGTGCGCCGAAAGGGCAGGCGTAGGAGCAGTAGCCGCATCCGATGCACACGTCCTTGTCGTGCAGCACCACGCCTTCATCGGTGCGGTAAAAGCAGTTGACCGGACACACCGCCATGCAGGGCGCATCCGAGCAGTGCATGCAGGCCACCGAGATCGACTTTTCACCAGGGACCCCGTCGTTGAGGGTCACCACGCGTCGGCGGTTCACACCCCAGGGGACCTCGTTCTCGTTCTTGCAGGCCGTGACGCAACCGTTGCATTCGATGCAGCGCTCTGCGTCGCAAATAAATTTCATGCGTGCCATAGTTCTTCCTTACGCCTTTTCGACGTTGCAGATCGTCGTCTTGGTTTCCTGCATCATCGTCACGCTGTCATAGCCGTAGGTCGTCCCGGTGTTCACGGCCTCCCCGCGCACGATCGGATGGGCTCCCGCGGGGTAGTAGGGCAGCATGTCAGCCCCTTGCCAGCGCCCGGAGAAGTGGAAGGGCATGAAGACCGTGTCAGCCCCGACGCGCTCAGTCACCATCGCCTGCATGTTCATGCGCGCGCCGGTGGGGGTGCTCACCCAGACCCGCGAGCCATTGATGATGCCGCGGTCCGCCGCGGCCTTGGGGTTGAGTTCGATGAACATTTCCTGCTGCAGTTCGGCCAGCCAGGGGTTGGAGCGGGTTTCCTCGCCGCCGCCTTCGTACTCGGTCAAGCGGCCCGAGGTCATGATCAGCGGGAACTTCTCGTGCACCTTGTCGGCGATGTTTTTCTGCTGCACCGTCTTGAACAGCGTGGGCAGGCGCCAGAAGGCCTTCTTGTCGTCGTGCGTGGGGTACTTGGCCACCAGGTCGGGACGGGTGCCATACAGTGGCTCCCGGTGCTGCGGAATGGGGTCGGGGAAATTCCAGACCACGGCGCGCGCCTTGGCGTTGCCGAAGGGATGGCAGCCATGCACCTTCAGGGCCACGCGCTGGATGCCGCCCGACATGTCTGTTTTCCAGTTCTTGCCCTCCGCCGCGGCCTTCTCAGCCTCGGTGAGGTCATCCCACCAGCCCAGCTTCTTGAGCAGGATGTGATCGAACTCCGGATAGCCGGTCGTGATGGCGGCGCCCAGGGAATGGGACCCGTCCTCGGCCAGCAGGCTGACACCGTTGCGCTCCACGCCGAAGTTGGCGCGGAAGTTGCCCCCACCATCCATCACATGCCTGGAAGTGTCGTACAGGTTGGACGACCCCGGGTGCTTGAGTTCGGGTGTGCCATAGCACGGCCAGGGCAGGCCGAAATAGTCGCCGGTGAAGTCGTAGCCGGTTTCCTTGTCGCGGCCACCCTTGGCCTTGAGCGTCTTCACGTCGAACACGTTCATGTTCTTCATGTGGGCCTTGAGCCGTTCCGGGCTCTGCCCCGTGTAGCCGATGGTCCAGACGGAGCGGTTGATCTCGCGCAGGATGTCCTCGGGCACGGGCTCGTCCATGCCCTTGACCTTCTGCAGCTTGTAGTTCTTGACCAGTTCCTTGCCAAAGCCCAGCTTCTCGGCAAACTGGTACATGATCATGTGGTCGGTGCGGCTCTCCCACAAGGGCTCGATCACCTTCTCGCGCCACTGGATCGAGCGGTTCGAAGCCGTCACGGAGCCGGTGGTCTCGAACTGGGTGGCGGCAGGCAACAGGTAGACCGCGCGATTGGGGTTCAGGTCTTCCGGCTTGCCGGGCATGGCCGCCATGGCAGCGGTAGCGGACGGGTAGGGATCCACCACGACCAGCAGATCCAGCTTGTCCATCGCGCGCTTCATCTCCAGGCCGCGCGTCTGCGAGTTCGGCGCATGGCCCCAGTAGAAGATGCCGCGCAGGTTGGAGTCCTGGTCGATCAGGTCGTTCTTTTCCAGCACGCCATCGATCCAGCGCGACACGGTGATGCCGGGCTTGGACATCATGGCCGGCGAGGCGAACTGCTTCTTGATCCACTCGAAATCGACGCCCCAGGCCTTGGCAAAGTGTTTCCAGGAGCCTTCCACAATGCCGTAGTAGCCGGGCAACGAGTCCGGGTTGGGGCCGACATCGGTGGCACCCTGCACGTTGTCATGGCCGCGGAAGATGTTGGTGCCGCCACCCGACTTGCCGACGTTGCCCAGTGCCAGCTGCAGGATGCACGAGGCGCGCACCACGGCGTTGCCGGTGGTGTGCTGCGTCTGGCCCATGCACCAGACGATGGTGGAAGGGTTGTTCTCGTGCAGCATCCTGGCCACCTTGGCCACCTGGTCCTCCTTCACGCCGCAGGCCTCCTCCACCTTGTCGGGCGTCCACTTGGCCAGCACTTCCTCGCGCACCTTGTCCATGCCGAAGACCCGGTCGTTGATGTACTGCTTGTCTTCCCAGCCGTTCTTGAAGATGTGGTATAGCACGCCGAAGACGAAGGGGATGTCCGAACCCGAGCGGATGCGCACGTATTCGTCGGACTTGGCGGCGGTGCGGGTGCGCCGCGGGTCCACCACGATCATCTTGCAGCCGGCTTCCTTGGCGTGCAGCATGTGCAGCATGCTGACCGGATGGGCTTCCGCGGCGTTCGACCCGATGTACAAGGCGCACTTGCTGTTGGCCATGTCGTTGTACGAATTGGTCATGGCGCCATAACCCCAGGTGTTGGCTACGCCGGCCACCGTGGTGGAGTGGCAGATGCGCGCCTGGTGGTCGCAGTTGTTGGTGCCCCAGAAACTGACGAACTTGCGCATCAGGTACGCCTGCTCGTTGTTGTGCTTGGACGAGCCGACGAAGTACACGCTGTCCGGCCCGCTGGCCTTGCGCAGGTCGAGCATTCTTGCGGTGATTTCGTTGAGCGCGACGTCCCAGCTGATGCGCTGGTACTTGCCGTCGACCAGCTTCATCGGGTAGCGCAGACGGAATTCGCCATGGCCGTGTTCGCGCAGCGCAGCGCCCTTGGCGCACAGGCCACCGAGGTTGATCGGCGAATCGAACACGGCGTTCTGCCGCACCCAGACACCGTTTTCAACCACCGCATCCACAGCGCAGCCGACCGAGCAGTGCGTGCACACCGTGCGCTTGACTTCGATCTTGCCGCTGCCCATCGCCCCCGCTGCATCCGCCGCGCCCGCCTTCTTCACGAGTGTGAGTTGCGAGGCCGCCAAACCCACGCCTACGCCCAGGCCCGAGCGGCGCAGAAAACTGCGGCGGTCCATGGTCGGTAGCGCCTTGGTCAGCCCGCGGCGCAGGCTGTGAACGAAGGGCGAGATCGCCTCGGTGGCGCCGTGTGGCGCGCCAGACTTTCTGGTCAACAACATATGAGTTCTCCTGCCGTTCGGTTTCAGACGCGCGCGGTCTGGTAGTACTGTTTGACGTGATCGGTCAGGCTGTAGCCGCCACCATTGGCGGGCGCCTTGGGCAAGGCCGCGGGCAATTTGGCCGCGTTCTGCACCGACGGCAGGAGGCTGGCGGCGGCGGCCATGGCGCCGACGGTGCCGGCCCCGACGAACACGGTTCGGCGCGACAGCTTGCTGGGGGGCTGGTTCATGCGATGTCTCCTGTTGACGGCTCCCCGGGAGCCGCGTTGCGTATCGCACCAATGTAGCAAGCTGCGGGTGCGCAGACAAGGGCTGGACACCGGCGTTTACCCTTGGTCATGCGGAGGCGGTACGCGACGTGAGCCGCAAGGCACAGTCACGGCAGAAGGTCGGGGCCATCGTCAAGAAAATCAGCAGAAACCGTGCCAGCCCGGCGTTCGGGCCGCAGCAACTGATGGACCCTGGTTCAGCCAACTCACAACCGTCCAACAACAAAAAAATAGCGTCACTTTGTCGCGCAGTCTGCGACAAGTTGTCGCTCGTTCTGTCGCTACCCTGGATGCATACGGGCAAGGCCCGCCGACGCGGGCCTGAGCGCATGCGTTGCGAAACCGCCTCATAACGGCCTTACCCGAGCGAAACACTGGGCTGTCTCGATAGAATTCGCGCTCTTCCTGCCGCATGCCGTGAGCGCCAATACCCCTCCCACATCCCCCGAAAAATCCGCCGAAGGCTGGCCTTTCTGGTCGATTCTCGTGGTGGACGACGAGCAGGGCATGCGCAACTTCCTGGTCAAGACACTGGTGCCGCGCTGCCAGTTCGTGATGAGCGCGGGCAGCGCCGAGGAAGGTGCCGAACTCCTGCGTGCCAACCATGTGGACCTGATCATCCTGGACATCTCGCTGCCCGGGCGCAGCGGTGTGGCCTGGCTCAAGGACCTGCGAGACCAGGGATTCTCAGGCGAGGTCATCCTGATCACCGCCTTCGCCGATCTTGAGACCGCGATCGAAGCGCTACGGGCGGGCGCGTCGGACTTCATCCTCAAGCCCTTCCGGGTCCCGCAGATCCTCAATGCCGTCAAGCACTGCTACGAGCGCTCCCGTCTGACCCGCGAGAACTACGTGTTGCGTCGCGAACTGTCGTCGAGCCAATGCGCATCCGACGGCCTGGTCGGCACTTCACCGGCGATGACGCAGCTCTCCCATACGCTGCGTCGGGTTGCCGCCGTCAACAGCACGGTGCTGCTGCAGGGCGAATCGGGCACGGGCAAGGAACTCGGGGCGCGTGCGTTGCACGACCTCAGTCCACGCGCGAAGGGGCCGTTTGTACCGGTCAACTGTGCCGCCATGTCGCCCGAACTGATCGAGAGCGAGTTGTTTGGCCACGCGCGTGGCGCATTCACCGGCGCCAACCGGGCGCGCGACGGGCTTTTCTTCTACGCCCAGGGCGGGACGCTGTTTCTGGATGAAGTGGCCGAATTGCCTCTGGCGGTTCAGGCCAGCTTGCTGCGCACCCTGGAAGACCGCACGATCCGGCCGGTGGGCAGTGAACAGCTGGTGCCGCTGAACGTGCGCATACTTGCGGCCACCAACCGCTCGCTGGCCGACGAGGTCACTGCCGGACGCTTTCGCAAGGACCTGTATTACCGGTTGCAAGTGGTGGACATCACCCTGCCCCCGCTGCGTGAACACAAGGAAGACATCCCTGGCCTGGCGCGCCACTTCATGAGCCAGCTCACCCCCCTGCTGGGCGTGGCACCGCTGGACATCGGCGACGCCGACATGGCCGGTCTCATGCAATACGACTGGCCAGGCAACGTTCGCGAACTGCGCAATTTCGTGGAGCGCTCGCTGATTCTGGGCACCGTCAACGTCTCCGCGTTGTACGCCGTGGCCACACGTCCCCTGATCGGCGCGACAGCCGCGGTATCGCAAGGCTCCACCACCGACCTGCAGGCGCGCGAGAAGCAGCACATCCTCTCGGTGCTGGATTCGGTGCAGGGCGACAAGACCCGCGCGGCCCAGTTGCTGGGCATCTCGCGCCGAACACTGGAGCGCCGCTGCGCCGAGTGGGCCGCGGCATGAGCGCAGCGCCGGGCCGCCCCAAGCAAGCTCGCACCGCAGTCTGCCGCGCGGAGGTTGCCCGGTGACCAGCCCGCCCGCGCAGGGCGAGCGTTCGCGCTGGATCGAGCGCTCGGTGCGCAACAAGTTGCTGGCCATGGCGCTGGCGCCCTTGCTGGTGGTGCTGCCGCTGCTGGTGGCCGCGCTGCTGATCTGGGGCAATGCCGCCTATGACCAGCTGCTGATCACCAAGGTTCGCAGCGACCTGGCGGTGGCGCGCGGCTACTTTGACCAGGTGCGCGCCGAGGTCGGAGGTGGCACCGAATCGGTGGCCGCCTCCCACGCACTGCTGCGCGCCCTGCAGGCGGGTGACCCCACCGCCCTGCGCCAGTTGCTGACTGCATCGCGCGAGCGCCTGGGGCTGGACTTCCTTGATGTCGCCCCCGCGGATGCGCTGCCCCTGCCCTCCGGCACCGCGTCCGCAGGTTCCCGCGTCGCCGGCCTGGAGGTGCTGGCGCCCGCGCAGTTCGAGCAACTGGCGCCGCAGCTTCGTGATCGCCCGCAGGTTCCGATCGTGCCCACGCGCAACGCGGCCCCGAGCAGCCGCACCGTGGAAAACCGGGCCATGGTGATGCTGGCCAGCTCCGCGGTCACCGATGACCGTGGTCGTGTCATCGCCCACTTGCGCGGTGGCATCCTGCTCAACCACAACCTGCCCTTCATCGACCACATCAACCGCATCGTCTACCCGGAGGGCTCGCTGCCACTGGACAGCCAGGGCACCGCCACATTGTTCATGGACGATGTGCGCGTCACCACCAACGTGCGCCTTTTCCAGGACCAGCGCGCGGTCGGCACGCGGGTCTCGCAGGCGGTCAGCGACGCCGTGCTGCAACGCGGCGGCACCTGGCTGGACCGCGCCTTCGTGGTCGATGACTGGTATGTCTCGGCCTACGAACCCTTGCAGGATGCGCGCGGCCAGCGCATCGGCATGCTCTACGTCGGCTACCTGGAAAAGCCGTTCCGGCTGGTGAAATACAGCATGCTTGGCATCATTGGCGCGATCTTCCTTCTGGTCATGGCGTTGTCCGCGCTGTTTTCCCTGCGCTGGGCGCGCAGCATCTTCCGACCGGTGGAACAGATGAACCTGGCCATGCAGCGCGTCGAGGAAGGCGACACCGGCGCGCGTGTGGGCCCGGTGGCCGCGCGTGACGAACTCGGCGCGCTGGCCAACCATCTCGACCAGCTGCTCGACGTGATTGATGAAAAAACCCGGGTGCTCCAGCAATGGGCCAGCCAGCTCGACGCAAAGGTCGCCGAGCGCACGAGCGAGCTGGCGCAAAGCAACACTGCACTGCAGCAGGCCCAGCAACAATTGGTCAAGTCGGAAAAGCTCGCCGCCATCGGCCAGTTGACCGCCAGCATTGCCCATGAGATCAACAACCCCATCGCGGTAATGCAGGGCAACCTTGACCTCATGCGCGAGACGCTGGGCCCGCACGCCGGCCCCGTGGCGGCCGAGCTGAAGCTGCTGGACGAACAGGTGGAGCGCATGCGCATCATCGTCACGCAGTTGCTGCAATACGCCCGCCCCACCGAATACGCCGGCTATGTCGAATCGATTGACGTCAACCGAACCCTGGAAGACTGCCTGGTGCTGGTGACGCACCTGCTGGCGCACACCCGCATTGCCGTGGCGCGGGACCTGCAGGCCAGCGCCCGCGCCGGCATCAACCGGCAGGAACTGCAGCAGGTCGTGATCAACCTGCTCGTGAACGCCATCCAGGCCATGCCCGACGGCGGCACACTGACCCTGCGCACGCGCGACTGGGTTGGTGCCGACGGACTGCCCGGTGTGGTGCTGACAGCGGAAGACACCGGCCCGGGCCTCGCGACGCAAACGCTGGAGCGCCTGTTCCGCCCGTTCTTCACCACCAAGAACGACGGCAACGGTCTCGGTCTGTGGATCAGCCAAGGGCTGGTGGAGCGCTATGGCGGCACGCTGACCGCGCGCAACCGGCAGCCACCGCCGGGCGCGGCGTTTGAAGTGCGGCTGTACACCGAGCCGCAAGCGCCCGAAGAAAGCGGCGCATCCACCAACAATGGGCGGCTACTCCTGAATAAGTAGCTGAAAATGACCATTTCACGCTGGAAAACGACGGAATTGTTACTGATTTCTCTTCGCAGGCGCCGGAAACCAGTCCTCGGGCTTGACCACCTTGGGCTCCTGTGGATCTCCCATGTAGTGCGGCGACATGATCTGAACGCCGTGTTCGTTGAAAACATCCTGGATATTCGCGTGAAGAAGGGTCAGCACTTCGGCACGGGGACGCGGCTGGCTGGGAACGGCCTGGGCAACCAGGCGGTATTCCGGGTAGTAGTCTGAAAGCGCAGTCTGGAAGACCGCCGGCGCTGGCGACTCCAAGATTCCGGGCGTCCGCTTGGCCGCCTCGACCAGCATCGCCTCCACCTGCCGCCAGGGCGTGTCATAGCCGATGGTGACCGTGGTATCGACGATAAAGCCGGCGCCTCGAACCGTGCGCGAGTAGTTCTTCGTGACCGTGCCGGTGATCATCGAATTGGGCAGGGTCAGTTCTTCGCCCAGGCCGGTGCGCACGGTCGTGGTGAACATCCCCAGCTTCACCACCGTGCCTTCGTTCTCGCCAATGCGGACATATTCACCGACACGAATCGTGCCGGTGTAAGTCAGGATCAGGCCCGCCGCCCCCTGGCCGACGACGCTGGAAGCACCGATCGAGACCATCAAGCCCAGCAGCACGGAAAGGCCCTTGAAGGCGTCGGTCTCGGCGCCTGGAAGATAGGGATAGGCCATGGCCACGGCAAACAGCCAGATGCCGACACTGAAAAGGCGCCGCGACGTGGGCATGGTCTGCGGGCTGAGCCAGCTGATCGGCGTCCCTGCACGCACCAGACGCTCCAGAAAACGACCCAGAAACCCGGTGAAGACACGCGCCAACAGAAAAATGGCGAGCGCAACGCCGAGGCCAGGAATGGCCCCCAGGATGCTGTGCAGGATCCCCCCGACGACATCCAGCAGGTAGTCGTTCAGACGCTCGCCCCAGGAGCGGGTGTAGGGGAAAGCCGAAAGCACGAAACTCAGCCATTCGTAGGCCAGCAGCAGGATCACCAGCCAGCGCAAGGCACTCAGGAGGCGCTGCAAGAAGGGAACGAGCTGATGCCCCTCGACAATCTGCGTGCCGCCCAACGTGAGATTCCTGACCTGCGTCTCCACGCTGGAGACCAGCAGCCGGTCCAGCCCGAGGCGCAGCCGTATCACCCCCCAGACCAACGACGCAAAGACCAGGGACGCGACCGCCGAGACCCCCAGCGCCTTGAGCATCGCACGCAGGTCCCGGGACTCGCGGGTTTCGGAAATGATCTGCTCCAGCTGACGCGCCGCCTTGCCGGCCAACGCCTTCGCATCTTCCTGTTGCAAGGGGTCGGCGTCGGCTCCGGTGACCACGAAGGCGAGTCGGTCATCGATCATCACCAGTTGCCCCTCGGGGTTGCCCTTCACTGACACGACGAGAGGCCCCCCCTGGTCGAGGGCTTGATTGATGGAGAAGCGCGCCCGGTCGGCCCGCGCTTTAGGCGATGTGCCGAGAAAACTGGACCGGAACACGACCACCGGCCGGTTGAAGACGGTCAGCGTGACCTCGTCGCCCGGCGTCCCGCCTCCCACCGGCTTTGAAGCCGGTGTCGGCTGGGCCCAGGCCGACGCTGCGAACAGCAGGATCAGTACAAATGCCGTCAGGGCACGCACAACAAATCGCATTTCAATGCTCCGGTCTTGGAAGCCCAGAATATAGTCCGGCCGGAGCGTCACCAAGCGCTGAAGCCGACAAACCGTCCTTTCAGGAATCCAGCATGTCGAAACCCTGCGCCTCCACGCTGAGGAAGGCCCGGGTGAATCGGGCCAGGGCAGCGTTGAAGCGGGCCTTGGGGTGCGCGGCGATGGTGTCGCACATCGGCTCGACCCAGGGCTGGATGTGACAGGCAAAGAAGGCCTGCTGGCGCGCCAGGTTGGCCACGGCCACGTCCTCGCCGGCGATCAGGTAGCGCATGACTTCGCACAGGCAGGCGAAGTGGTCTTCGGTCTCGGACATGGCTTCGTCCCGGGCCAGGCCCAGCTCGGCCAGGTCGTCGCGCAGCTTCGCGAGCGGCTTCTCGTTGAGGAAGCCGCTCAGGTAGTGCGAGCCGTAGAGAAAGACCTCGGGCTTGCCAACCCCGCCGAACAGATCGTCGTATTCGCTCTGGATGGCCTCGTCGCCCATCGCGCGCGCGGCGCCGACCAGCGCGCGCCAGGGCTCCTCCAGGAAACCGCCGGAGGCCGGGGTCTCGGTGACGGCCACGCGCAGCTGGGCCAGCATCTCGGGCGACGGCGGCGCATAGTACAGCGCGGACAGCAGGCCGTAGACCTCGGCACGCGCGGTTTCCTCGTCCAGCGCGGAGGTGTCCGTGGCGGCTCTTGCAAGGGGGAGGCTCATAGATCGGTGATCCTGATTTCGTTGTCGGTGGAGTAGATGTCGATGACCCGGCAGTCGCCGCACATCTTCAGGCGATCGGCGGCAGCGCCCTGAAACATGGCGTGGCCCGCCAGCTTGCCCACCATCGCCTCGATCCCCTTGAGCGTGCCGAAGGGCTTGCCGCAGCGCACGCAGGCGTAGGGTGGTGATTCGTTGAGCACGCGCGCCTCCTTGCGCTGCGGCGTGAGCAGCAGGCGTGGCTGCAGCGTGATGGCGTTCTCCGGGCAGGTGGTGACGCACAGGCCGCACTGCACGCAGTTTTTCTCGACGAAGCGCAGTTGTGGCAGTTGCGGGTTGTCCTGCAGCGCGCTGGCCGGGCAGGCGCTGACGCAGCTCAGGCACAGGGTGCAGCTGCCCTTGTCGACCATGACCGAGCCAAATGGCGAAGCACCCGCGGGCAGCGCGAGGACCTCGGGCCGGGCCGGTGCAGCCAGCGGCGCGTGATCGATCAGGTGGTCCAGCGCCAGGTCCAGCGTGGCGCGCTTCTCCTGGGCCACGGCGAAGCGGGCACGCGCACCCGGAATCAGCTGGCGCGTGCGAGCGAGCGCCTGCAGACCGGCGTCCAGATCGGTCGGGGTCGTGGCGCGCAGCAGCTGCAGGTGTGTGCCGGTGTAACCCAACCCCCGCAGGATGCCCTGCGCCACGTCCATCTGCGCCTGCAGACCTTCGAGGTACTGAGGTGCCTCTTCGCTGGTGACCAGCACCACGATCTGGCTGGCGCCAAACGCAACGGCGCTGAGCCACACATCCAGCCCCAGGCTGGCGGTGTGCCAGAGCGCCACCGGGATCACATTCGCCGGGACGCCCTGCGCGACCTTGAGTTGCGCCGCGCGGCCCAGTTCTTCCACCAGCGCCTGGCCTTGCGCCTGGCTGTGCAGCAGGAGCACCGCATCCTTCCCGCCGGCCGTGGCGTAGGTGGACAGCAAGGTCTTGAGCTTCACGCCCTGGTCGTTCGCACGCGGGTAGGCGTAGGTCAGTGCGCCGGTCGGGCAGACCGTGGTGCAGGCGCCGCAACCCACGCACAGGTTGGCATTGACCAGGATCCGCTGGCCGCGCTTGTCGCTGGAAATCGCCTCGGCCGAGCAGATGTCCACGCAGGCGTTGCAGCCCACGGTCTGGTTGCGGCTGTGCGCGCAGAGCTTTTGCTTGTAGACAAAGAATTTGGGCTTCTCGAATTCGCCAACCATTTCGCGCAGCTTCAGCACCGTGGGCAGGTCCTGCCCGTCCCAGCGGAAATAGCCTTGCGGCAGCGCGTGCTGGTTGAAGGTGGGTGTGGCGCTGGCAGCGCGCAGGTCCAGCACCAGGTCGAAGCGCTCGGACAGCACCTCGGGTGCACGGCTGAAGTCGATGGCGCCGGCCACCTGGCAGGCCTTCACGCAAGCCCGGTGCGACTGGCAGGCCGCCAAGTCAATCTGGTAATCCAGGCCGATGGCATCTTCCGGGCAGGCTGCCACGCAGGCGTTGCAGCGCGTGCACAGATCGAGGTTGATGGGGTTGTTCGCTTCCCAGCTCAAGTCGAAGGCCCCCAGCCAGCCGCTCAGGGCCGTGATGCGGCCGCCCAGCACGGGGAAACGCCGTGCCTGCGCGCCCCCCGCCTTGCCGGGACCTTGCGTGAACAGCGTGACATCCAGCACATCGGACAAGAGCGCGGCGGCGCGTTCGGCTGCATCGAGCGCGCCGATCACCAGCACGCGCCCGGCACTGTTGTAGCTGACGGTGGGTACCGGCTCGGGGTCGGGCAGGCGCGCAGCGGCCAGCAGCGCGGCGATCTTCGGCATCGCTTTTGACGCGTCGCGGCTCCAGCCGCCGGTCTCGCGAATGTTGACGAACTTGATGATGGAGACGGCGCCTTCCGTTTGTTCACCAAGTTCAGCGAAAAGCCGCTGCTCCTGGGTGCAGGCGACGATGACCTCGTCGCCGGACCGGACCGCGTTCTGGAATGCGCCGGCTTCGCGTCGGCACAACGTGGCGTGCAGCGTCAGATCTTCATCAAGTGCCTGGCCCACCGCTTTCGCGTTGAGGGGCATCGTCTGGTTGCAGTCGCAAATCAGTGTGGGCATCTTCAGTGGGAGTTAGAGCGGCGAGCGGGCTTGGCGCGCTCGCCGGCAGGGCGGGGGATTCGGCAAGAGTGTCCGACTGTGCCACGTCTGGTGGCGTCGGTGTATCCGCAACATCCCCAACCGTGGGGGTATTCGACGCACCGTCATTCTCTTTGTCAAACAGGTTCAGGTTCTTTGCGCTGGCCATCCGCCGCATCATCGCGGCGGGCAACGGGTCGGGCTGGCTGTAGTCGTCGATATAGATGTCCAGTCGGTCCATCACATTGAAGTGCGGGTCGGCAAACAGCTTCTTGACGGCCGCGTTGCGCACATCCTGCGCCACGCCCTGCAGCATGAAAGGCTGGAAGTCTGACGCCGGCGTCAGCGCCTGCACATCGTCCAGCGTCGGCAAGGGAACGGGGTCGGGCTGCGCCAAGGCGCGACCCTCGAGGGGTGCGTTGCCGTCCGGCGCAGTGACAGAGGGTGCAGCGGCCTGCGTCGAAACCACTGCCGGCGCCGGTGGCACAGGCTCCGCCACCGGCTTGCCTTCGCGGACCTCCTGCTTGCGACGCGCCCAGCGGCCGAGAAAACCGTCAGTCATTGTGCGCCGCCCTTCCCGCCGCCGGACTTCTTTTCCGTGCTCACCGCCGCGGGGTTGCCAAAGCGGTCCTGCAGCCCCTTGAAGCTCTGCGGTCGCTGGCGGCGTTTGGGCTCGGGCGTGTAGTGGGCGTTGGCGAACTCGCGCATCCATTCAATGACCTCGGCCGGTGCCGGCACCTGCTCCACTGTTTCCTGCGCGTCGAGCCAGCGGCCGGCGTCGTGGTAACTCAGCGAGACCATCACCGGCCGCGCCATGGGGTCGTCACTTCCCGTGGCCTCTTCCTCCATGCGCCAGAGCACGAACCAGCACGGCGCCGGCGTTGAAGCATTGAGCATGTAACCCTCGGCATCGTCCCTGAAGAGCTCCACAGCAAAACCCGGGTGCAGCCAGTGCTCCTCGTCGTCCGTGCGCAGCAGGCGACGCGCCGCGACCCCAAAGCCGGGCTCGTTCGGCACCACGTCGGCCAGCACCCAGCGCCAGGGCTGCCAGCGGCTCATCGGACCCTGGATGCGCTCGCGGCGCATGAGCACGGCGACGTGCAGACTTGGACGGGTTGCTGGGTCAGGCAGGTTCATGGTGATGTCCGGACAAGGCTGGAACTGTAAGCCAAGGCCATGCCATTGGTCGGAAAAGGGGCGCTGCCGGTGCGCCAATGGTCCTCCAGACTCGCGCCATCACGCCACCGTTCGCCACTTCGCCGGCTCTAAAATGTCTCTTTCGCCCGCAATCCGGGCGCGGTTTCAACCTGATGCATCCAAGGTACGCGCATGGCCGCCCCTCTGAAGATCATTTCATCCATGGCCACCCGGCAGTTGCTGGCCGATCTGGTCACCCAATACCGGAAAGGCGCGATGCCGGAGATTCACGTCGAATCGGTCGGCGGCGTCGATGCGGCCAGGCGGGTGCAGGCCGGCGAATCCTTTGACATCGTGGCGCTGGCGTCCAACGCCATCGATCAGCTGACCGAAGCCGGCCGGATCGCGCCCGGCAGCCGGGTGGATGTCGTCAAGTCGGGCGTGGCGATTGCGGTGCGCGCCGGTGCGCATCGACCTGACATCCGCTCGGAAGAGGCCGTCAGAGACGCTGTGCTGGCCGCAAGAAGCCTCAGCTATTCCACCGGGCCCAGCGGCGTGCAGTTGGCCAAATTGTTCGAGCGCTGGGGCATTGCCGGCCAGATCAGGGACCGCATCGTCCAGGCGCCACCCGGTGTGCCCGTGGGCCAACTGGTGGCCGACGGACAGGTCGAAATCGGGTTCCAGCAACTCAGCGAAATGATGAATCTGCCCGGCATCGAGGTGCTCGGGCCCCTGCCCCCGGCCATCCAGATCATCACCACCTTTTCGGCGGGTCTGTCGGTCACCTCGGGCCAGCCCGAGGCGGTGCGGGCGTTGCTCGCCTTCATGGTCTCGCCCGAAGTCGATGAAATCAAGCGGCGCAACGGGATGGAGCCGGGCTGAACCCTGTGGAACGCCACTGTCATGCGCCGGCGCCAAAGCTGAGCCCGCTGATCAGTGCGAAGATGCGGACCTCGCTGCAAATGGCCCACCCAGTGTCACGAGTTCTCTTGCCCCGCATTGATGCCGCACGCTGCACCGGCTGCGGCTGGTGCGTGGCGGCCTGCCCTTTTCACCTGCTGAGCCTGGCGGCGATGGGCTGGAGGAAATCCTCGGTGCTCGGCGATGCGACCGCCTGCACCGGATGCCGCAAATGCGAAATCCGCTGCCCGTTCAACGTCATCACGATGGTGAAAGAAAGGCCCCCGGCCGACACCGGAGGCTTTTAATAGATTTGCCCGTCTGTGCAAGCGTTCAGGCCTTGGCCGCCGCCATGCCGCGGGTGCGATCAACGTGCCGCGCCCGAACTGGCTTCGCCTGGCCCCCTGCGTGTAAGCAGATACAGCAGCGGCCCGAAAACGCCAGCCGCCAGCGTGATCAGGACATAAGGCCACACGTTGCGCTGCAAGGCCCTGGCATCACGCCACATCCAGACCAGCACCAGCGCCAAGGTGATCACCAGATCAACCAGAACCTGAATCCCGGCCCAAGTCTGAAGCATCGTCTCGAAAATACCCCAGTAGCCGTGGTGCCAGACCGTCACTGCGGTCAATGCGCCAAACAGAAGCAGGGTGACAACCAACAGGACGCGTTGCATGAAGAGTCTTTTCTGATAACGATGGACGCAGTATCGGGCGCACAGATATTCAAAACAATTACCTTTCAGGTAATCGACTGGTGCTTGAGCTGTGCTCCAATCGCGCCATGGACGGGTTTCCTCAACCATTGCCCCAGACCTTGCAGCACGCGCGCAAGGCGCGCCACCTGAGCCAGCTGGAGCTGTCGCTGCGCATCGGGGTGTCTCAGCGGCATGTGAGCTTTGTCGAAAGCGGCCGGGCGCGGCCCAGCCGTGAACTGCTGACCCGCTGGCTGCAGGAACTGGGCGCGCCGCTGGCGCTGCGCAATGCCGCGCTGTTGCAAGCCGGTTTCGCGCCGTCCTACCGCGCCACCACGCTGGACGACCCCGACCTGGCGCAGGCCAATGCCGCGCTGCAGCAATTGTTGCGCGCGCACGAGCCCATGCCCGCGCTGGTGCTGGACGTGCAATGGAACCTGCTGCAACTCAACCGCGGCGGCCAGTGGCTCGCCGCCACACTGATGCCGCCCGAGGTGCTTCAGCCCGCGAATGGCGGGCCAGCCAATCTGCTGGACATGCTGGTGCACCCGATGGGACTGACGCGGCAACTGCTCAACCTGCGCGAGGCAGGCCCCGCCTTTCTGTCGCAAATGCGCGCCGAAGCCGCACTGCAGCCCGCCCTGGCGCCCAAAGTCGAAGCGTTTGACGCCCTGCTGCGCCAACGGCCGAGCGGGCGAGTGCCGCCCGCCGGCCGCGCCGTCCGGCAGGCGCCGGTGCTGACACTGCGCTTCGCAACGCCCTTTGGCGAACTGGCGTTCTTCCGGATGTTCACGACCTTCGGCACACCCCAGGACATCACCCTGGCCTCGCTGCGCGTGGAGCACATGTTTGCCGCCGATGAGGCGACGGACGCCGTGCTTCGGGCACAGGCCGGGTAGACGGCCGCACCGCCCTGCGTGACAAGCCTGCGCAATCAATGACCCGAAAGCCTCGCGAACCTGTCCCGGCCAGCGACGGCGCCCTCGACGCACTGGCCGCGCGCCTGCAAGCCTATCGCCCCCGCCGGCTGCCGGGCCGCCATTGGATCGCGCGGTGCGGCGTGGTGCTGCTGATCGCCGAGCACGGCCCGTCCGACGGTGCGGCGCCAGCCCTGTTGATGATGCGCCGCGCCGAGCGCGCGGGCGATCCGTGGTCAGGCCATGTGTCGTTTCCGGGCGGACGGGTCGACCCACGTGACCCCAGCACAAGGGCCGCGGCCCTGCGTGAACTGCAGGAAGAAACCGGACTCCCGATAGACGCGCCCATCGCCCCGATGGGCCGCCTGTCGGACCTGCTGACCCGTGAGCATGGCCGCCGGCGTCCGATGGTTGTGACGCCCTACGTGTATCGCCTGCCGCACGCCGTCGCACTCACACCCGGCCTGGAAGCGGCCCGCCTCTGGTGGGAGCCGCTGCACAACCTGGTCGATGCCGGTTTGCGAAGAACCGTCATCTGGCGCGTTGCCGGCCTACCCCTGCCATTTCCATCCATCGAGGTCAGCGGGGCACGGCTGTGGGGCTTGTCGCTGATGATGGTGAACGAACTGGTCCGGGCCACCGGGCTGAAGCCCCGCTGACCGCGGGCCGAAAGTCGTCATCCGGGTGGCGGCGCCGGTGGTGCCAGCGCGTGCCAGGTCGGCAGGCAATGCCTGGCCAGCGCGGTGACCCAGTCGGGATCGGCCGGCACGAAGGCCAGACCGAACCGCGGACTGACCAGAAAACCGGCGCGCTCGAAGACATCCGTGTCCTGTGCCTTCACGAAGCCTGCCAGCGCGCGGAACGGAATGGCGATCCCGCCGATGTGCACCACAGGCGCGCGCGTCGTCACCTCCTCCAGTCGCCCGGAAGCCTGGAACCGGTACACCACGCCGCCGTAGTCGAACACCTCCAATGCGACGTCGTTGAGCGTGCAGCGCAGAGGTGGGCCCTTTCGCCGCAGGAGTTCGTTGCGGGAAACGCTGAACAAGGTGTCGTCAACCTGGACGAACGGATCGAGCTTCATGGTCCTATCGCTCGGGTCGGGGGCTGAGCGGAATTCTGCTGTGCGAATCGCGCGTCGCTCAGGCCTGCACCGGGCGGCGAATGCCCCGGCGCGACATCATCGCGCGGGCACCGCAGCCGCCTCCTCGTCCACCGCCTTCTGCACCGCCAGATAGAACGCCTCGCGGGCATCGCTGGCCACCGGGTCGCGGGCGCCGCCGCCCCAGTCGGCGTTGGAGGCGATCACGAGCTTGCGTTTGGGGTCGATGAAGATGCCCTGGCCGAAGATGCCGCGCGCGGTGAAGGCGCCGGTGTCGTAGGTCCACCACTGGTATCCGTAGCCGCGCCCCGGCTGGCCGATGGGCACGCGGGTGGTGGTGGCCTGTTCCAGCCAGCCGTCGGGCACGATGGACTTGCCGCCCGCAGCCGCGCCGTTCAGGATGAACTGGCCGAAGCGCGCGAAGTCCCTCGGCGCCGCCTGGATGCAGCAGCCGCTGATTTCCTGCCCGGTCTTGCTCAGGATCCAGGTGGCTTTCTGTTCCATGCCGGCGGGCACCCAGATCTTTTCCGACAGGTAGGTGGCCAGCGGCTTTTTCGTCGCCCGGTTGACCAGGATGCCGACGAGATTGGTTTCCCCCGTGCTGTAGAGCCAGCGCGTTCCGGGCGGCACCTCGCGCGGCAGTTTGCGCATGTAGCTCAACAGCGCATCCACGCCTTCTTCGGGCTGGTGGTTGTTGAAGCGGGCGACGTCGGAATTGGGGTCGGCGTAGTCTTCGTTCCATTTCACGCCCGAGGTCATGGTCAGCAACTGGCGAATGCTGACGTCGTCGTAGGCCGAGCCTTTCATCTCGGGGATGTAGTCGCTGACCTTGTCGTCCATGCTCTTGATGGATCCGTCCTTCAGCGCCGCGCCCAGCAGCGTGGAGGTGATGGACTTGGCCACCGAGAAGCTGGTCCAGCGCCCGTTGGCGTCAAAGTCCAGCCCATAGCGCTCCAGGCGAAGCTTGCCGTCGTGCAGCACGATCAGCGCCGCGCTGCGCTGGCCGGCCATGTAGGCGTCCACGTCCAGCGGCAGCTTCAGCGGCGGCCCCGGCGGCAGGGCGGATGGCGCATTGCCGGCCGGGATGTCATGCCATTTGGCCAGCAGCGAGATGCGGTCCAGGGCACGGAACGCCGCGTCGCGCTGGGGCTGGCTCCAGAACAGCAGGTCCTTGTTGGTGGGGACCGTGGCGAGCAGGCCACGGGTTTCCTTGTCCAGGCTGAACCAGCCGGCCGTGCCGCCGATGGCCACCACGGCGAGCGCCCCGAGGGCGAATTTCTTGAGTTTCATGGGTGTCTCCGGCGGGCGCGTGGCACCGGGTGCGCCACGAACCGGCCCGCCAACAGGGGATTCTGCGGCATCCCGGCCGATTTCCGGATTCGGGAGAGCCCTGCTCCCGGCGCGATCAAGCCCGCCCGACCCGCACCGCGCTGTACTTCAGCGCCGAAATCTTGCCGAACAGGTCGCGCGCAGCGTGGGTCAGCAGGTTGGCGGCGGATGCGGCGCAACCTGCTGCCGCTACTCCGTGCGGGCCATCCGCTGATCAGGCTCATGAAGGCATGTCGAAATATTCAATATTGATAGCATTTAATGACCATTCGACGCTGGGAACAGGTCAAAAAAGCTTGAATTTTCGCATCAGACGGCCACCCGGCACCCGCCGCTGCACCCTCAGCCCTGGACCGACGCCCCCGTCACAAAAAACTGCCCGCCCGCCACATGGTGGATCGTGCGCAGCTCATCGGGCGCGTCTTCAAAATGCCAGCGCCCGTCATGGAATACGCGCGCATCGGCCCAGGCGCCGACCACCTCGCCGATGAACAGGTCGTAGGCCTGCTGGTTGTGCGGCTCCGGCACCAGCCGGCAGGCCAGCCAGCCCACGCAGCCTTCGACTAGGGGCAAGTCGACGTCGGGTGCCGCGAAGGTCTTCACCCCATGTTTCGCCAGCTTGTCGGGCAGGTCCCGGGCGCTGTCCGTGCCCACGCCGACGGTGATGGTCGCCATGGCCCGCGTCGGCAGTTGCAGTGCGAACCAGCCGCTGGCCTCCACCAGCTCGCGCGTGAAAGTGGCCTTGTCCAGCACCACCGTGACCTTGGGCGCCTGCCCGTAGTCGAGCACGCAGGCCCAGGCGGCGGCCATGACGTTGATGCCGCCGCCATGCTGCGCGGACACCAGCACCGTGGGGCCGTGGTTCATCAGGCGGTAGGACTTGTCCAGGGGGACGGGGGTGAAGTGGGTGGGGGTCATGGGGAGTGACTTTAGCGCTGTGCGTACCGCGTGACGGGTGGGTCCGACCTGCAACGGGTGCCCCGCTGACACCATCCAGACTGTTTGACTCCGGTTCCCCTGGATCACAGAGCTTAGTCGTGGCGGGTGCCACCGATCACGACTTGGTCAGCGAACGCGTGCTTCAGACTGGGAGCGGGCATTCGATTCAACTCCGCCAACTATCCCAATCGACCCACAACAGTCACTGAAAAAATGAGATCCGGCCGTTCGGCAACACCTTTGAACTCACCGAAGCAGCCGCTGGACGAGGACACGATTTCATGACGGGCCCTTCGAAAAGCATTCCGGCCAGTCTGGTCTGAAGATTTTGCCCGCGTGACCGGCCTGCGTTTTCGCAACGACCCGTCGCGCCCCAAGTTCGACGGGGTGACGGCCGTCGAGCTGGGCGACATTGACTGGGGTTACAAAGCCATCGACATCACGGGCACGGATGCGCGCCTGTACAGCGTCACCTGCCCGCTGATGCTCGCGCCGATCATCGTCGCCATTCCCAGGTACACCAAGGGCAAGCTGGCGCTTGTGCCCAATAACAAGGCCGGCCAGCCGCTCAAGTCCCGGGTCGAGGCGCTGGAAGATCCGCGCGGCAACACGCCCTGCCTGCTGCCGCCACCCGGCACGCCCGACAAGGGCAGTGTCGCCACGGGCACGGGCAAGGAGGCCGGCCACGAGATCAAGGAGTGGCAAGCCATCATGGACCACCTGCGCCGCCTGCTGGCGAAGAAGGGCGAACTGCCGGTGATCCCTGTGGAGGCCCGCGCCAGCGACCAGCGCAGCGCGTCGCGCGCCTTGGCGCCGCGCGCGGGCAGCAGGTTGTGCATGGTCTGGACCAGGTTGTCGTCGCCGGCGTAGGCCTTCTTCTCCGGGATCGAGGAGATCAGCTCGGCCGGGGCCTCAGCGCCCGGGACGTTATGGAACCCGACGCGCACGCCGTCGAGCTCGAGCTCCTGCGTGGGCTTGGTGATGAGCTGGGTCGGCTCCAGGATGCCGATGGTGCCGTAGGACACGCTCTTGCCCAAGCCTGCGTTGACGTTGTCGATCGCATGATCCCCATAGCAACCAAACGGCTGCGGAATCGAAAATCTTCATGCAAGTGCGCAAACCTTTCAACGACAGAAGGCTGACAACTTCTCAACGTGAATACATATGCGACCACGATGAGCGGTCATCAATCCTTGTTGCACCAAGGTCTTAATGGCTTGTGTGACGCGTGGGCGGCTGAGTCCCACCATCTGCGCGATCAGCTCATGAGAGAGACGTTCTCTGAGTTCCACCCAATCGCACTCTGTCGTCGTAGGTTGCAGGTGCAAAGCAACGAGCAAACGACGGGCCACCTGCATTTCCGGACTGTATAGTTTGTACTGCACGGACATCCAGTGTGTATACAAGGCCTTGGTGCTGACATCCTTTAGCAGATTGCGGTAGACCACCGGATGGTCCTCGCAAATTGCATTTAACGCCGCACTGGGAATGAATAGCAAGCAACTGGCCTGCATGGCACAACAATCCAGAAAATACGCTTGCTGTGCCCACAAAAAGACTTCGCCGAACCAGGTCCCGTCCGCAAGCACTGTCGTAACGGCGTCGTGGCCTTCGGAGCTGCCGATGCCGATCTTCACGCTTCCCGACAGTACCCCGTAAACACCCTGGGGCAAGTCCCGACTGCGGTAAATGTATTCACCAGACTTGAAATTTCGCCATTGAACCTGGGTGGAGAGTTTGCGCAGCGCGTCAACAGGGACGCCCTCCAACCAGTGACAGCGAGACAGCAGCAACAGAGCGTCACCGGGCTTGATGGCTGGAGCCTGTTGAAAAGTCACGGCGCAATAGCCCTTCCAGTTTCAAAAGATGAAAGTCTCGGTTTGTCGTTCAGATTACCGACACCGTCGATCTGCTTGCCTACATTCGGTGCACGCCCAGCGCTGAGACTGGCATCCGGATTCAATCCAATTTTTGGAGACAACTATTGTGCGGTATCTCAATCAAATGGGCTTCAGCCTGCTTTTGGCCTTGGCGATGCTGGCGCCCAGCGCCACAACGCAGGCCGCCGCGCCGTCACCCGAGCCCGGAATGACATTTTTGCCAGGCCATGGCACCGACTGGCGCGAGGAATATGCCTACACCCTGGGCGTGCAAGCCTAGATCTACGGCTATGACCGCAATTTCATCGCCAACGCCATCAACCGCTACTCCCTGGGCGACCGCTCGCCCACTGTCAAGAAAGATGCCGATGGCGGCACCACGTTCTACATCCAGTCCGAGGCCCCTGGTGCGGGCAAAGACGGAAACTGGTTGCCGTCCCCCAAAGGCAAACTTTTCTACCTGGTGCTGCGGGCCTATGTCCCCGGCCCCAAGCTGCTGGACCAGTCCTGGATTCCGGCGGCAGTGACCGAGGTGACGCAGTAAGCGGTGCAGAGTTTTCGTTTTCGGTAGAACTTTCAAACAACAGAGGAGACAGACATGGATCGTCGTGAAATTTTCAGGCACTCAATGATGGCCTTCGGCGCTGGACTTGCAGGCCTTACGCCTGGCCTGGCGCTGGCGCAGGACGAGAAAAAGATCACACCCGCGAAGCTGGACATGCTCGCAGGGCAAGAAGGCGGCGCGGTCAATCCGCGTGAGACACACGCTTATGCCATGGGGTTGCAGGCGTTTCTGTATGGCTTTCCGCTGGTCTACATGGCCAGCCTGAGCTACAGCTTTAACAAGGATCCGACAGGTCAGAAGAAGCCGCTGAACTCCTTCATCAGCCCCGTCGACTTTGTCGCCACGTCGAACTTCCGCAACGGTGGCTCGTTCAATACGGACACGGTCTATGCCGGCGCATTCATTGATTTGCGCAAGGGTCCCATGGTGCTCACCACGCAAGACCCCGAAGGCCACTACTTCTCGGTGCAGCTGTCTGACCTGTACACCAACAACTTTGCCTACATCAGCAAACGCTCCGGCGGACCTGTTTTTGGCAACTTCCTGCTCGTTCCACCGGGATGGAAAGGCGATATCCCCAAGGGCAAGTTCGACCGCGTCTTGCAGTGCGAACAAAAATGGCTATTTGCCCTGGTGCGCCTGCGCATCGATCAGGACGATGCTGCCGAAGTGACCTGGGCGAAAGCCAAGTTCAGGCAGGCCAAATTCACGCCGATGGATGACTTTCTGGCTGGCCGCGAATTCACGCCCTTTGACAACAACGTCTTCGACGTCACGCAGTTTCGGACCAACCCGCTGCGCCCCTTCGCCATCATGAACCACATGCTGACCGAAAATCCGCCGCCGGCTACCGACGAGATGCTCTTGCAGGGCTTCAAGACGGTCAACATCGGGCCGGGCATGGATCTGTCCAAAAACGACCCCGACACCAACCGTGGCCTGGCTCGCGCAGCGCGCGACGGCCTGCCCGCGCTACGCTCTCACGTAGAGCGCCCTTGGGCCCGCTCGGTCAATGGCTGGTTCTACTTTCCGACCAACATCGGCCAGGCCAAGACCACAGACTACATCATGCGTTCGGCATGGCAGTCGCTGTGGGGCATCGTGGCGCACCCCCCGCATGAGTGCACCTACCTGTGGGCCTCGCTTGACCAGAATGGCGAACGCCTCAACAGCACTGGCAAGTACGAGCTGTACATGCGAAAAGACCAGTTCCCCAAGGTGGAGGCGTTCTGGTCCTTCACCATGTACCAGGACTTCAACCTGGTGGTGAACGACGCCAACCGCTGGGCGATCCGGGAGAACATGAAAGGTCTGAAGTTCGATGCCGATGGTGGCTTGCGCATCTACATCCAGACGGATCGTCCCTCAGAAGACAAGGTCGCCAACTGGCTCCCAGCGCCCAAGACGGGCAACTTCAACATCACCATGCGCAACTACATGCCGTCGCAGGAGATTGTTGAGCAGCGCTACGATCCGCCCGTCTTGAAGCGCGTGGCCTGATTCCATTGATTAACCGGTTGCGTAGCGCATCAACATGCTGCGCAACCCAACTCCTATCGGCTGAACGCCACCACTAGAGCGAAACCGCTGGAAAGACATTGTTGTCATGAGTGAAGTAGCGAACGCGGGGTTAGACCTCGACGGTGCTGATTGGCGCGAAACATGGGCCTACCTGATCGGTATGCAGGCCTATGCTTACGGGTTCCCGGCCATCTACTACACCAAACTGCGCTATGGCATGGTGAAGCAGCCACAAGGGGTGATCGACACACCGTTGAACAAGCTCTTCCATGTGCCACGCCTGTCTGATCACAACGACCAGTACGGCGGTTCGCCCATGCGTGACGCAATCTACTCTGTCGCATGGCTTGACCTGGGTACCGAACCGGTAGTGATCCACTCGCCGGAGAGTGGCGAGCGCTATGTCAGTATCCAGCTCGCCGATTTTTACTCCGATCTCTTCGGCTACGCTGGCCCTAGCGTCAACAGCGGGCGCGCACAAACTGCCCTGGTTGTGGGCCCACAGTGGCAAGGAGTCGCGCCGCCTGGCATTGACATTGTGTTGCATGCGCCCACGCCCAGCGCGTTCCTGGTCGCGCGCGTCTCCACGCCGGGCGGCGACGATCTTGCCCAAGCGCGAGAGTTGCAACAGGGCAGCTGGGTCAAGCCCTTGTCCGCCTGGCAGTCCGGCCATTCGGCGCCAGAGGTGCGCGAGGTGTTGGCGCCATTCCCGCTGACTGCAAAGCTGACTGACTTTCGCACCATGAACGCTGCCATGTGCGAGAACCCGCCACCATCGAGGGACCAGGCCCTGATGCGCCTGTTTGCTCAGGTGGGACTGGGCCCGCTGGCGCAGACCGGCATCGACGATCTCGACGCAGCCACTCAGCGTGGTCTGGCGCGCGCTTTGGTGGATGGCCCCAAGCTGCTGGCCAAGGTCGCACTGACCGGCGGGAACACCAAGCAGGTGAATGGCTGGTTCTACGGTGATAAGCATTGGGGCCGCATGGCGGCTTCGGGCGACTTCCTCGGACGCGCTTCGCCACAAGCCTTCTCCGGCATCATCGAACACTGGAAAGAGCAATCAACCAAGCTGCGCACCTTCGTCGATGCAGATGGGCGCGACCTGAGTGGCCAGAACCGCTACGTACTGCGCTTTGCCAAGGAAGAAATCCCCGAGGCGCACGCCTTCTGGTCAATCACGCTCTACGACGAACGCTTCAACATGGCGGACAACCCGATCCGACGCTATGGCATCGGCAGCCTGACCGAGGGCTTGGTGTTTGGCGCGGATGGATCGCTGGAAATCGTGCTGCAACACGAGTCCCCAGCACCTAGGCTGGAAACCAATTGGCTGCCGACCCCGGCGGGCAAGTTCAATCTCTTTCTGCGCACCTATCTGCCCGGTCCTGGTGTGATGGACCAGAGCTATGCACCTCCCATGGTGCGCAAAGTCTGATACGACGTGAATCAGCACCAGGCATCGGCAAATCGTTTTACTACAACACCTACAGGAGACAAGCATGTCCAATCTTTCCGATCTGGCGCCGCTGGACCAGGCTGCAATTCAAGAATTACAGCGTGTATTTCAGTTGCAAAAGGCTGCCTTCATGCGCACACCCTACCCCAGCGCCAAGCAGCGCATCGACCTGATGCAGCGTGTACCCGGCATGCTGCGCAAATACCGCGGAAAAATCCTGCAAGCGCTGGACGCCGATTTCAGCGGGCATTCGCACGACCAGGGCGATCTGCTTGAGATTCTGGGCATGTTTGACCGTGCCAAGTTCAACATTGACCACGTCGCGAAGTGGATGAAACCGGTATCCAAGGCGTCCAACCCCATCACGCAAGGTGACTCCAAGGCCTACATCAAGTACCAGCCCAAAGGGGTTATCGGAAACATGGTGTCCTGGAATTTTCCGTTTGACATCGCGGTCGGCCCGATGCTTGACCAGCTTGGTGCAGGCAACCGCGTGATCATCAAGCCGTCTGATCTGTCGCCGGCATGCGGCCAGTTGCTGAAGGAAATGTGTACGGAGACTTTCGATGAAGACCAGGTTGCAGTGGTCAACGGCGGGCTCGAATTTGCACGCTACTTCCCGACACTGGCCTGGGACCATTTGGTATACACCGGCAGCGGCCCCGTCGGGCGTCAGGTGATGCTAGCGGCCGCTGCCAATCTGGTGCCGGTGACGCTGGAGTTGGGTGGCAAGTGCCCCGCAGTCGTCGCGCCCGACAGCTTGCTGGATGAACGTACTGTAGCCACCGTGGCGGGCATCAAGGTTGTCAAGCGCGGCCAGATGTGTGTGACAGTGGACTACTGTCTGGTGCCCGAATCGGGACTGACAGCGTTCACAGAAAAGCTGGCCGCTTACATGACCGCCCACTTCACGCAGAACAACGCTGCCCCGCACGCATGCGGCATCATCAGCGAACGGCATGTCGCGCGCTTGAAGAAGTTGGTCGATGAGGCACGTGCGTCGGGTGCACAGGTCATCCAGATCGGCACTGATCTGCGACCTGGACAGCGCGACATGCCGTTCTATCTGGTGGTCAACCCGTCGGACGACCTGGCTTTGATGCAGCAGGAGATCTTCGGACCGATCCTGCCCATCAAAACTTACCAGACCACCTCTGACGCTATTGCCTACATCAACAAGGGCGATCGTCCGCTGGGTCTTTACGTCTTTGCCAAGGACCGCGCGTTCATCGACCAGATGACGCAACAGACCCACTCGGGCGGCGTGGCGGTGAACATCATCGCGCTACAGGCCGGTCAGCCATCGATGGGCTTTGGCGGCTCTGGCGCCAGCGGCATGGGCCGCCACCATGGCGAAGAGGGATTCCGTGAATTCTCCAACCCACGCGGCTACTTCGAGCGCGGCGCAGGCGGCACGCTGGACTGGATCATCCCTCCTTACAGCACGGGGACACGTACGCTGATCGACAAGGTAGCCTATGCCCCGATGGGACAGCAGGCCCTGTTCGCGCTAAAGCAGTTGCCGAAGAATCTTCTGGCGAAATTTCGCTGAGCAGACAGTGCTGAAACACACCTGCCCAAGCCCGTGTCTTCTGACTTGAAGTCCCTCTGATATCACCCAACCCTTATCCTGATCAGGAAAAAACCATGAAATTCAGCCATCTTCCCATCCTTTGCGGCATTGCCGCGATGAGTTTCTTCGGCAACGTCACGCAGGCTCAAACCTTCCCAAACAAGGCCCTGACGCTAGCAGTAGCGGCGCCTGCCGGCGGTGCTCTGGACGCGGTTGCGCGACTGGTTGCCAAAGAGATGTCTGTCAGCCTGGGGCAGCCAATCCTTGTCGCGAACAACCCTGGCGCTGGCGGCACCCTGGGTACCAACAAGGCCATGGCGGCGCCCGCCGATGGCTACACCATGATGCTCTCGACACCCATTGAAAGCATCCTGGCACCACTGAGCTTCAATTCAGCACAGTACAAGGCCGAAGATGCGCTGACGATTCGCATCGTCGGCCACACTGGCATCATGCTGGTCGTGCGCAAGGGCCTTGCGGCCAATAATTTGACCGAACTGGTGGCACTGATGAAGGCGAGTGCCGACAAACCACTGAGCTATTGCTCACCGGGCAACGGATCCCAGTACCACATGTTCGCAGAGAAGTTCAGCGCCACGGCTGGCGTGAAGTCGCTCCACGTGCCCTATAGCGGATTTCCGCAATGCATTACGGATTTGGTTGGCGGCAACATCGACTTTGCCTTCCTGCCGCTGGCAGGGCCATTCCCGGGCTTTGTAGACAATGGCAGCATTAAGGCAGTCGCCATGTTGAGCAACACGCCCAGCGTTCGTCTCTCTAAGGTGGCCATTGCTTCTGCAACCAAGGGTTTCGAGGGATTCGTATTCTCGACCTGGTCGGCCATTCAAGTGAATAATAAAGTTCCCGAAGCAGCGGCCGAACTGCTCAACCAGCATGCAAATGCCGCTTTGGCCAAACCCGAGTTGCGTGCAGCGATCGAGCAGTCAGGGGCAGTTGTGTCGCCATCGATGACGCTCAAGCAGGCGCAGGACGAGTATCTGAAAGAGGTGGGGTTATACACCGCCATGTTCAAGGCGGCAGGGCTGTCCAAACAGTGAGCTCGCGGATGATGGTGCTTCGATGGCGCGCCAATCTGACGCCATCTCGGCTGAGTGCATGGATTTGGTATCGTTTCTCCCTGGGCAAGTGTGTGTAGTTCATGGCGCAAGGTTTGGTACTGTCCAGCTTCAAAAGATGAAAGTCTCGGTTTGTCATTCAGATTACCGACACCGTTGATCTGCTTGCCTACATTCGGTGCACAACCAGCGCTGAGACTGGCATCCGGATTCAATCCAATTTCATGGAGACAACTATTGTGCGGTATCAGTAGTGTCCCAACGTTCTCACATCAGGGCTTCGTAAGTTAATGATTTACTTGCTGAAATTGGTGATTGAGTCTGGTCTCGATTTGAACGTCGAAAGTCAGACTGGCCGAAAACTTTCTTAAACCTGTCGGGACATTGCTGCATGGAGGATCGCCGAAGGTCCGCGCATGGCCGAACAAAACACACATGGAGAAGCCTCTATGAAACAACACTCTGCGAATCTCGCGACGCTGCTCTGACCTGCCCCCAATCCCCGTACCAGTCTAAATTCCAGAAGTCCGTGGTCTGCAAGGTTAACTGATCATCAACCCGCACCGCCCAACCCCCAACCAGTTCAAAAGGCGAATCGTTATGAAAAGCTTGCTCCCAACCTTGCCAAGGTTGTGCCTTGCTCCGTTCCTGGCGATGGCGCTGCTCGGCGCCACTGCCCCGGCCGCGGCGCAGACTGCCGCCAAGAAGTCCAACATCCTGGTGATCTGGGGAGATGACATCGGCTGGCAAAACGTCAGTGCGTACGGCATGGGCACGATGGGCTACACCACGCCCAACATCGACCGCATCGGGATGGAGGGCGCGCGCTTCACCGACCACTATGCCCAGCCCTCGTGCACCGCGGGCCGCGCCGCTTTTATCACCGGCCAGTACCCCATCCGCTCCGGCATGACCACGGTTGGGTCGCCGGGCGACAAGCTCGGCCTGCAGGCAGCGTCGCCGAGCTTGGCCGAGGTTATGAAGCAGGCCGGCTACCGCACCGGGCACTTCGGAAAGAACCACCTGGGTGACCGCAACGAACACCTGCCCACGATGCACGGGTTCGACGAGTTCTTCGGCAACCTCTACCACTTGAACACGCAGGAAGAGCAGGAGCAGCGCGACTTCCAGCGATTCGGCAAGGCCTACTCCGGCAGCGTCGAGGCTTACGAGAAGAAGTTCGGCACGCGCGGCGTGATCCATGCCTTTGCGATCGACAAGGACGATCCGACCATCGATCCGCGC
The DNA here is from genome assembly GCA_011391595.1 of Hydrogenophaga sp. Classification (GTDB taxonomy): domain Bacteria; phylum Pseudomonadota; class Gammaproteobacteria; order Burkholderiales; family Burkholderiaceae_C; genus JAABQG01. Next base: position 37,564 of record JAABQG010000024.1, read on the forward strand.
TTCGGCCGTGTCGGCAAGCAGACGCTGAAGGACACCGGCCCGCTGACCCAGGAGCGCATGAAGGACTTCGACGCTGCCGAAGCCATCCCCAAGGCCACCGATTTCATGAAGAAGTCCAAGGCCGACGGCAAGCCCTTCTTTGTGTGGCTCAACGCCACGCGCATGCACCTGTACACGCGCCTGAACGACAAGTGGCGCTACGCGGCCGAGAAGTACACCAGCGAAGCCGACTTGCACGGCAGCGGCATGCTCCAGCATGACCATGATGTCGGACTCGTGCTGGCCTTCCTGAAGGAAAACGGTCTCGACGAGAACACGATCGTCTGGTACTCCACCGACAACGGCCCGGAGCATTCGTCGTGGCCGCATGGTGCGACCACGCCCTTCCGCGGCGAGAAGATGACTACCTACGAAGGCGGCGTGCGCGTGGTGTCGATGCTGCGCTGGCCAGGGACCGTAAAGGCCGGCACCGTGCGCAATGGCATCCAGGCGCACCAGGACATGTTCACCAGCCTGTCCGCGGCAGCGGGCGTGCCCGACGTGGTCGAGCGGATGAAGACCGAGAAGAAACAGTACATCGACGGCGTGAACAATATCGACTACTGGGCCGGCAAGTCGGAAGACTCCGCACGCAACCACATCTTCCACTACTACGAAAGCAAGCTCATGGCGGTGCGCATGGGGCCGTGGAAGTGGCACTTCTCGACCAAGGAAGACTATTACGCCAAAGTAGAGCCACGCACGGCACCGCTGGTGTTCAACATCCGGATGGACCCGTTCGAGAGCTACGACAACAAGGACTCGTACGGGCATCTGCTGCAGAAGACGTCCTGGATGCTGCAGCCCATGGGCGAGCTCATGAATGCACATCTCAAGACGCTTGCCGACTTCCCGCCCGTGCAGGGCGGAAAGACATTCGACATGTCCAACATCGTGCAAGAGTTCATCGGTAAAGCCAAGCAGTAGGCACGCCGGGAAGCGTCGCATGGACTTCGCAAACAAACAGTGGAGCCCATCGTGTCGGGGGCCATCAGCAGACTACTGGAAATTGATCATGAGGCTGCGCCAAAGTTTTCTTGCCCTGGTAATTGGCTGCCTGCTGGCCTGCGCCGCCCAAGCGCAGCAGACGGCTCCGACGGGACAGGAGGCTGCCCAGGCTGTGGACAACGGCACCGACCCGACCAAGTTCTCTAAGGTGGCAGAAGCCAAGTACGAGTATCTGGACCTGAGAGACGGTTTCAGCAGCAGTACGCTGCGCTTGAGTTACACGCACCCGATCGGCGAGAAGCGCGACTACAGCCTCAGGTTTCGCGCGCTGGTCACGTCCGTCGATGTCTTTGGCAATGAACAGTATGGGATTGGCGATGTTTCGGTGCAGCTCGCCCATGTCTTCGGGCTGACCAAGGAACATGGCTTCGTGGCCCAGGGCGAACTTTTCTTCAACACCGCGCAGCGGCCGGAGCTGGGTGCTGGGAAGAACGCATTCAAGGGCACGCTGATCTATGCGCGGTTCCTGAAGGACGGATCGATCTTTGCGCCGGCCTTCGTGCAGAACAACAGCTTCTCGGGCGACAAGAGTCGCCCCGACATCAACTTCACGACCTTGGATTTCTACTACGTGCCCAAGTTCGCTGATCCCCGCAACCTGATGACCTTCGACCCGGCGCTCAACTTCGATTGGGAAAACAACAAACGATTCTTCAGCTTGCAGGTCACAGCGGGCCGTGTCATTGGAAAGGCGTTCGGTGGCAATGCCATCCTTTTCATCAAGCCGTCGGTTTTTGTTGGCAGTGACAGACCGAGTTCGTGGGGTATGGAAGTGGGCTACAAGGTGCTCGGTTTCTGAGCGCATCAAGCCCATCGACAGGGCTGCACGTCAGGTGAAGATGAGGGGCGCCAAGGTCAGGGCCACAGTTAATCAAGATTGGCTGATCGCCATAGATTTTTCACGAAGGCAATATAGGAGTATCCGCATGAAACCTAAGGCAGCACGAACGATACGATTCCTCTTCATCCTGGCTACCGCTCTCGCGGGATTATCGACTTACACCATCGCGCAGGATCGCACCGTCATCCCGTTAGCGGAACCCAAATTCGAGGGTGTGATCGGCAAGACGTACAAGGAATCGAAGTCGGCCTGGCCGAAGCTCCCGACGCCACCCACAGGCGCTCCAAATGTAGTTGTCATCCTCCTGGACGATGTGGGTTTCGGGCAGACCAGCACGTTCGGTGGCCCGGTGCCGACGCCGCAATTGGACAAGCTCGCCGCACAGGGGCTGCGCTACAACAACTTCCATACGACGGCGATATGCGGCCCCTCGCGCGCCGCGCTGATTACAGGACGCAATCATCACAATGCTGGCTCCGGCTTCCTCGCTGAATGGGCGACCGGTTTTCCAAGCTACAACAACATGATCCCGAAGAACACCGCGACCATCGGTGCAACCTTGCGCGGGAATGGTTATTCAACTTCGTGGTTCGGCAAGAATCACAATACGCCCGACTGGGAGAGCAGCGTCGCCGGGCCGTTCGATCGCTGGCCGACCGGGATGGGTTTTGACTATTTCTATGGCTTCATTGGCGGTGAGACGCACCAGTATTACCCGGTCATCTTCGAGAACACCGTGCCCGTCGAGCCCAAGACGACGCCCGAGCAGGGCTATCACTTCATGACCGACATGACCGACAAGGCCATCGACTACATGAAGTACAACAAGTCGGTCGCACCGCAGAAGCCGTTCTTCATGTATTTCGCGCCAGGGGCAGCGCACGCGCCGCACCATGCGCCCAAGGAATGGAGCCACAAGTTCAAGGGGCGGTTCGACGCCGGTTGGGAAAAGGTGCGCGAGGCCACCTACGCCCGACAGATGGAGTTGGGCGTCATTCCGCCGAACACCAAGCTCACGCCACGCCCGGAATGGGTGGCACCCTGGGACACACTCTCGGCCGATCAGAAAAAGTTGTATTTGCGGTTGATGGAGAACTTTGCGGGCTATCTTGCATTCACAGACCACGAAGTGGGCCGACTGATTGACGCTATCCACCAACTTCCAGATGCAGACAACACGATGATCATTTACATCGTCGGCGACAACGGGGCCAGCTCCGAGGGCGGCATGGATGGAACGCTCAACGAGGTGAAAAGCCTGAACGGATTCCCGACGTCCCTGGAAGACAACCTCAAGCATCTCGACGCCATTGGCGGACCGGACGGCGAGCCGCACTATCCCGTCGGGTGGGCCTGGTCCGGCAACGCCCCATTCCCCTGGGTGAAGCAGGTCGCGTCGCATCTGGGCGGCACCCGCAACCCGATGGTGGTCTCCTGGCCGGCGCGTATCAAAGACAAGGGCGGTCTGCGCACGCAGTTCACGCACCTGATTGATGTGGTGCCGACCATCCTCGATGCCTCGCACCTGCCCGCACCGAAATCGGTGGATGGGGTTGCACAAAAGCCGATGGACGGTGTGTCCTTCCTTGCCACCTTCGACAATGCGCAGGTCAAATCGGCCCACACGCGCCAGTATTTTGAGGTCTTCAGCAACCGCGCCATCTATGACAAAGGCTGGATGGCAAGCGCCCAGCACACCTTCCCTTGGCGGCAGGACTTCGCGCCCGGCAACTGGGACAAGGACAAGTGGGAGCTCTACAACCTCGATCAAGATTTCAGCCAATCCAACGACCTGGCTGCAAAGAATCCGAAGAAACTTGCCGAGATGAAGGCGATGTTCGACCAGGAGGCAAGGAAGAACCATGTCTATCCGCTCGATGATCGTGGAACAGGACGCATCTATGTCCCGAAACCATCGCCTGGCGGCTCAGATCCCAAGCGCACTCACTTCACGTACTACGCAGGGGTGACGCGCCTGGCGGAAAACGCCGCACCGAACACCAAAAACAAGTCGCACACCATCAGCGCAGATATCGTCATGCCGACGAAGGGTGGCGAGGGCGTGATCGTCGCCGAAGGTGGGAGTTCGGCCGGCTTTGTGCTCTACGTGCAGGGCGGGAACCTCATTTATCACTTCAATTGGTTCGACGAAAACCGATACGTGATCACCTCCAGCGAGCCCGTTCCCGCCGGCAAGTCCACGGTGCGCTTCGATTTCGCCTATGACGGCGGCGACGGCAAAGGCGGCAAGGGCACGCTCTTCATCAACGGCAAAAACGTCGGTGAAGGCCGCATCGAGAAGACCGTCCCCGGTCGTTTCGGTATCGATACCTTTGGCGTCGGTATGGACACAGGATCGCCCGTTTCCAATACCTACAAGCCACCGTTTGCCTTTACCGGGAGGATTGAAAAAGTTGACATCAAACTAAATTGACCCAGGCCAGCTGACAAGCGGTTGCAGCGGACGGCGCTGGTGCGCCGCCGCTGAAGCAGAACGTTACCCCCCACATCCCCCCAGGAGATCAATGTGAAACACAAGTTACTCGCGACGGCCATACTGGCCCTGTCGCTCGCCGCACCCGGCGTGCACGCACAAACGCCACCGGCAGGCACGGCCCAGCCAGCGGCGAATGCGGTCAACCCGGCCTCGATCCAGGCGCTCAAGGACATGGGCGGCTATCTGCAGAGCCTGAAGCGTTTTAGTGTTTTGACCACACTGACCGGTGAGCGGGTTCTGGCCGACGGCCAGAAGCTGCAGCACAACGCGGCGGCAGAACTCGACGTGGCGCGACCGAACATGCTTCGTGCACGCATGTTCAGCAGCCGCTCCGAACGCGAAATCTTTTTCGACGGCAAAAGGGCCACTCTTTTCATCCCGGCGCAGAAGTATTATTCGACCGTCGATTTCACCGAAGATCTCGGCGGGCTGGTCTCGAAGCTGGAAGAACGGTATGGCGTGGAGATCCCCCTGTCCGACCTCTTCCTCTGGGGTACACCGGCTGCGCCACTGGACAAGATCAGTTCGGCCATGAACGCCGGCCAGGACTTCATCGGCGCCGACCTGTGCGATCACTACGCCTTTCGCCAGGGCGATTTTGACTGGCAAATCTGGATCACCACCGGTGCCAAGCCACTGCCTCGCAAGCTCGTGATCACCAACCGCACCGACGAAGCGCGCCCGCAATCGGTCTCGCTGATCGAATGGAACCTGAAGCCGACTTTCAAGAACAGCGTCTTCACATTCAAGCCGCCCAAGGGCGCGACCGCCGTCGAACTGCGTTCGCTGGACAAGAAATAAAGGAGCGCCAAAATGAAAAAATCGTTCACTCAACTGTTCCTGATCCCGCTGGCCATGATTGCCCTGATCAGCTTCTCCATGGTTCCGGTCGCCGAAGCAGCGCGCGGTGGCGGTGGTGGTGGCGCCCACGCCGGCGGCGGTAACAAGCACGCCGGCGGCGGCAACAAGCAGGCCAACCACGGCAATCGCGACGCGCGCGCCAACAATGTGCGAAGCAGCAGCACGAACAACGTCAACGCCAACCGAAACCGCAACACCAACATCAACGCCAACAAGAACGTCAACGTCAACGTCAACAATAACAACCGCGGTGGCTGCTGCGGCGGTGGCTGGGACAACGACTACCATCCGGTCGCAACGGCAGTCGCTGTGACGGCCGCAGTGGGCGTGACCGCTGCCGTCATTGGTTCGATGGTGAATACCGTCCCTGCCGGTTGCGTCCCGGTCAACTATGGCGGCATGATCTACCAGCAGTGCGGCGGCACCTGGTACCAGCCCCAAGGCGCCCAGTACGTGATCATCAACCCTCCGTACTGAACCTGGTCCCGGCAGCCGCTGGTGGGCGTTGCCGCTTCCCATGCCATCTTGGGCTGATCCACTGGCCACGCAAGCTGTGGATCAAAGCCGTAGCGGCTCCAGGTCCGGTGTGGGGATATATTCGGATCCGCAATGTCTACTCCCTATAAGAAGACCAAGGCCATGAACGAGCCCACAAGCACCGGGAAGCCGATTGACGCTGCCCTGCTGACACGGTTCACCAACCCCTTGCCCTCTGTCGCGGAACGCAAGGCGGCGGGCAAGGCCCTGCGCGAAAAGGTGCCGCATGCCCAGCACGCGGTCTACCATCCATCGCCAACGCGGTCTGATCCGGTCGCACTGCTGATCGAGCACTCGAAAACACGCCTGCAAAACCTGGTTCCGATCCGCAATGCGCGCATGCTGGCCAGTCCGTTTGCCTTCCTGCGCGGATCAGCGGCGGCGATGGCGGCTGATCTGGCGCCCACGCCCGTGACGGGCCTGAACGTGCAGGCCAACGGCGACATGCATCTGGCCAACTTCGGCTGGTTCGCCTCGGCCGAACGCAATCTTGTGTTCGGCATCAATGATTTCGACGAGACCCTGGCCGGCCCCTGGGAATGGGACCTGAAGCGCCTGGTGGCCAGCGCCGTGGTGTCGGGGCGCTTCATGGGCGCTGACAAGGTGCTGTGCGAAGAAGCGGCGCGCGCCGTGGTCGGGAGTTATCGCCAGCGAATGCGCCAGTATGCGGGGATGGGTAATCTGGACGTCTGGTACGCCCGCATCGATGAGGCTGACCTGCGGGACGTAAAGTCGCCGGAGGCGCGAAAGGCTGCTCGAAAGATCATGGACAAGGCCCACCAGCGCGGCCATGCGCAGGTGTTGGAAAAAATGACCGAATTGGTGGACAGCCAACAGCGCATCATCGAGGACGCGCCGCTGATCGTGCGCGAGACCCATAACGCCCACGGCCGCCCCATCGGGGAGGCGCTCGCGCTAACGCTTTCGCGCTACGTGAGTTCACTGCCAGAGGATCGCAGGACGCTCTTTGCCCGTTACCGCGTGGTGGATGTCGCGCGCAAAGTGGTGGGCGTGGGGAGCGTGGGCACGCGGTGCTGGGTTGTCCTGCTGCAGGGCAACAGCGAGGACGACCCACTGTTCCTGCAGTACAAGGAGGCGGGCGCCTCGGTACTGGCGCCCTATGCGAAAGCCTCCAAATGGGCCTGCGAGGGTCAGCGCGTGGTGGTCGGGCAGCGGTTGATTCAGGGCGCGCCCGACATCTTCCTGGGCTGGGGCATCCAGAAAGACCTGGACGGCAGCCACTTCTATGTGCGCCAGCTTCGCGACATGAAGGGCGGCGCTGAGTTCGAACCCGATGCCGGGCGCGGGAAACTCCTGCCGAACTACCTGAAGCTCTGCGGCTGGGCGCTGGCGCTGGCGCACGCCAAATCAGGCGATGCGTCAGCCATCGCCGGCTACCTGGGCAAGACCGAAGCCATGGACGAGGCCCTGGCGCGATTTGCTTTCGCCTATGCGGATCAGACAGAGCGCGACTTCGACGCGCTGACCACGGCGGCAAGGGCGAAACGGATTCCAGTGGCGCAGGGGGCCGATTGAGGTGCTATGGAACCTGTACACACCGAACAACCAATGACTGCTGACGAGGATTTCGACCTGTTGCGAAACGATGCGCTGCTCCGCTGGCAGCGCAAGCTGCGCATCGCGCCACAAGAAGGACTCGGTGTCGTGCGGCGGGCCCTGTTTTTCGCTCTGGTGACCTGGCTCCCCCTGGCGGTCTGGGCAGTGATGAAACACCGTCTGCTTGAGGCCGAGAGCGGCGAACCGCTGCTGGCCCACTTCGGCATTCATGTCCGCTGCCTGGTAGCCATTCCGCTGTTCATTTTGGCCGAAGCGATGACTCACCAGGTGATCGGGCGGATCGTGGGCCAGTTTCGGGCCAGCGGCGCCGTCGCTGACGAGCAGTATCCGGCGTTCCTGGCCGTCCTGAAGGACATGACCAGATTGCGCGATTCGAGCGTTCCGTGGATTTTTGTGATCAGCCTCGCCTTTGCCTGGACCGTGGGCAGCCCGGTGGACACCGACGTGCATGAGATGTCCTGGGCCATGACGGGCGGCGACTTCGGCTTCGGCGGCTGGTGGTTTCTTTACGTTGCCCGCCCGGTATTCCTCGTGCTTCTGCTGGGCTGGTTGTGGCGCATCGCCCTGGTTATCCTGCTCTTTCGCCGCCTTTCGAAGCTGGAGTTGTCGCTGGTGCCGACCCATCCCGACCGCTGCGGTGGCCTGGGCTTCGTCAAGAAGCTGCCTTCGGCGCTCTTCCTGGTCACGATGGCCGTATCCTCGGTCCTTGCCTCGCGCTGGATGCATGACATGGTCTACCACGGGCAGACGCTGGCTGCGCTCAAGCTCCCCTTCGCGGGTTTCGTCGTGCTGTGGTGCGCCATGCTGCTCGCCCCGCTGCTGATGCTGGCGCCGCGCATCTCTGCCATGAAGCGCCAGGCACTGCTGCAATACGGGGCGCTGATCGGCGAACACGGGCGTCTTGTGCACCAGCGCTGGGTACTCGGCAAGCAGATACCGCAAAACGACCTGCTCGATGCCCCGGAACTCGGGCCAGTGGCCGACACCGCGGCGATCTACGAGGCGGTCAAGAATGTCAGACCGCTGCCGATCGACACGACCACCCTCCTGATGGTGCTCTTGCCGATCTTTCTGCCCATGCTGTTCGTGATTGCGCGGCAGATTCCGATCGGCGATCTGCTGCTCCAGCTGTTAAAGACGGTTGTGTGATGCGGCCACTTGCCGAACGAGTTGTATTGAAAATTCGGTTCAATACGGAGTTGTTTTGGAGCGACTGTTTCCAGCAGTAGTTGCACAGGAACCCGGCACTGGCAGTGCCTGACTATTCGGACCGAATGACCGCAAAGTGGAATTCCATTCGGCGAAAGGCCGCTATGGAACAGTGACCTTGGATACCCGCAATTGGCCGTCAGTGAGAGTTCGGCAGGTTATCCCGGCTGGCCGTTCCCGCCGCAAACCAGTTGCTCAAACCACGGGGCGTCCGGGCTCTCATGGAGTCGCAGGTCAGCTTCGGCTGTTCCGCTTTTCCGCTTTTCAGCCTTCGCACGCCGGATCTCGCCGGCCCACCTTACGCCCCTCTCACCCGCACCGCGCAATACTTGAACTCCGGAATCTTCCCGAACGGATCGAGCGCGGCATTGGTCAGCAGGTTGGCGGCGGCCTCCACGTAAGCAAACGGGATGAACACCGTGCCGGCTGGCGTGCCGTCGTCGCGTCGCGCCTGCAGCCTGACCTCGCCGCGGCGCGAGGCCACGCGGATCGTGTCGCCGGCTTGCAGGCCCAGGCGCGCGAGGTCGGCGCCGTTCAGCGACGCTGTGGCGCTGGGTTCCAGCGCGTCGAGCACTTCGCTGCGCCGCGTCATGCTGCCGGTGTGCCAGTGTTCGAGCTGGCGGCCGGTGATCAGCACGAAGGGGTAGTCGGCATCGGGCCGCTCGTCGGCGGGGATGATGTCCACGGGCACCAGCTTCACGCGGCCGTCGGGTGTGGGGAAGTGGTCGTGGAAGACGATGGGCTGGCCGGGGTCGTCCTCGCCCAGGCAGGGGTAGGTCACGCTGGACTCGCGCTGCAGGCGCTGCCAGCTGATGCCGCCGATGGCCGCCGCCATGGCCTGGCGCATTTCCTCGAAGATAAGCTCCACGCCATGGTAGCCAGCGTTTTGTGCCACTATTTTGCTCTGGTTTTCATAGTCCCAGGCGAGCCCCATGCGCCGGGCGATCTGCTGGAGGATCCAGAGGTCGGCGCGCGCGTCGCCGGGCGGCGTGAGCGCCTGCCGGCCCAGTTGCACCATGCGGTCGGTGTTGCTGACGGTGCCGGTTTTTTCGGGCCAGGCGCTGGCCGGCAGCACCACGTCGGAAAGGAAAGCGGTCTCGGTCAGGAAGATGTCCTGCACCACGAGGTGTTCCAGACTCGCCAGCGCGTGGCGCGCGTGGTTCAGGTTGGGGTCGCTCATGGCGGGGTTCTCGCCCATGATGTACATCCCCCGGATCTTGTGCGGGTCGGCCTCGGGCGCGAGGATCTTGTCCATGATCTCGACCACGGTGTAGCCGGGCTCGCGATCCAATGGCAAGCCCCAGAAAGCTTCAAACCAGTCGTGCGCGGCAGTGTCCGTCACGCGCTGGTAGTTGGGGTACATCATGGGGATGAGCCCGGCGTCGCTCGCGCCCTGCACGTTGTTCTGGCCGCGCAGGGGGTGCAGGCCGGTGCCGGGGCGGCCGATCTGGCCGGTGATGCTGGCCAGCGCAATAAGACACCGCACGTTGTCGGTTCCATGCACGTGCTGGCTCACGCCCATGCCCCACAGGATCATCGAGGCTTTGCTGGTGGCGTAGGCGCGCGCGACTTCGCGGATCGTCGCGGCCGGGATGCCGCAGATGGGCGCCATGGCCTCGGGGCTGTAGCCCAGCAGGTTGGCCTTCAGCGCCTCGAAGTTTTCCACGCGGACTTCAATGAAGGTGGCGTCGATCAGGTCTTCGGCCACGATGACGTGCAGCATCGCGTTGAGCAGGGCCACGTCGGTGTCGGCCTTGAACTGCAGGGTGCGCCAGGCGTGCGGCGCCAGGTCGGTGCGGCGCGGGTCGGCGACGATGATCCGGGCGCCGCGCTGCGCCGCGTTCTTCATCCAGGTCGCGGCGACCGGGTGGTTGGCCGTGGGGTTGGAGCCGATCACGAAGATGACGTCGGCGTGCTCCACGTCCTTGACCGGGTTGCTGACCGCGCCGGAGCCCACGCCTTCGAGCAGCGCCGCCACGCTGGAGGCATGGCACAGGCGCGTGCAGTGGTCCACGTTGTTGCTGCCGAAGCCGGTGCGCACCAGCTTCTGGAACAGGTAGGCCTCTTCGTTGCTGCCCTTGGCCGAGCCGAAGCCCGCCAAAGCCTTCTTGCCTCGCGTCTCGCGCAGGGCTTTCAATGGGCCAGCGGCCCGGTCCAGCGCTTCGTCCCAGGTGGCTTCGCGGAAGACTTCGCTCCAGTGCAGGTCGCGGGTCAAATGCTCAGGGTCCTTGGCCACGCCCGCCTTGCGGATCAGCGGTTTCGTCAGGCGCGCCGGGTGGTGCGCGTAGTCGAAGCCGAAGCGGCCCTTGACGCACAGGCGCCCCGCGTTCGCCGGGCCGTCGCGCCCGGTGACGCTGACGATCTGCTCGTCGCGCACGTTGTAGGTGATCAGGCAGCCGACGCCGCAGAAGGGGCACACCGAATCGACCTTGCGGTCCACCGCCTGCGAGCCGATCTGGGCTTTGGGGCTGAGCGCGCCCGTCGGGCAGGCCTGCACGCATTCACCGCAGGCGACACAACTGCTGTCACCCATCGGGTCGCCGAGGTCGAACGTGATCTGGCTGTGCGCGCCGCGCCCGCTCATGCCGATCACGCCGTTGACCTGGACTTCGCGGCAGGCGCGCACGCAGCGGTTGCACTGGATGCAGGCGTCGAGGTTCACCGCCATGGCGGGATGCGACAGGTCGGCGGCGGGCTGTTCGCGGCGCAGGGCGACCAGGCCCGGGCGCAGGCTGACGTTCATGCGCGCCGCCCATGCGCTGAGTTCGCCGTGCTGGCCGACGTTGTGTTGCCGGTCAGCGCCGTCTTCGTCGTTCCATTGGTAGCCAGCCTCGGGCAGGTCGGCCAGCAGCATCTCCAGCACCATCTGCTGGCTTTTGACGGCGCGCTCGCTGCTGGCCTGCACCCTCATGCCGGGCGTGGCGCTGCGGCAGCAGCTGGGAGCCAGCGTGCGCTCGCCGTGAATCTCGACCACGCAGGCGCGGCAGTTGCCGTCGGGGCGCAGGCCATCCGAATGGCACAGGCGCGGGATCCGCACGCCGTGGCGCTCGGCGGCGTTCAGGATGGATTCGCCCTCGAACGCGGTGACGCTCTGGCCGTCGAGTTCGAAAGCGACGGTGGGCGTCTGGCCCCCGGCGGCATGCTCGGCGGAATGGGCGGTGGCGTTCATGCGGCCCCCTGGGTCGTCTCGGCCGGCATTGCGCCGATCTCGTGCGGGAAATACTGCTGCATGCAGCGGATCGGGTTGGGCGCGGCCTGGCCCAGGCCGCAGATGGAGGCATCGCCCATCACCTGGCTCAGGTCGGACAGCAACGCGTTGTCCCACACCGGCGCCTGCATGAGCGTCGCGGCCTTGACCGTGCCCACGCGGCAGGGGGTGCACTGGCCGCAGCTCTCGTGGGCAAAGAAGCGCATCATGTTCA
>JAABQG010000025.1 GCA_011391595.1 Hydrogenophaga sp.
AACACCTTGTCGCTGTTCGGGCTGGTGCTGGCCATCGGTCTGGTCGTGGATGACACCATCGTCGTGGTGGAGGCCGTCGAGCATCACATCGAAAACGGCATGGCGCCGAAGGAGGCCACGCTGCGGGCGATGGAGGAAGTGACCGGCCCGGTGATTGCGATTGCCGTGATCCTGGCCGCGGTGTTCGTGCCCACCGCCTTCATCCCGGGCATCACCGGGCAGCTCTACCAGCAGTTTGCAGTCACGATCGCCATCTCGGTGATCATCTCGGCCTTCAACGCGCTGACCCTCAGCCCTGCCCTGTGCGCGCTGCTGCTCAAGCCAAAGGTCAAGGGCACCGGCCCGGTGCAGAAGTTCTATGACGGGTTCAACCGCGGTTTCGGTCGGATCACGACGGGCTATGTCGGCGTCTGCCGCTTCGCCATCCGAAAGAGTTTTCTCAGTCTGGTTTTCCTGTTCGCGGCGGCCGTGGCGGCGGGTTTCTTCGGCAAGCTGGTGCCTGCGGGATTCCTGCCTGATGAAGACCAGGGCTTTGTCTATGCGGGCATTCAGTTGCCCGATGCGTCGTCCCTGCAGCGCACCAGTGAAATCGCCCGGCAAGCCGAGGAAATCATCATGGCCACGCCGGGCGTGAAGTACACGACGAGCGTCGTCGGTTACAGCATGCTCAGCCAGGTGCAGAACACCTACAGCGCGTTCTTCTTCATCACGCTGAAGGACTGGGCCGAACGCAAGGCGCCCGAGGAGCAATACGCAGCCATCAAGAACGAGCTGACGAAGAAGCTCGGTGCGCTGCCGGGTGCCATCGGCTTCGCGTTCCCGCCGCCAGCCATTCCCGGCGTGGGCACGTCGGGCGGTGCCACCTTCATTCTGCAAGACCGCGCGGGCAGGGATGTCGCCTTCCTGGCGGAGAACACCACCAAGTTCGTCGAGGCCGCGAGAAAGCGGCCGGAACTGGTCGGTGTCTCGACGACGTTCCGCCCCACGGTGCCGCAGATCTTCGTCGACGTTGACCGTGACCAGGTGCTCAAGCAAGGGGTCAACGTGAGCGACGTCTACAAGACGCTGCAGAGCTTCCTGGGCAGCGGCTTCATCAACTACTTCAACCAGTTCGGCCGCCAGTGGCAGGTCTACCTGCAGGCTGAAGGCGACTACCGCACCATCATCGAGAACATCGGTCAGTTTTATGTTCGCAATGCCAAGGGTGAGGCCGTCCCGCTGTCGGCCTTGACCTCGGTCCGGCGCATTTCCGGGCCCGAATTCACCATGCGCTACAACATGTACCGCAGCGCGCAGATCAACGCCTCCGGCGCGCCGGGCGTGAGCTCGGAGCAGGTCATGCGGGCCCTGGAGGCGGTGTTCGCCGAGACCATGCCCAAGGAGATGGGCTACGACTACATGGGCATGTCGTTCCAGGAGCAGAAGGCGCAGCAGGGCATCTCGCCGATGGTGATCTTTGCCTTCTCGCTGCTGTGTGTGTTCCTGATTCTGGCCGCGCAGTACGAGAGCTGGTCGCTGCCGTTCTCGGTGCTGCTCGGCACCCCGATCGCCGTGGCCGGCGCCTTTGCGGCCCTGATGTTGCGGGGGCAGGAGAACAACGTCTATGCCCAGATCGGCCTGGTCATGCTGATCGGGCTGGCGGCGAAGAACGCGATCCTGATCGTCGAATTCGCCAAGATGGAGGCGGAGAAAGGCAAGCTGTCGCTGATCGACGCCACACTTGAAGGCGCACGCCTGCGACTGCGGCCCATCCTGATGACTTCGTTTGCCTTCATCTTGGGCTGCGTGCCGCTGGCCATCGCCTCGGGCGCGGGTGCGATTTCACGCCAGGTGATGGGCAGCACGGTGATCGGCGGCATGCTGGCGGCCTCGTTCATCGCGATTTTCATCATTCCGGTGACCTTTTACGTGGTTGAGAAGATGAATCACAAGGACAAGGGCGAGGGCCCGCCGCCAGGCGGCAGTGACCCGAGGCCCAAGACTGCCGAGGGAGGCCATCATGCGTAACACTGTCAAAGCCGCGCTTCTCGTCGCGATGCCGTTGCTGCTCAGCGCCTGCATGGTGGGGCCGAACTACGTTCGACCCGTCGTCGACACACCATCCGCTTGGCGGGTCAGTGATCAGAATGCAAAGGATCTGGCCAACACCGCTTGGTGGGAACAGTTCAACGACCCGGTGCTCAATGACTTGATTGCCACGGCGCTGCGGGAAAACAAGGATCTGCTGATTGCCACGGCGCGCATCGAGGAATACGCCGGGCGCTACGGCGTCACGCGTGCGCAGCTCTTTCCGCAGGTCGGACTGGGTGCCGACGCCGGCCGGCAGCTTGGCAGCGTTGGCGGCGCCGACCTTGCCAACCGGACTTACAACACCTACGACATGCTGCTCAGCGCGAGCTGGGAAATCGACCTGTGGGGCAAGATCCGCCGCCAGAGCGAAGCCGCGCGCGCACAGATCGTGGCCAGCGAGGAGGGCAGGCAAGGCGTGATCCTCACGCTGGTGTCTGGCGTGGCCGGCGGCTATGTCACCCTGCGGGCACTGGACCGGCAACTGGAGATTGCGAAGGCCACCGCGCGCGCCCGGGGCGAGTCCTACAAGATTTTCCAGGACCGCTATGGCGGCGGCGTGATCTCGCTGCTCGAATTGAGCCAGAACAGGTCGCAGTACGAGGAAGCGCTGGCGACCATCCCGCAGATCGAGAAGACCATCGCGCAGCAGGAAAACGCGCTGAGTGCGCTGCTGGGCCGTAACCCCGGACCCATCGCGCGCGGCAAGGACATCGACACGTTGACGCCGCCGCTTGCCCCGGCTGGGCTGCCTTCCAGTCTGCTTGAGCGGCGCCCCGACATCCGCGAGGCCGAGCAGAAGCTGATCGCGGCGAATGCGCAGATCGGCGTGGCCAAGGCGGCGTATTACCCGAGCATCTCGCTGACCGGCGGCCTCGGCGTGGCCAGCGGCAATCTGTCCGAGCTTTTCAACAGCGCATCGAAGGTCTGGCAGTACGGCGCTTCGCTCGGCCTTCCCATCTTCACGGCGGGGCTGCTGGCCGGGCAAGTGCAGGTCGCTGAATCGGTCCAGCAGCAGGCGCTGCTGGCCTACCAGAAGGCGATCCAGGATGCCTTCCGTGGCGTCAACGATGCGCTCATCGACCAGGACCGCACGCGCGAGCAGCTGGCCACCCAGCGACGGCAGGTCGGTTCGCTGAAGGTCTACTCCGACACGGCACGCCTGCGCTACGACAACGGCTACACCAGTTTCCTTGAAGTCGTTGACGCCGAGCGCAGCCTGTTCAATGCCCAGTTGTCCTACACCCAAACCCAGCAGGTTCTGGTTCAGGCTTCGATCAACCTGTACAAGGCGATGGGCGGCGGCTGGATGGAGCAGGCGGCCCCGACGAAGGTGGGCTCCATGGCGGGGAATGGCGCGGCGCCGGCCGCTCGGTGACGTCGCGCACCGGGGCCATCCGCGCGCCCTTCATCACGCCTGGCGCGGCAACAGATCGATGGTTTTCGAGTTCTTCGGCTTTCCTCCTACTTTCAGGTGGACATAGTTCGCTATCAAATGAAGACTGCACGTGGCTGCAGCAGCGGGCGTGCGGGTTGCGGGTTGGTGCCGATGAATGGCGAACGTCCGGCACGCGCCACTGCAAAGTCGCTGGCGAGTCCTTGCCTTCATTGGCTTGCCGGCGTGTCCAATAAAGTCTGTCGCCTGTCCTGGAATGCCCGCCCGCGATCCATGCTCCCGGGTATCATTTGAGAGGACGGTCGGGATGCAACAGGCTGTCGTCGGCAAGACAAGGCTGGGTGGGGTGTTGAAGGTCGCGAATATCGCAGGCAGGGTCATCAGGACCGTTAATCATGGAATCCGGATTTGGAGAAGCTATGACGAAGAAATTTGAAACTCTCGCAACCCCTGGTCGGCACCGCTACTCGCGCCTGCTTGCGCTGATGGCCGGCGTCGTGATGGGTGTCACGGCGGTGAGTGGCACGGCGCAGGCCCAGGCGCCTGCCGCAGCCACCGGGGCGACCAATCCGCTGCCGGCCCAGGACCTGACCAACCTCGTGGGGCCGATTGCGCTGTATCCGGACGACCTGATCGCGATCATCTTGCCGGCTTCGACCAATCCGCTGCAGATCGTGCAGGCGGATCGTTTCCTCGAAAAGCGCAAGACCGAACCCAATGCCCCGCTTGATGACCGCTGGGACGACGCGGTCAAGTCCCTTCTGAACTACCCCGACATCGTCAAGAAGATGAGCGGCGATCTGGACTGGACCAGCGCGCTGGGCGAAGAAGTTGTGGCCGACCAGGGCGCGGTGCTGGACGCGATCCAGAGTTTCCGGCGCAAGGCACAGGCGGCGGGCAACCTTAAATCGGACGGCAAGCAGGTGGTGGCGGCTGAACAGGAGTTCATCACCATCGTTCCGGCCAACCCGGAGGTGATTTATGTGCCGCAGTACAACCCGGCGACCGTGGTCGTCGGTGGCTATCCGGCCTGGGGCTACTACCCGACGCCCTATCCGTCGTACTACTACCCCTACGCCCCGGGTGCCGCGCTGGCAGCGGGTGTGATCTGGGGCGCGGCCATTGGCGCCGCCTGGAGCGGCAATCGCTATGGGTATGGTGGCGGCAACAACAACATCAACATCAATCGCAACACCAACATCAACACCGGCAATATCAACACCGGCAACATCAACCGTGGCGGCGGCGCCGGCCAGAGTGGCAGCAGCGCCTGGAAGTCCAACAAGCAGCCGGGCCAGGTCAGCAGTTCCGTCGGCAAGAACAGCAATGCTTCGCGTCCAGGTGATCGGGGCGCAGGCGGTGCCGGTTCGATGGGGGGTGGCGGGGCGCGAGCCTCAACCCAGCCCGGCGGTGGACTGGGTGGCGCTGGGGCTGGTGGCGGCGGTGGATTTAGCGGTGCTGGTGGTGGCGGTGCTCGCCCATCGACCCAACCGGCCGGGGGTGGCGGCGCCTTTGCCAACTCCGGCGCCTCGGGGCGGCAAACCCAGATGGACAGCTCACGCGGCGCGTCGAGCCGCAGTTCAGCATCGAGCATGGGCGCGCGTCCGGCACCAAGCTACAGCGGTGGCGGCGGTGGAGGCGGTGCCCGTGCAAGCGGTGGCGGTGGCGGCGGAGCGCGTGCAAGCGGGGGTGGCGGCGGAGCGCGTGGTGGTGGCGGTGGCGGCGGGCGAGGCGGCGGTGGCCGTCGTTGATGGCCGGAGCCCTGTCATGAAACCATCCCTCTCATTTGAAAAGAAGGCATCAGCCATGAACACTTCTCACTTCTGGTCATTCATGCGCCGGCTTGCGCTGGCGCTGGTGCTGGTGGCGCCAATCGCTGCAACCGCAGCGCCCCAGGAAACTTTCGCGACGCCGCAAGCGGCGGTCGATGCGCTCATGGCGGCGCTCAAGGCCGACAGTGATGCGGCCATGATTTCGCTGTTCGGCGAAGAACACAAGGATCTTGTCGTCCAGTCGGATCGCGCGGCGTCAAGCGCCAACCGGGCCAAGGTGCTCGCTGCCATGCAGGCCTATCTTGTACTTCGTGAAACGAGCCCGGACCGTCGTGTGCTGCTCATCGGCGACCAGGCGTGGCCGGCCCCGATTCCCCTGGTGCGAGCGGGTGACCGGTGGCGCTTTGCGACCGAACTGGGTGCGGACGAACTGGTCAATCGACGCATCGGTGGCAATGAGTACAACGCGATCTATGTGCTGCGCGCGTTTGTCGATGCGCAGCGTGCGTTTGCGGCGGTGGATCGCGACGGCGACGGCGTGCGCCAATACGCGCAGAAGCTGGCCAGCAGCCCGGGCAAGCGCGACGGCCTTTACTGGACCGCAGACCCTGCCAAGGGTGAGGAGATGAGCCCATTCGGACCGCTGATCGCTGAAAGTGCGTCGTATCGCGTCGGGCATGCGGCCGGCGACCCGTACCGCGGCTACCATTTCAGGATACTCACTCGCCAGGGCGCGAACGCCCCGGGCGGCGCCTACAACTACATCATCAACGGTCGCATGATCGCCGGATTCGCCATGGTGGCCTACCCTGCAGAGTGGGACAAGACCGGAGTGATGACCTTCATCGTCAATCACAACGGCAGGGTTTACCAAAAGGACCTCGGCAAGAACTCGACCGCCATAGGCGCGAAGATGACCAGCTTCGACCCCGGCCCAGGCTGGAAGGAAGTTGCGCCCTGAAGGTCCATCCGTTCACCTTTGCCGCCTGCCTTTGATTGAAAGCCGCCCGAGGTTTCCTGGGTTCAGGGCGGTGCACTGGGTTTGCATGCTGCGAACCGCGCGTCTGCGGCTGAAGGTAGCCTTCATTCCGAGGAGCCGAAATGACAAGTGACTTCGAACCGGGTGGCCGGGTCAGCGCCGACGACGCACTGGCGCGACTCATGGCCGGCAACGCACGGTTCGTGCGCGGTGAGCCGATGATTTCTCACCCGCCCCGGGAGGTTCTGGCCAATCTCGCCAAAGGCCAGCGACCGTTTGCGACCATCCTGGGCTGCAGCGACTCGCGGGTGCCGCCGGAACTCCTCTTCGATGCGGCGTTCGGCGAACTTTTCATCATCCGCGTGGCTGGCAACGTGATGTCGCCTTCGGTTGCGGGCAGCATCCAGTATGCGAGCACGCATCTCGGGACCCAGCTTTTCATGGTGCTCGGGCACGAGGGCTGCGGCGCCGTCGAGGCGGCGCTGGCGGCGAAGTTCGAGGGCAAGCAGCAGCGCTCACGCATCCAGACCCTGCTCCAGGACATCATTCCCGGGCTGGAGGGGCTCGATCCCCAGCTTGCGCCAGCCCTGCGCATGAGTTGCGCCGTCGAGGCCAACGTCCGCTGGTCGATGCGCCAGGTGATCGAGTCTCCCGAAGGGCGCGCACGCATGGCTGAAGGGCGCCTCAAGGTCGTCGGGGCGGTGTGCGACATAACCAGCGGGCAGGTTCGCTTGCTCGCCTAGCGACGCCCTGGGTGCCCGATGACGCTTCCAATTCCCATGCAATGGGTCGGGCTGATTGCCTTGCCCACCCTGTTCACCGTGATGTTCGCGATTGGCCTGATGCTGGGGCCCGCGCAGGTGGCCGCGGCCATGCAGCGGCGAACCATCCTGCTGGCCGTGCTGTTTGCCGCGGTCGTGCCTTTGCCGGTGGTGACCGTGGTGGCTGTGGAGATCTTCAATCTCCGCGGTCCGATTGGCGTTGGACTGTTGCTCATGGCGATCTCGCCGGGCGCGCCATTTGCGCTGCGCCGCGCCATCGATGCGGGCGGCCACCGGGACTTTGCCCCGGCCCTGCACATCGCCATCGTGGCGCTGGCCGTGGTGACCGTGCCGCTTTCGGTGGCCATCCTTGATGCGCTGTTCTCGGCCAATTTTCAGGTTACCTACCTGCAAATTGGCAAGCAGGTTTTCTTCTCGCAGTTGTTGCCGCTGTTGCTCGGTGCCCTCATCCGGTATCTGAAGCCCGACCTCGCGACCCGGCTTGAGCCGCGCGCGGCCCGCCTGGGCAACCGCCTGGTCGCCGTGTTCACCGTCATCCTGCTGATCGATATCGTGCCCATCGTCGCAAGCATTGGCTATGTGCCTACGCTTGTAGGGGCTGGCATGGCCACCTTCGCACTCGCCATCGGCGGCCTGTTTGCCGGCGATGACGCCGAGGCCCGCCCCGCAGCCGCGATTGCCGTGGCGATGCGGAATCCCGGACTTGCGCTGGTGATCGCCGAGGCGAACCGCGCACCGCCAGCCGTGTCTGCCGTCATCCTGGGATATACCGTGGGGGTCGCGCTGGTGGTGTCCGGCTTTCTCTGGTGGAAGCGCCGGCAGATGCGCGCGATGGGCCTTTGACGGGTGCCGGGGCCGCGGTGGCCTGACGAAGCAGCATGGGCTTGATCCCCGCATGACCCATTTGCTTGACGACGGACAAGAGCTGATCAACCGTTGCCGGTCCGTCCTTGTGCGGGCCGTTTGTGCGTGTAGTATTTGAAACTGGTCAACAGGAGAACATTGATGACACTTAAATCGAAATGGCTCTGCGCCCTGATGGTGCCCCTGAGCCTGACGGCCTGGGCCGCCGACGAGCCGGCAACCGTGCCCGACGTCAACCCGCGTGTGGTGGAAAAGCTGGTTCAGATGGGCGAATACCTGCGCAGTCTGCCGAGGTTTCAGGTGGATGCGCAACTGTCCCAGGACGTCGTCGTAGGGACCGGCCAGAAGATCAAGGCGCTGGGGACCAGCCGGCTGGTGATTGACGGCAAGACACACCTGCGCGCCGACCTGGCGACAGACAGTCTGTCGCGCTCGTTCTACTATGACGGCAAGAAGTTCACGCAGTATTCGCCGACGCTGAAATACTTCACCACGGTGGATGCGCCGGCGACCCTGCTGGAAACCGTGCATGCCCTTGAAAAGCAGTATGGCCTGCAGGTCCCGATGGAAGAACTGATCCGGTTCGGACTCGACGCGTCGCAGGTGAAGGCGCTGACGGTGGCCGCCTACGTGGGGCCCTCCACGGTGAACGGCAAGCTCTGCGACCATCTCGCCATCCGGGGCCCGAAAGCCGACTGGCAGGTCTGGATGACGCGCTCTGAAAAGCCGCTGCCCTGCAAGCTGATCGTGACCCGGACGGACAAGCCCAGCCAGCCGGAGTTCTCGGCGGTCTACAAATGGAACCTGAACCCGAAGCTGTCCGCTGGCGAATTCACCTTCAAGCCGGCCAAGGGCGATGCGGAAATTCCTTTCAAGAAAATCGCTGAACAAGGGAAGTGATCATCATGACCAAATCAGTCCTCAACGCCGCGTTCTCGTCCTTCTTTGCGGTCACATTGTTCGCGTTTGCCATGCCCGTGGAGGTACTCGCTGCCCCGCGTGACGGCGGCGGCCAGGCCAGCCGAGGGGGCAATGCGAACCGGAACGTGAACGCCAATGCAAACGTCAACCGCAACGCCAATGTGAATGCGAATGCCAACGTGAACCGCAACACCAACGTCAACGTCAACAAGAACGTGAATGTCAATGTGGATGGCGGGTACAACAACAATTACAACAACAACTACCACCCGGTTGCCAGGGCTGCGGCTGTGGGTGCGACCGTAGCCGTGACGGCTGCCGTGGTCGGCGCCATCGTCACGCCGGCCCAGTTGCCGCCAAGCTGCGTGCAGGTGAACAACGGCGGGGTGGTGTACCTGCAGTGCGGCTCCACCTGGTACCAGCCACAATATCAGGGTAGCAATGTGACCTACATTGTTGTCAATCAACCCTGAGTCAATATTGAATCACCGATAAGGACGTGACCATGACCGATAACGAACCCAGCTACGGCACCAAGCGTTGGACCAAGCATTTTGAGGATATTGACCTTGAGATCGCGCGCTTGGCGGTAATGATGGAAATCCCCATCCTGGACCCCGGCGTGATCGACCGGATTCTGGCCAACGACACCAGCGTCTGCGGCAAGGAAAAGCCCAAGGCCTTCACCGAACTGCGCGGCATGCTGCAGTTGCACGCCACCGACCAGGTCAAGGCCATGGGTGCGCTCGGCGCCGTGGAAACACAGGCGATGGTGCGCGATGTCGTCGACAGACTGCGCGCGCGCCTCGGCGACCGTTTGGGCAACCGCCAGGGGCCCCCGGCGGCCTAGCGCTCGTCCATCAGGAATTGAACGTCGGCGCCGGGCGCGATCTCGACCGGCGCCTGGCCGTGGCGAAAGACGCGGCAGTCGCCGGCATCCCCCACCAGCGTGAGCTTGGTGCCTTCGACGCGAAAGCCGGTGCATTCACGCAGGCCCGCAACCCAGACGCCTTGGGTCATGGTGCAGAACTCGGTAATGCGCTCCTCACGGGTTTCGCCTTTGAATCCCGGCGGGTTGCCGTGCAGGTAGTGGGGATTGATCTGGAACGGCACCAGGCCCAGCGCATCAAATCCACCCGGGTCGCAGATGGGCATGTCGTTGCTGGTCATGATCGTCGGGCATGCCAGGTTGGACCCTGCGCTCCAGCCCGCATAAGGCATTCCCGCCAGAGCGCGCTGCCGGATGGCGCGCAGCAGTCGCAGTGCGCGCACGTCACGCAGTAACTTCCAGGTGCTGCCGCCCCCCACCACCACGGCCTGCGCGGCGTTGACTGCGGCCACCGGGTCGGCAGCGGCATGAACACCCTCGACCTCGATGCCGAGCCGCTCAAAGACCGGACGGACCTTTTCGACGTAGGCGTCAGGCGCAGTCGTCACGCCCGCGAACGGGACAAAGAGCATTTTCTTGACCCTGGCGGGCTGAAAAAAATCGGCAAAGAGGGGTTCAGCCCACTCCAGATAAACCGAACCTTCACGCTTGGCATTGGACAGCAGCAGTAAACGCATGAGACCTCCGATTCCAAAAAAAGAACAGCCTGGAAGGACTTTTCCGGGATGGGCAAACGAAGTTTCGTCGAAATCGCCGGGTACATAAAGCGCTATCATCCACTGAAAATAGTCGGTCAAACTCCGTCACTTCACCATGAAACACATCCCGGGCGTATTGAAGTTCCTCGCTGCCTTCGTCCTTCTTGCATGGGTCGCGGCATGCGCCAGTTCCTGGCAGGGCACAAGGGACATGGCGGTTGCAGCCGGATTCCAGGTCATTACGCCGACCACTGCGGAGCAAAAGGCATTGCTGCCGACGCTGCCCGAGGGCAGGATCACGCAGATCAATCATGATGGAAAGATTTTCTATGTTCTGCCGGATGTGGCCAACAACCAGGCCTACGTCGGGGGGCCTGCCCAGTACCAGGCCTTCCAGCAGCTTCGCATCGCCCGACAGATCAGCAACGACAACCTGGCGGCAGCGCAGATGAACCAGATGAACCAGATGAACTGGGGTATGTGGGGCGGCTGGGGCGCCCCGGCCTGGCGCGGACCTGGCGGATTTGGCTATTGAACCGCCCAGGCAGGGTGCTGGCGAGCCGGTTATCGGAGAGCCGCATTTCCATCCGGATCAGACCTCCTTCACGGGAGGTTTTTTTATGCCCGTCTGCCGACAGGCGCTCGCGCCGACCTCAGAGCCAAAGGCCGCTGCGCGGCATCTGGATGGTCTGCGACGGGCTGCCTCCGGTTACAAAAGAGCCGATCACCAGGCTGAGCAGGGCGATGAAGATGCTGGCAAAAAACGCGGTCCAGAAGCCCGAGACCCTGAAACCCTTGACCAGTGACGAAACGAGCAGGATCATCAATGCATTGATCACCAGCAGGAAAAGCCCGAAGGTCAGCAAGGTCAGCGGCAAGGTCAGGATCACCAGCAGCGGCTTGACGACCGCGTTGGCAAAGCCCAGCAGCAGGGCTGAGACGATCAGCGATGAGGTGTTCGTGAATTTGATGCCGCTGAACAAATGGCTGGCCACCCATAGGGATAGCGCGGTGATGCCCCAGTGCACGAGGAAAGGTGTCAGGTTTTCCAGCATGGTTGCCGATCATACTGGGCTCCCACCGGGCCGCTAACGATGGTGTTCGCGTCGGCGCTGTTCGGAAACGAACTCTTCCAGGTCGGGATCCATCGCATTGCGCGATGAAATAATGCCGATGGGTCGACCGTTTTCAACGACCGGCACATGGCGGAATCCATTCTCCTGCATCAGCAGGAGCGCGTGACCATAGGTCCTTGCGGGATCCAGGGTCAGCGGGGACGGGGTCATCACGGTCTGAAGGCGCGTGGCTGCCGGATCGAGATCCTTTGCAATGACGCGAAAGACGACATCGCGCTCGGTGAAGATGCCGACAAGGCGTTCGCTGTCGACCACCAATACCGCGCCAGCATTCCTGCCCGCCATCAATCTGGCAGCCTCGCTGACACTGGTGTCGGGTGGAGCAGCGAGATACTTCTCGTGCTCCATCATGCTTTTGATGGATCGATCGAACATGGCGGCCTCCGATGGCGAATGCTAGCCACCCTCTTGGCTTGCCCTTTTGCGCTAGGTCAAATGAATGGATGCCGTTGCCAAAGTGCCGTACAACCCGCACAGTGGCCGCTCAAAGGGCCTTCTGCACCACAGGGCCGCTGAAAAGATAGGGGAGCCGGGGCCCTTGGCCCGTGCCAGCGCCTCCCTTGTTTTCAACGCTGATGGCCAGCTGCTGAACGTCGGTCAGTGTGGTGTCGCTGGCCGCCAGTCGCAGGGTTTTGCCCGAGCTTTCAAGGACGCCCAGGGAAACCGGCTCTCTGTTGGCGCTCAGCGCCCAGAGTTGCATGCTGTCCTCGCGCCCTTCCTTCACGCTGTTCAGCCGCTGCAACTGCAACGCTCGGTCTTGTGGATCGAAGGTGACAAGCAGTGCCGGCGCCCGCTGGGCATCCATCAGCACGGCGATGTACTTGATCCGGGCGGTGGTCTTGAGTTTTGCCTGCAGATCGGTGATCTGGGCCTTGAACTGCTCGAACATGCTCATGCCTGCGGTGAGGCCAAGTGCCAGGAGCAGCAGGCAGGCGATGGTGGCGGCCCGCCACCGGTTGGCGTGGCAGGGTGGTGTCAGGGGAGGCGGGTTATCGGTCATGGCGTTTGTGGGTCTGGAAAATGGCGCATTGCAGCGACGCTGCACTTTTGCCCGGGGTGGTGCGGCGGTCTGGTGCCGACGAGTTTATGCGACAGTCAATCCGGTTCATTGCGCTCCGGACGGTCCGCCGGCGCGAAGCACCGTATGCTCTGTTCTCATGTTGCGCCTGACCCAAGCCCCCAATCTGGCCATTGCCACGCTGTGGGCCGACGCGCTTGCGGCGGAAGGCATCACCACCAGCGTGGAGCGCCAGTACCTGGCCGGCGTGGCGGGGCAACTCCCGCCGGACCAATGCCTGCCAGAGGTCTGGATTCATCGTGCCGGCCAGGAAACCCGGGCGCGTGAACTGCTCCACCGCCTGCAGCATGTGCCCCAGCAGCGCTGGCTCTGCGTCTGTGGTGAACTGGTGGAGGGCGGCTTTGAGCAATGCTGGAGCTGCGCCCGCCTGATGCCGCGCTAGAGGCCGATGCGGAACGCGACGCTCGACCCGCGTTACCATTCCAGCCTTGAACGGACTCAGATCCCTGAGCGCCAATAGTGTCTGTAAAGAGGTGCCCCTTGAAATTCCATCGCCTGTTGCCGTCGTCGTCCCTGCTGATGCTGATGCTGGCCCTGAGCGCCTGCTCGCCACAGGAATCGCCCAAGGCGGCCCCTGCGGCAGCACCTGCCAAGCAGGCTGCGTCCGTGGAGGTCGCAGCGGCCCAGGGCAAAGGGTTCACCGTGGGCGCCTTGATGAGCGCCAATACCGCCTATGTATTTTTTGATCCTCAGTGCCCGCACTGCGGGCATCTGTGGAACGCATCGCTGCCGTTGCAGAAGAAAGTGAAGTTCGTCTGGATTCCGGTGGGCTGGATCAACGCCACCAGCACCGCGCAGGGCGCGGCACTGCTCACGGCCGCCAATCCGGCCGAGTTGATGACAGAGCATGAAACTTCGCTGCTGGCCGGCAAAGGCGGCATCTCGGCTTCGAGCAGCATCGCGCCGGACATCGAGAAGGCCATCAAGGGCAACACCCAGTTGCTCAACAGCTTCGGCGCTGAATCGGTGCCCTTCATCCTGGCCCGCAACGTGAAGACTGGGCAGACCGTGACCCGCGACGGATCCATGTCGACCACTGCCCTGGCTGAGTTGCTGGGCGTGGAGGCGCCGTGACGCCCTCCATGCGCGGGCACTGAGGGAATCGCGGCGCGGCCCGCTGCGACACCCGCCCCAAAGGTCAACAGCGATACAGCCGGAATGACCACCGAAACGTCCCGGGAAATCGACGCGCTCGCGCATGAACGGCTGGTCACCCAATTGATCACCCGGCTCAGCGGGGCATTCCCCGACGCGGTGCCTCACGTGGTGCAGACGCACATTTCCTCGGTGATCCTGGCGGGAGAATTTGCCTACAAGATCAAGCGTCCGGTGCGCCTGTCCTTTCTGGACTTCTCGACGCTGGCGTTGCGGCACCATTTCTGCCAGGAAGAACTGCGCATCAACCGGCGTCTCGCGCCGCAGTTGTACCTGGATGTGCTGCCGATCACCGGCAGCGTGGAGGCGCCCGTGATCGATGGACCCGGAGAGCCTGTCGAATATGTGCTGCGCATGCGGCGTTTTGCAACGGATGATGAATTCAGGGAGCAGGCCCGCGCCGGGCGCCTTCAGTTGGCGCAAGTTGAAGCTCTGGCCCGGTATCTGGCGCGGTTTCATCAAGGGCTGGAGCCACTGAAGCCGCAGGCGCCCGGCGCCGCGCCGGACAATGACGCCTGGCAATGGACGGCCGAGAATCTTGACGAAATAGCCGCACATCCGTTGCGCCCAGCGGGCTGTCCACTGGAGGATCTGGTGGCACTGCGCAAGACGCTGGAGGTGCTGTTTGCCCGTCATGCAGGCTTGATGGCGCGGCGCCGGGCCGACGGTTTTGTGCGCGAGTGCCATGGCGATCTGCACCTGGGCAACATCGTGGTCTGGCATGGGGAAGTGCTGGCCTTCGATGCCATCGAGTTCGACGCCGCGTTACGTTGCATCGATATCGTCAATGACGTCGCGTTTACCTTCATGGACCTGCACGCAGCCGGCCAGCGCGCGCTGGCGTGGCGCCTGATCAACGCCTGGGTCGAGGGCACGGGTGACTTTGAAGGGCTGACCCTGCTTCATGCCTTTTCGGCCTACCGGGCCATCGTGCGGGCCAAGGTGGCCTTGCTCAGTGGAGGCAAGGTGGCCGAGTTCACGGCTTACTGGACGCTGGCGCAGCAGCTGGCCGGGGCGCCGTCGCGGCCCCGCCTGGTATTGACGATGGGGCTGAGCGGCTCGGGCAAGTCCGCTGCGGCGCAGTTCATTGCAGAAGAACTGGGTGCCGTCTGCCTGCGCTCGGACGTCGAACGCAAGCGCCTGCACGGTCTGGCGCCCACCGCGCGGCCCGCGCCCGCCTTGGCGATGTACTCCACCCAGGCGACCCAGCGCACTTACGCGCGTCTGGAAAATCTTGCAGGACGGCTGCTCGACGGGGGGCTGTCGGTGGTGGTGGATGCCGCGTTGCTGCGCCATGAAGAGCGCGAAACGCTTTTGCAGCTGGCGCAGCGCCTGGGCGTGGCGTTTTCCCTGGTCGAATGTGTCGCGCCCCACGCGACCCTGGGACGCCGTATCGTTGCCCGTGCGACTGCGGGGGCCGACCCATCGGATGCCACGCTGGAGGTGCTGGAAATGCAAGAGCGTGTCCGGGAAGCGGTGCCGGCTGATTGGGCGCCCTGGCACACGGCACTGGCCAACGATGGCAGCCTTGGCCAGTTGCGCGAACAGGTGCAGGCGCTGGTGAGCGTGTGGACGGGCGAAAAAACCCGTCAATCCGCCACTTTTTGAAGAAATAGTTGCTTTCCCCAGTATCAAACGGTCCTGGATTGCTATTTAATCAGGAGTGTTTGTTCCGCGGCTGCAGGCCGTGGCGGGCACAGGCGGCCTTTCCAGTCCATCGTTCGAGGAGAAGTGATGAAAAAAGCATTGCTGGTTCTGGGTTTGCTGTTGCTCGGGCTGGTAGCCTATCTGGCGCTGTGGCCGGTGCCGATCGAGCCGCGCAGCTGGAAGGCCCCTGCGGCGCCGGGTTATGTGGGCCCGCACGCGGTGAACCAGAAGCTGGCGGGCCTCAGGATGATCGACCTCGGGGGGGAGGAGGGGCCGGAACACATCATGATCGCGCGTGACGGCAATCTCTACACGACGGTGCTCAGCGGCAACATCCTGCGCATGAATCCGGACGGCAGCGGCCGCGAGGTGTTTGCGAAAACCGGCGGGCGGGTGCTGGGCTTCGACTTCGATGCGGCCGGCAACCTGATTGCCGCCGATGCGGTCAAGGGGCTGCTGTCCATCAGCCCGGACCGCAAGGTCTCGGTGCTGACCGACAAGGTAGGGGATGACCCGATCCGCTACGCCGACGCCGTGGTGGTGGCGCGTAACGGCAAGATGTACCTGAGCGATGCCTCGACGCGCTTTGCGCCTGCGCGCTGGGGCGGGACCTTCGAAGCCAGCGTGCTGGACATCATCGAGCAGTCGGCCACCGGCCGGATCCTGGAATACGACCCGGCGACCCGCGGCACGCGCGTCGTCGCCAAGGGCCTGAGCTTTGCCAACGGGGTGGCGCTGAGCCAGGACGAGAAAGACCTGTTCGTGGCCGAGACCGGCAAATACCGGGTCTGGAAGATTGCCACCGACGCCCGGGATCTGGACGTTTCCACGCCCGGCCCGCAGGCGCGGCTGCTGCTGGACAACCTGCCCGGCTACCCCGACAACCTGATGCGGGGACTGGACGGCAAGATCTGGATGGGATTTACCAAGCCGAGGAGTCCGGTGGTTGACGGCATGGCCGAAAAACCTTTCCTGCGCCAGCTGACCCTGCGTCTGCCGCGTGCACTATGGCCGGTGCCCAAGGCCTACGGCCATGTGGTGGCTTTCACCGAGGACGGCAAGATCGTGGCCGACCTGCAGGACCCCAGCGGTGCCTACCCCGAAACCACGGCGGTCACGGAGACGGCGGAACGGCTCTATGTCCAGAGCCTGCACGCCAAAGGCCTGGGCTGGCTGGAGAAGAAATAGGCCGCGCCGGGCGGCCTGTGCCGGCTCAGGCGCGCTTCTTCGCGGGTGCTTTCCTGGGAACCGCCTTGGTGGCTGCCTTTTTCGCCACGGGCGCTGCTTTGGAGGCTGCCTTGCGCGCGGGCGCCTTCGCTGCGACCGACTTCGCGGGTGACTTGGCGGGCTTGACGGCGGCTGGTCTTGCAGCGGGGGCTTTCCTGGTCGGCGCGGTTTTCGCAGCCGCCTTGGTGTCCTTCCAGGTCAGGCGCGCCTTGCGCGCCAGCGTGACCACCTTGGCGATGGCCTCGTCGCTGAACACGCCGTTTACGCCCGAGATGGCCGCCAGCTTCATGCCGTGCTTGAGGCCCAGCTTGTAGATTTCCTTGACCTTCTCCCACTCGGTGTCGCGGCCCACTGTGAAGACCTCGAAGCGGCCTTCTAGCGCCAGCACGATGGTCTCGGCCAGGCAGGCATAGATGACGTTGGGCGGCAGCCCAATGCTCTTGAGCCCCTTGACCTTGGTCGGCAGGTCGATCTCGCCGGACTCGATCACCAGCACGTCGGGGCGTTTGGCCACGTCCGAGGCTGGCAGGTCCAGCGGGCGTGCCACGTCGGTGATGACGCAGCCCGGCTTGACCCGCATGATGTCGAGAATTTCCTTGCCCGCCCCCGACGTGGAGGTGACGATCATGTCCATGTCGGCCAGCAGGTCGTTGTAGTCGATGGTGGTGTAGACCTTCGCATCCGGCGTTTCCTTCAGGATGGAGGCCTTCAGCTCGTCGAGCTTGCTCAGGGTGCGGCCCGCCAGGTAGACCTCGTCGAACGACATCGCCAGCAGGCGTGCGCTGACCGAGCCGATGGAGCCCGAGGCGCCGATGACCATGGTCTTGGCAGCGACCTTTTTGTTGTGCTGGTTGATAGTGACCAGGCCCATGCGGCGCATGGCGTCGGCGGCGGCCCACAGCGCGCCGGACGCCGAGTAGCTGTTGCCCGTCGTGATGGGGATGCTGGCGCGTTTGGCCACGGTGACGCCGGCATCGCCCACGACCTTCGTGAAGGCGCCCAGGCCCATGATCTGCGCACCCATCTTCTCGGCGATCTTCGCAGCGTGCAGCAGCCGCCGGTAGGTGAACTCCGGGCTGCGGGACAGCATCTCCTTCGGGGTGCCACCGACGGAAATCAGCCAGCCCTCGGCCTCGGCCCCGGTGGGCGAGACGATGTTTTCCATCTTGCAGTACACCATTGGCGGCATGTACGCCGCCATGGTCTCGATCTTGTCCATGACGAACTTGGGCGTGGCCTTCGGAATGGGGAAGGCGTTCTTGATGTAGTTCTGGCTCAAGGGGTGAATCACGAACGCAAAGCGGCGGATGTTGCGGAACTTGCCCGTGGGGTGCAGCAGACGCGGTTTGATGTCGAGTTCGTCAAGAATCTCGACAAAATCATCGTCCGAGACTTCTTCCTGCGGCTTTTCCAGCGCGGCGAGGATCATGGCTTCGATGGTGTTGACGCCCACGACCTTGTCGAACAGTTTGGGCGACACGTCGACGACAAGGTTGACCTTGCACTTGGTGAAAAATGCCAGTCGCTCGTCGTCCACGGCCGAGGTAATCAGCGTCTTGCCTTCCAGGTTCTTCGCGTTGCCCACGGCCTTGAGTTCGGCGAAGGTGCCCACGATCACATGGGACTTTGCCACCACGCTGGCAATGCGGCTGCCCTTGAAGCCCGACAGGGCGGCTTCAAGCACTTCCCCGGGCTTGCCCGAGAGCATCCACTCGCTGCCCTTGGCAAAGAGCTCCAGTTGCTCCAGCGAGGTCAGCATGGTCGGCGCGCCGGTCTGGAAAAGCGCGTCAGCGAAGCTCAGGTTTTTGGTGTAATCCGACAGGGCCACCGCCATGTCGTAGTTGCGCATGCCCGACAGGAACAGCACCAGATTGTTGTTGAAATAGTGGCCCAGTTCTTTCTGCACGTAGCGCACGGCCCGCACCTGCAGCAGTCGGCGCAGGGTGGCACCCGTGGTGACCGGCACCCGCGTCACCACATGCAGCAGACGCTGGGTTTCCTTGTTCACCACGGTGCGCAAGCCGACCTGGTAGTGATCGCCGATCTCTCCCAGGCCGATGGCATCGGCCGTGGCCTGCTGGCGGCGCATCAGTTCCCAGGCCTTGCCCGTGTCGTCGTCGGCGCCCATGCGTTTGACGGAGAACTGCTGCCCCAGAAATTCAGTCTTGAACTCGAAATCCTGCTTGGACGAGCCAAGCGTCACCGTGACTACTTTTTTCATTGCATTGCCTCTTCTTTTGATTCAAAAATGCCCTGGACCTGCGTTGGCAGGCTCATCAGCAACCACACCGTCTCCAAACCTCACGAGGCCAGCGATGGCTGGCCCCATCCAAATCCATTCAAGCCTTTTTCCGGCGCTTGGGCGTCGCTGCGGCCGTCGCCGGGGGCAGGGCCTGGCGAATGATGCCTTCGCACACCTCTTGCGTCATGTAGCGCGGTACCGGATAGCCGGTGTGCGCTTCATGGCAGGCCGCCTTGGCCAGTTCGGGAATATCGGACTCCTTCAGCGCGGCCAGATAGGTCGGAATGCCGAGGTCACGGTTGAGCTGGTCCACCGCATCCAGGAACTTCTGCGCAAGTTCGTCTTCGGACTCAGCCTCCGTGCCGACCCGGGCGCGCAGCGCCAATTGAGCCAGTCGCCCGGTGATCGCGGGGCTGGAGTATTTCAGCACGTAGGGCAGCATGATCGCGTTGGCCAGCCCGTGGGGCGTGTGATAGAGGCCGCCAAACTGGTGCGCGATGGCATGCACGTAGCCGACATTGGCGCGGGTGAATGCAAAGCCGGCGTAAGTGGAGGCCAGTGCCATCTTTTCCCGGGCCGCGAGATTCTTGCCATCGTTATACGCCACGCGCAGGTTCTCGAAGATCAGGCCAACCGCCGACAGGGCCATGCCGTCGGAGTAATCGGTGGTCCAGTTTCCGACAAAGGCCTCAATGGCGTGAGTGAGTGCATCGATGCCGGTGGCCGCCGTGATATGGGGCGGCAGCCCGGTCATGAGCGTCGGGTCCAGCGCCGCCATCTTGGGCACCATGCGTGGATCGACGATCACCAGCTTCTTGTGCGTCTCAGGATCGGAAATGACGGCTGCGACCGTCACTTCGGAACCGGTGCCCGCTGTCGTCGGCACGGCATAGATCTTGACCGGTGAACGCAGTCCCTTGAAGTAGCCGGCCAGTTGACGCAGGGGCTTGGGGTTCGCCACGGCCACGGCAATCGCCTTGGAGGCATCCATGGACGAGCCGCCACCGAAGGCGACGATGGCGTCGCAATCGTGCTCCTTGTAGAAGTCGATGCCCTTTTCGATCAGCGGAATCGGCGCATCGGGCGTGATCTCATCGAACACCACGAATTGCGCGCCGCCGGCTTTCAGTGCGTCGGTCAAGTCATTGAGCAGGCCCAGCTTGGAGATGATGCTGTCGGTGACGATCAGGATCTTGTTGTGCCCGAAGCCGGCAATCGCCTGGCCCAGACGACCACTGGATCCGGGGCCCACCAGCAGGGTCGGCTGGGGAATGGGAATGAAGCGTGTCACCAGGCCGGCCCCCTTCATCAAGGCACCCAGCCCGTTGGCGCGAACCGAATCACTCATCAAGTCGGAAATAAAGGACAAAGAATTCTCCAGGGCAAATTGCGAAAACTTCCAGCATAGTACGTCTGTGGCCGAAAAGTCAGAGGGAGCACCTCAAACACGGGCAAACCCTGAGGAATCCCGAGAGGCCCCGGCGTCGCTTAAGAAGTCAGAATCAGGAACTGTTCGATGGACACGAAGAAGTCCGTTGCCCCAGCGGCAACCAGCGCCAGTGGTGGCGGGCGTAAACCATGAAGATCTCCAGGCTGTACCAGCCGCGCAATCCCCGGTTCTGGTTGATGATCGTTCTCAACCTGCTGTCCACCGCGCTGGCCTGGATCGCGCGATCCTACGATCTGGTTCCGCTGGCGGCCCTGATGGTCGCCGGTTTTGCCGTGGCCAATGCCGTGCTGGGAATTCGTCTGGCACTGGCGCTCATGCGCGAGGAGCCGCCACGCGCGGGCGGGCCACCGCGCCCCTGAAAACGGCACAGGCCCCGTTGACGGGGCCTGCTTCATCAGGGGAAAGGCTTCTCAGCGCATCAGATCATCCCGCGCGACGAGACGAGCAGATAGCCCATCAGGCAGGAGGTGGACACGCCCAGCAACCCGGGCACGATGAAGCTGTGGTTGATCACGAGCTTGCCGATGCGCGTGGTGCCCGATCGGTCGAACTGGATGGCCGCCAGGTCGCTCGGATAGGTGGGCAGGATGTAGTAGCCATAAGAGGCTGCGGCAAAGGCCACGATGTAGGCCGGGGGCACGCCGATGGCCAGGCCGACCGGCACCATGGCGCTGATGGCTGCTGCCTGCGAGTTGACCAGCTTGGACACCAGCAGCAGGGCGATGGCAAAAGTCCACGGCTGGGTCTTGACCAGATCCGTCAGCGTGGCCTTGAGTACGGGCAGGTGCGCCTCGAACACGGTGTCGGCCATCCAGGCGATACCGAACACGGCGACCACGGCGATCATGCCGGCGCGAAACACTTCGGTCTTGCCAATCGTCGACGGATCGGTCTTGGTGAACATGATGATCAGCGCGCCGGCCATCAGCATGAACATCTGGATGGTCAGCACCATGGACATGGGCTTGCCACCCATCACCGGGCGCAGCGACTGGAAGGCGCCGAGCAGGGCCACGACGGCAATCGCGCCGATGAAGATCCACATCGCCGTCCATTGGCTGGCTGTCAGCGACTTGCCCAGCAACGAGGCCGACGGGCCGGTTTCGCCATAGACGATCGCGCGCTTTTCCGGATCGGCAATCAGGGCCTGGAAGGCCTCGTCCTTGTCGAGGTCCTTGCCGCGGAACCAGCTGAAGATGCCAATGGCCAGCACGCCGGTCAGGGTTGCGGGGATGGTGATGGACAGCACCCCGATGAAATCGATCACTTGCCCGTCCACCGGCGCCTTGGCCAGGAAAGCGACCAGCGACACCACGGCCACCGACACCGGACTGGCCAGGATGCCCATCTGGCTGGCGACGGAGGAAGCCGCCATCGGGCGTTCAGGCCGGATGTTGTTCTTGATAGCGATGTCGTAAATGATGGGCAGCATCGTGTAGACCACGTGCCCGGTGCCGCACAGCATGGTCAGCGTGCAGGTCACGAACGGCGCCAGGATCGAGATGTACTTCGGGTTGCGGCGCAGCACCCTCTCGGCGCCCAGCAACAGCACTTCCAGGCCGCCGGAGGCCTGTAGCGTGGCCGAGGCCGCCACGACGGCGATGATGGTCAGCATCACGTCGACGGGCGGTTTGCCGGGAGGCAGCTTGAAGACAAAGGCCAGGATGACCAGGCCGATGCCACCCAGCAGACCCAGTGCCACGCCGCCCTTGCGGGCGCCGTAGAACAGGCAGACCAGGATGATGGTGAGTTGGAGAAGGATATCCATGGTTTAACTCCTTTGAATGAATTGCCTTGTGGGCTTTTCTGCGGACCCATCCGCACGGGTCGCACGGGTTGGGTTGATGGCCGTGATCTTAGACCCTGTCGTATTGCGGTGCAGCATTTCATGCTGCGCGCTTGACATAGATCATGAAAATCAGCGGTCAGGACAGTCGCCCTTCGGACGCGCCAGCGGGTTCGCCCGCTACGAGCGAACTTTTTCGTTCACGATTCGAAGGGGTCGCCCGGGCAACCCAGGGCGGCTTGGCGAAGGATTCAGCCGGGGTGCGATCCGGCCAGTGCCCGGGCGAGCCGGTTGTGGCGTTCCACCAGCGGTTCGAGTTCCAGCGTGGCCAGGCGCCCCTCACGCACCACCACGCGGCCATGGACCACCGTATAGGCAGCGTGCTGACTGGCGCACAGCAGCAGCGTGCCGACCGGGTCGTGCACCGCACCGCCGGCAAAGGCCAGCGTGCGCAGGTCGAACAGCGCCAGGTCGGCGCACATCCCCGGCGCCAGGTGGCCGATGTCGGATCTGCCCAATACCTCCGCGCCGCCGCGCGTGGCCAGCGCCAATGCATCGCGCGCCGTCATCTCGGCCGGGCCCAGGTCGCAGCCAAAGAAAGTGCGGCGCACGCCGTCAGCACCGGTGCGGACCTCGGGCGGGTGCAGGGCGCGGCCCACCCGGGCCAGCAGCAGGGCCTGGCGCGCCTCGTTGACCATATGGGCCGCGTCGTTGCTGGCGCTGCCGTCCACGCCCAGGCCCACTGGCACGCCCGCGTCGAGCAGGCGGCGCACGGGCGCGATGCCGCTGGCCAGGCGCATGTTGCTGCAGGGGCAGTGCGCCACGGCGGTGCGACTGGCGGCAAACAGGCTGATGCCGGCGTCGTCGAGCTTCACGCAGTGCGCGTGCCACACATCCGGCCCCAGCCAGCCCAGGTCCTGCGCGTATTCGGTGGGTGTGCAGTTGAACTTCTCGCGGCTGTAGGCGATGTCGTGGTCGTTCTCGGCCAGGTGGGTGTGCAGGCGCACGCCCTGGCCCGTGAAGCTGCGCGCCAGGCTGGCCGATTCGCGCATCAGGTCGCGGCTCACGGAAAACGGCGAGCACGGTGCCACGGCCACGTTGACCATCGCGCCGTGGCGGGCGTCATGCCAGGTTTCGATCAGCCGCTGCGTGTCCTTCAGGATGGCGTCTTCGTTCTCGACCACGCGGTCCGGCGGCAGGCCGCCGGCGCTCTGGCCCAGGCTCATGCTGCCGCGCGTGGCCACGAAGCGCATGCCAATCTGCTGCGCGGCTTCGATGCTGTCGTCCAGCCTCACGCCGTTGGGGTAAATGTAGAGGTGGTCGCTGCTGGTGGTGCAGCCCGACAGCAGCAATTCGGCCATCGCCACCTGGGTGCTGACCCGTACCATCTCCGGCGTCAGGCCGGCCCAGATCGGGTAAAGGCCGCGCAGCCAGCCGAACAGCTCGGCGTCCTGCACGGCCGGAATCGCCCGTGTGAGCGACTGATACATATGGTGATGCGTGTTCACCAGCCCCGGCAGCACCAGATGAGCACGCGCGTCGATCACCTCGTCGGCGATCTGCGGCAGGTCGGCGGCGGGTCCGATCGCCTCGATGAGGTGGTCGCGGATGAAGATGGAGGCATCGGCGATTTCGCGCCGGGTGTCGTCGAACGTGGCCACGCAGTGGGCATTGCGGATCAACAGGGTCGGCATCGGATGGGGTGTGAAAGTTATCAAAAAGAATAGCAACTTGTCGCCATTCGACGCTGGGATGGTAGCAAAAAGCCTCGAAATTCACTGTGAAAGCCCAGTTGTGGGGCGCCGCCGGGGTGCAGCGTGAAGTTCCAGGTTGAGACCTGAAGCCGTGCCAGCCGTCACAATGGCTGCCACCCGCCCCACGATTCGATCCATGCCCCACTCATGTTCAAGCAGGCCGGTCAGCGAGCTGAAGCCGGTAGCCCATCCCCGTCAGTTCCTTGAAGCGCTGTTTCAGGCGGCCGTGCAGCGTGCACTGCCACTGCACACCACCGCGGAATTCCTGCCCAGCCCGCCCAGCCGGGAAAGCGGCGGCCGAACCCTGGTGCTTGGCGCGGGCAAGGCCGGCGGGGCGATGGCGCAGGCGGTGGAGGCGCTGTGGCCGGCTGATGCGCCGCTGTCGGGCCTGGTCGTCACGCGCTACGGGCACACGCCGCCCCGGCCGGCCGGTCTGGCGCAGCGCATCGAAGTGGTGGAGGCCGCCCACCCGGTGCCCGATGCCGCCGGGCTGGCTGCGGCGCAGCGCATCCTGGCGTTGACGCGAGGGTTGAGCAAGGACGATCTGGTGCTGTGCCTCATCTCGGGCGGGGGCTCGGCCTTGCTGACTTTGCCGGCCGACGGGCTGACGCTGAACGACAAGCAGCGCATCAACCAGGCCCTGCTGAAATCGGGCGCCAGCATTGTCGAAATGAACTGCGTGAGAAAACACCTTTCACGTATCAAGGGCGGGCGACTGGCGGCGGCGTGCGCCCCGGCGCGCGTGGTGACGCTGACCATCAGCGATGTGCCCGGCGACGACCCTTCTGTCATCGCCAGCGGCCCGACCGTGGCGGACGCAAGCACCTGCGCCGATGCGCTGGCCATCCTGAGGCGCTACGCCATCGACATTCCTCAGGGCGTTGAAGCGCAGTTGGCCAGCGGTGCGCTGGAGACCCCGAAACCGGGTGGCGCGGCCTTTGCGGGCCATGAAATCCATCTGATCGCCACCCCGCAGGAATCGCTGGAGGCAGCAGCCGCTACGGCCCGCGCGGCCGGGTTGACAGCCTACATCCTGAGCGACGAGATCGAGGGCGAATCCCGCGAGGTCGGCAAGGTGCACGCTGCCTTGGCCCGGGCCGCTGCGCGGGGGACCGGGGCCTTCCAGCGGCCCTGCGTCATTCTCAGCGGCGGTGAAACCACCGTGACGATCCGCAAGCCGGCGCAGGGCACGCCGAGCGGCCGGGGCGAGGCCATCGAGTCCCGCCCCGGCCGGGGCGGGAGGGCCGGCGAGTTCTGTCTGGGTCTGGCGCAGGCCCTGCAGGGTCAGCCGCGTGTCTGGGCGCTGGCGGCCGATACCGATGGCATCGATGGCGTGGAAGACAACGCGGGCGCGGTCGTCACCCCTGACACGCTGGCACGGGCCGGGTCGGCGGGGCTCAAGATCGACAGCTTTCTGGACCGGAACGACGCCTATGGCTATTTCAGCGCGCTCGGCGACCTGCTGGTCACGGGCCCGACGCACACCAATGTCAACGATTTCCGGGCTATTCTGGTTTTGTAGGGCCTGAGATGTCCGCAGTTTGATCTCGGTCAATGCCTTGCGGTGTTTTGCGCGGCACAGTGGGCCCCATCATGTTGCCGTTCAACTCATTCGATATTTCTTCCGAAGTCGAGACCCTTGCGCCGGGAACGCCGCTGCTGTGGCGATCGGTGGCCATGGATGAAGTCCTGCACGTGGATTCGGGCCGTGTGGCCTTGGGTCTGATGGAGGGTGACGTCCTGGCCCACCAGCTGGGCGTGGTCGAAGGCCCGTTCTGGCTTGAAGCCACGGCCGCCGTGTTGGGCCTGCCCAGCGCGGTAGATGGCATGGCGGAAACCGCCGTCACCTTGCGCCGTGTGCCACTTTCCACCTTCCAGGCCAGCCTCAACGCCCTGCCCAAGGCCGCGTTGGCCGTGCTGCACGACGTGGCGCAAGCCCATCGCCAGCAAACCGAACTGGCGGTAAGCCGCCTGGCCAAGGATGCGGAAGCGCGATGCGCCGAATGGCTGCTGCGCCATGCGGAGCCGGCCGGTGAGGCTGGTTCGCTGTCCGTCATGCTGCGCCAGCGCAAACGCCTGATTGCCGCGCAACTGGGCATCGCGCCCGAGACACTTTCACGCGTGCTGCGCCACCTGCGTGAACAGAGCCTGATCAGCGGCTCAGGGCGGGTCGTCAATCTGGTCGATCCTGGCGGCCTGCGTTCGCTGGCCGGCGTCTGAGTCTGCCTGCCGCCTTGCAGATACCTTTAGCGCACGCGCCGGGGTGACAGCGTAGCCGGGTCCACGCCGTGGCGGCGCAGTCCGTCGGGCAACGGGGTATCGCGCAGCAGCGCATCGGCCAGCGCACTGGCACCGGCCGCACTCTGGATGCCGTAGCCGCCTTGGGCGGCGAGCCAGAAGAATGCCGGGCAGGTGGCGTCGAAACCGATCACCATTTCCCCGTCGGGCACGAACGAGCGCAGGCCGGCCCAGGTGCTGGTCGGGCGGCGGATGGTCATCGTGCTCACCGATTCGATGCGGTGAATGCCCAGCGCAATGTCGAGCTCCTCGGGCACCACATCGTGCGGCACCGTGGGGTCGGTGTTGGCAGGTGAGCCCAGCAGTTGCCCGGCATCGGGCTTGAAGTACCAGCTCTCATCCACGCCGACCACGGCCGGCCAGCCGGAGGCGTCCACGCCCTCGGGCGCCCTGAACGTGAACGCGCTGCGCCGGTGCGGCACCAGCCCTATGTGGGTTGCGCCGAACAGCGCCGCGAGTTCGTCGGCCCAGGCACCGGCCGCGTTGACGACCGTGCCTGCCCGAACGGCCGTGCCATCCGCAAATTCCAGCGTCCAGCGCTGGCCGTCGTGACCGGCGCGGGTGAGGGCGGCGCCCGTGCGCAGCATGCCGCCACCGGTTTCTCCGGCCTTGCGGAACCCGCGCAGGAAGCCCTGAAGCAGGGCATGGACGTCGATGTCCTGCGCACCGGGGTCGTAAAGCGCACCGTGAATCAGCTCGGGTCGCAGGCAGGGCACCCGCGCGAGCGTGGCTGTCGCGTCCAGCGTTTCGAGGTCCGGGCAGGTCGCGGCCAGTTCAGCGCGGGTGTACGCCAGGAGGGCCTCTTGCCCCGGCGTGGCCAGGTAGAGCGCGCCGCGGGCTTGCAGCAGCGCGGCATCGGTGAAGCCGACAGGGGGGTGCTCATAGAAATCGCGGCTGGCGCGGGTCAGCGCGCGCACCGCCGGCGGGCCGTAGCTTTCCATGAACATCGCGGCCGATCGCCCCGTCGAATGCGCGCCGGGCTGGCTTTCGCGCTCGATCAGCAGCACGCTGCGCTGACCGGCGAGGCGCCATGCGAGCGATGCCCCGGCAATGCCGGCGCCGAAGATGGCAATGTCGTATTCCTGCATGGCGGCCATTTTCACACGGCCCTACACTGGGACTTCCACTGAACGGAGGCTTTCCATGAATGGTTTCAAAGGCTTGCAGATTGGCTCGATGGCGCGCCTGGCCTTCGGAGCGAGTGCCTGGCTTCGGGTGCTCCTGCTGCTCCTGATGCTTGCTCCCGCATTCGTTCAACCGGTGCGGGCCCAGGCCACCCGGGTGCAGACGCCGTATGCCAACCCCAAGGCCATCGTCGACGTGTACCTCGACCACCCGGCCAAGATGGGCGCCGCGCTCTACTGGGTGCGTTCGCTGGTCAATCCGCTGACCGATGCACCCTACAGCCTGTTTGCCGAGGACATGAAGATCATCGTGCTGCTGCACGGCACCGAGCTCGTCACCGTGGCGCGCAAGAACGAGGCGAAGTACGAAGAGGTCGTGCAGCGCATGCGCTACTACGCGGCGCAGGGCGTGAAGTTCAAGGTCTGCGGCCTGGCGCTGCAGGACTACGGCTACACGGATGCCGACATGCAGCCCTTCATCGAGATCACCCCGTCGGCCATGACCGAACTGGTGCACTGGCAGAACCGGGGCTATGCGCTGATCACGCCCCAGGTGCCGGACAAACGCCACTCGATCGAGGACATCCGCTGACTCGGTAAGGCGGCGCAGCGACTCCCCGACAGAGCCGGATCGACCGGTCTCTCCCATCCAGGGCGCAATTGCGTGCCGTCCGGTCACGGACTGTGGTTAAGCTACGGGTAAACCCCAATTAACAACAACGGGACTTCCCATGAGTGTCCGCAACCTCGATTCCTTTTTTGAACCGTCCTCTGTAGCCGTCATCGGCGCGTCCAGCCGGCCCGCCAGCGTGGGCGCCACCGTCTGGCGCAACCTGACGCAGGGCGCCTTCAGGGGGCCGGCGTTTGCGGTCAACCCGAAATATGCCGAGCTTGAGGGGCGCCCGTGTCATGCGCGAGTGGCCGATCTGCCGGACGTGCCGGAACTGGCCGTGATCTGCACTCCGCCGGACACCGTGGCGGGCTTGATCACCGAGCTGGCCACGCTCGGCACGCGGGCGGCCGTGGTGCTGACGGCCGGCATGTCAGGCGAACAGAAGCAGGCCATGCTCGACGCCGCCCGTCCGCGCCTGCTGCGCCTGCTGGGGCCCAACTGCATCGGCCTGCTGGCGCCCCACATCGGCCTGAACGCGAGCTTTGCGCACATCGATGCGAAGCCGGGCGAGCTGGCCTTCGTGTCACAGTCGGGCGCGCTGGTCACGGCCATGCTGGACTGGGCCGACGCGCAGCGCATTGGCTTTTCGCATTTCGTTTCGCTGGGCGAACATGCCGACGTGGACTTTGGCGACATGCTGGATTACCTGGCCACCGATGCGCGAACCCGCGCCATCCTGCTCTATGTCGAATCGGTCGAGTCGCCGCGCAAGTTCATGTCGGCCGCGCGAGCGGCGGCGCGCAACAAGCCCGTCATCGTCATCAAGAGCGGCCGCTCCACGCAGGGACAGCGCGCTGCGGCTTCACACACCGGCGCCCTTGCAGGTTCCGACGCCGTGTACGAGGCCGCCATCGCCCGCGCTGGCATGCTGCGCGTGAACAGCCTGCAGGAGCTGTTCCTCGCGGCTGAGACGCTGGCGCGCTTTCGCACCAACCGCAGCGAGTCGCTCACCATCCTCACCAACGGTGGCGGCGCCGGCGTGATGGCGGCCGACGCGGCGGCCCAGGTCAATGTGCCGCTGGCCGAGCTGGGCGTGTCCACGCTGGAGCGGCTCGAAACCGTGCTGCCGGGGAACTGGTCTCATGGCAACCCGGTGGACATCATCGGTGACGCGCCGGTGGCGCGCTACATGGACGCCTTGCAGGTGCTGTGTGACGACACGGCGGCCGGCGCAATCCTGTTCATTCATGCGCCCACGGCTATCGTGCCCAGCGCCGACATCGCGCGGGCGCTGGCGGCGGTGCCGCAGAGCACGACGGCGCGTCTCATGGGCTGCTGGCTCGGCGGGCACGGTGTCGAGGCCGCACGGCAGATTTTCAAGGACGCGGGCATCGCCGATTTCCCCACGCCCGAGGAGGCCGTGCGTGCTTTTTCCATGCTCGTGAATTACCACCGTAACCAGGCCGAGCTGATGGAGGCGCCGTCGGTGGTGCCGCGCGGCACGCCACCCGAAGCGGCACCGGACACGGCGGCGGTCCGGGCTCTCGTGCGCGATGCGCTGGCCAACGGGCGCGAGATGCTGACCGAGCCCGAGGCCAAGGCCGTCCTCGACGCCTACCGCATCCCGGTCGTGGCCACGCGGGTGGTGCCGGCCGATCCTGCCGCAGCGGCCGACATGGCCAGCCAGATCGGCTTTCCCGTGGCACTGAAGATCCTGTCACCCGACATTTCGCACAAGTCCGATGTCGGCGGCGTCGCGCTGGGGCTGGACAACATGGATGCCGTGCGCGAGGCGGCGCAGACCATGCTGGCGCGCGTGCACCGATGGCGTCCCGAGGCGCGCCTGGACGGCTTCACGGTGCAGGCGCTGGTGCGGCGCAACCATGTGCAGGAAATCATCGTGGGCGCCACCATCGACCGCGTCTTCGGTCCGGTGATCCTGTTCGGCCAGGGCGGCACAGCGGTCGAGGTGACGGCCGACCGGGCCGTGGCACTGCCACCCTTGAACGTGCCGCTGGCCCGGGCGCTGGTGTCTCGCACGAGGGTGTCACGCCTGCTGCAGGGCTGGCGCGACACGCCGGCTGCAAACCTGGACGCGGTCTATGCCGCAATGATGGCGGTCTCACAGCTACTGGCTGATATTCCCGAGCTGGCCGAACTCGACATCAACCCGCTGATCGTCAACCACGAAGGGGTGATGGCGCTGGACGCGCGCATCCGGCTGTCTTCTGCAAAGCCGGCCGGCGCGGCGAACTTTGCCATCCGGCCCTATCCGTCCGAACTGGCCGAGACGCTGGCGTGGAACGGCCGTACGGTGGAACTGCGCCCGATCCGGCCGGAAGATGAAGCCGGGCATGTCGAATTTCTTACGAACCTGGACCCGGAAGACGTGCGCATGCGGGTGTTCTACAGCCGTCGCACCATGGAGCGCAGCGAACTGGCCCGGCTGACGCAGATCGACTACACGCGCGAAATGGCCTTCATCGCGGTCGCGCCGGGGCCGGACGGCGCGCCGCAGACCCTGGGCGTGGCCCGCGCGCTGGCCGACCCGGACAACACCAGCGCCGAGTTCGGCATCATCGTGCGCTCCGAACTCAAGGGTTCCGGACTGGGGCGGCTGCTGATGGACAAGCTGATCGCCTACCTGCGAGCCAGCGGCACGCAGCAACTCGTGGCCACCGTGTTGCGTGAAAACGAGCGCATGCTGGAATTGTCCCGCGAGCTCGGATTCAGGGATGCCGAGGTCCAGCCCGAGCACGTGACCCGGGACATCGTGCTGGACCTGCAGGCGCCGGCCATGGCCGGCGACCGCGCTTCGGCAGCGCTCAGCGCGCCTTGAGACCCGACAGCACCCGTTCCGCCGTGGCGGGTGCATCCATCCTGGCGATGCCATCGCCGCGCGCCGCGGCCACGGCGTCGCGCACGGCCTCCCAGACGCTGATGGCCAGCATGAAGGGCGGCTCGCCGACAGCCTTGCTGCCGAAGACGTTGTCCTCGCGGTTGGGCTCGGGCCAGAAGTCCACCTTGAAGTGCGCGGGCACATCGCCGGCGGTAGGGATCTTGTAGGTGCTCGGCGCGTGGGTGGCGAGGCGCCCCTTCGCATCCCAGACCAGTTCCTCGGTGGTGAGCCAGCCCATGCCCTGCACGAACCCGCCTTCGATCTGGCCGATGTCGATGGCCGGGTTGATGGGGGTTCCCACGTCGTGCAGGATGTCCACCTTCAGCACGCGGCTCTCGCCGGTGAATGTGTCGATCACCACTTCGGTGCAGGCCGCGCCATAGGCGAAGTAATAGAAGGGCCGGCCGGTCAGCGTGGCCTTGTCGTAGTGGATCTTGGGCGTGCGATAGAAGCCGTCGCTCCAGAGCTGGATGCGGTTGGCGTAGGCCAGTCTGACGACATCGTCGAAGGCGTGGCTGGCCTTGGGCGAGCTGACCCGCCCGCCCGCGAGGCGCACGGCGCCCGCGCCGCAGCCGTCCATCCCCGCGACGAAGGCCGCCAGATTGTCGCGCACGTTGCGCGCGGCGAACTGCGCGGCGCGGCCGTTGAGGTCGGTGCCGCTGGAGGCTGCGGTGGCGCTGGCGTTGGGCACCCGGGCCGTGTCGCTGGCGCTGACCAGCACACGCTCGAAGGGCACGCCGAGTTCGTCGGCCACGATCTGCGCCACCTTGGTGTGCAGGCCCTGGCCCATTTCGGTGCCGCCATGGTTCACCATCACGCTGCCGTCGGTGTACACATGCACCAGCGCGCCGGCCTGGTTGAACAGTGTGGCGGTGAAGCTGATGCCGAACTTCACCGGCGTGAGCGCCAGGCCGCGCTTGAGCACCGGGCTCTGCGCGTTCCAGGCGGCGATCTGCCTGCGGCGCTCGCGGTACGACGACGTTGCTTCCAGCTTCGACAGCAGCGGCTGCAGGATGTTGTCTTCCACCGGCATCTGGTAATGGGTGGTGTTGCGCTCGGTAATCCCGTAGAGGTTGCGCTGGCGCACGTCCAGCGCGTCCCGCCCCAGATACCGCGCGATGTCGCCCAGCAGCGTCTCGATGGCGATCACGCCCTGCGGCCCGCCGAAGCCTCGGAACGCCGTGTGGCTCTGGGTGTTTGTCTTGCAGCGGTACGAGGCGATCTCCACGTCGCTGAGGAAATAGGCGTTGTCGGCGTGGAAGACCGCGCGGTCGGCCACCGGGCCGGACAGGTCGGCGCTGAAGCCGCAGTTGGCCAGCATGGTGAGCTTCAGGCCGGTGATCAGCCCGGCGTCGTCGAAGCCCACGCTGTAGTGGTAAGCAAAGGGATGGCGCTTGCCGGTGATCATGAAGTCGTCGTCGCGGTCCAGCCGCATCTTCACAGGGCATTTCAGCTTGTTCGCCGCGATGGCCGCCCAGACCGCGAGGTGGCCGGACTGTGTTTCCTTGCCGCCGAAGCCGCCGCCCATGCGCCGGCATTCCACCTGAACGCGGTGGTTGTCCAGGCCCAGCGCATGCGACACCCAGTGCTGGGCCTCGCCGGGGTGCTGGGTGCTGGAGTACACGAGCCACTGCGCCTGCTCCTTCGGCAGCACGTAGGCGATCTGCCCCTCCAGGTAGAAATGCTCCTGGCCGCCGACCTCGAACTGGC
The DNA here is from genome assembly GCA_011391595.1 of Hydrogenophaga sp. Lineage (GTDB taxonomy): Bacteria > Pseudomonadota > Gammaproteobacteria > Burkholderiales > Burkholderiaceae_C > JAABQG01. The sequence continues at coordinate 32,488 of JAABQG010000025.1, forward strand.
CTTGCAGCGTGTGCGTGGCGCGCGCCAGGCCCGCTGCCGCGTCGCCGCGCTTCACGATCACGGGCGGCAGCACGAAGCTCTGCGCGGCCATGGCCTGGTGCACCGTCAGCACGGCGGGCAAGGCTTCGATATCCAGCACCACCTTTCGCGCGGCCTTGCGCGCCTGCATCACGGTGTCGGCCACCACCAGGCCGATCACCTGGCCCACGTGCTGCACCGTGTCCAGCGCGAAGATGGGCTCGTCGTGCGCGAAGGCGGCCAGGACGGTGTCGCCGGGGATGTCGCGCGCCAGCACCACGTCGCGCACGCCGGGCATGGCCAGCGCTGCCCGAGTGTCCACACCTTTCAGGCGGCCGTGCGCCACTGGCGACAGGATGGGCGCCGCGTGCAGCGTGCCGCGCACTTCCGCGATGTCGTCGATGTAGGGCGCTGCGCCCGCCACCTGGGCGGCGGCGCTTTCATGGGCGCGGGAGGCGCCGCAGGCGGGCAGGGCGGTGACGGGGGCGATGGGTGAGGGCGCAGCGGTTTTCATGCCCGGTCCTCCAGCGACAGTGTTTCAAGGGATACGTTGGACAAGCCCTGGATTTCCAGCCAGAAGCGCCGCAGCAGGCTGCCCAGTACCTCGCGCCGGTAGGCCGCCGAGGCCCGCATGTCCGAGATCGGCTCGAATTCGGCTTGCAAGACGGCACTTGCCTGCTCGAAAGTGGCATTCGCCAGCGTCATATGGCGCAAGCATGCTTCTGTTTTTGCAGCGCGCACCGGTGTGGCCGCGACGCCGCCGACGCCGATGGAGGCGCTCAGGATGCGTTCGCCGTCGACGCGCAGACTCACCGCCAGGCAGACGGCCGAGATGTCGTCCTCGAAGCGCTTGGAGATCTTGTAGACCCTCATGAATTCGACCCCCACGCTTGCCACTTCGTGTGCTTCGCTGCCCCCCGAGGGGGCGCTCGCTTGCTTGGGGCGGCCCGGCGCTGTACTCGGCTCGCCTGCCACCGGCAGCGGCACCTTGATCCAGGCCAGCACCTCATCCGGGGCCATGAGGTTCTGGCGGTAGCCGGTGTAGAGCTGCTCCAAGGGCAATTCGCGTGAAAACTGCCGGCCGTCGCGCTGGCTCATCAGGACCACGTTGGCGCCCAGGGCGATCAGCAGCGGCATCGAGTCGCCGATGGGCGAGCCGTTGGCCACGTTGCCGCCCAGCGTGCCCGAGTTGCGCACCGGCAGGCCGGCAAAGCGCTGGGCGAACGTCTGCAACTGCGGCCGGTCCGCCACCAGCGCGTCAAACGCATCCGCCAGGGTGACGGCGGCACCGATGGCGATGTGGTGCGGGTAGCGCTCCACCTGGCGCAGCTCGGCCACGCGGGTGACGTCGAGCACCTGGGCGAAACCGCGGTGCTGCTTGGTGACCCACAGGCCCACATCGGTGCAGCCGGCGACGATCTGCGCGTCGGGGTGCATTCGGCGCAGCGCCAGCAGCTCTGAGAGGTTTTTCGGGGTCATGTAGACCGAATTCAGGTCCAGATTGGCACTTCCCCATCGTGGAATGGACTTCAGTTGCTCCAGTTTTGAGAGCAATTCGGGTTCCTTCACGCGGCGGACAGGGAACTGATGCATGGATTGCGCCGCGTCGAGGATCGGCCGGTAGCCGGTGCAGCGGCACAGGTTGCCGGACAGGGCGGCCTGGGCTTGTTCGCGAGTGACGGACTCTCCATGGCAGACCCGGTTCTGGTACAGACCGAACAGGCTCATCACGAAACCCGGGGTGCAGAAGCCGCACTGGGAGCCGTGGCACTGCACCATCGCCTCCTGCACGGGGTGCAAGCCTGCTGCGCGGGCGGGGGGCGTTGTTGCGCCTTCAACTCCTGGCGGCTGGATCAGGGAGTCGGCGTCGAGGTCTTCCACGGTCCACAGCGCCAGGCCGTCAATCGAATGCGCCAGCCGGATGCAGGCGTTGATGGCACGGTATTGCATCTGGCCGGCCACGGCCTCGCCCAGCACCACGGTGCAGGCGCCGCAGTCACCTTCGCCGCAGCCCTCCTTGGTGCCGGTGCCGCCGAGGTCTTCGCGCAGCACTTCCAGCAAGGTGCGGGTGGGTGGTACATTGACCAGCGTCACGGCCTGGCCGCGCCGGATGAACCGGATGTTCGGGTTTGTCATTTCGTAGTTCCTTGTGCGCGAGGGTAGAGCGACTGATGCCCCCGCGCCATAAGCCCCAGCATATGAGACGAATGCACGCACAGGTATGAGAGATCAGGCCCTTTTCGACAAGATAGACCTCCACTTGATCAGGGTCTTGCATACCGTGTTGACTGAACGCAGCGTTTCGAAAGCCGCCATCCGCCTGGGCATGTACCAGCCGGCGGTCAGCGCGTCGCTGAAAAAACTCCGCGAACTCGCGGGCGACCCTCTTTTGGTGCGCTCAGGCGCCGGCATGGTGCCCACCGACGCCGGCCTGCGCATGCTCCAGCCCAGTTCAAGCATTCTTCGTGCCGCCGAATCCATGTTTACCGATGCGCGCGGCTTCGAGCCCGCCACATCACGCCAGACCTTCCGCATCGCCGCCAGCGATTTCCTCGATCCCTTGTTCCTGCCCCAACTGGTGGCGCAGATCAAGCAGCAGGCTCCCCACTGTCCAATCGAGATCCTGCCGCTTTCGGCCGAAAGCGACTACCGCGCGCGGCTGGCGCAGGGCGAGGTGGACGTGGTCATCGGCAACTGGCTGAAACCGCCGGACGACCTGCACCTGGGCCGACTGTTCGGCGACGAGGTGGTCTGCCTGGTGGCGCGCGATCACCCTGCGGTGCGGCGCGAAAGCCAGGGCGGCTGGGATGCGGCCAGCTGGCTGGCAGGGGAGCACATTGCCCCCACGCCCACGCACCCGGGCGCGCGCGGCGTGATCGACGAACACCTCGATTCGCTGGGCCTGCAGCGCAATATCACGGCGCGCTGCCCACATTTCGGGCTGATTCCGAGCATGGTGGCATCAACTTTGCTGGTGCTGACCACCGGTCGCCAGTATTGCGAGCGGTATGTCGACAAACTGCCCGTCAAGGTCCTGCCATGCCCCATCCAGTTTCCGCGTCTGTTGTACTACCAGCTCTGGCACGAGCGCACGCACGCGTCCAGCTCCGCAAAGTGGCTTCGCGAACGCGTCAAGGCGGTGGCCGCATCACTTCGGAAAGAATAGCAAATAATGACCATTCCGCGTTGGGCTTCGGCTGAAAAAGCCTTGAAAACAGGCTTGAATCACTGATGAGCCCGCCCCGACTCCAGCTGGCGCACATCACCAAGCGCTACCCGGCCGTGGTGGCCAACAGCGACGTGTCGCTGACGGTGCAGCCGGGCGAGACCCATGCCGTGCTCGGCGAGAACGGCGCCGGCAAGTCCACGCTGATGAAGATCATCTACGGCTCGGTCAAGCCCGACGACGGCACGGTGGCCTTCAATGGCCAGCCGGTGCAGATCCGCAACCCGCAGGAGGCGCGCGCCCTGGGCATCAGCATGGTGTTCCAGCATTTCAGCCTGTTCGATACCCTGACCGTGGCCGAGAACGTCTGGCTCGGGCTGGACAAAAGCCTGAGCCTGAAGGAGGTCACCGCGCGCATCGAGGCCAAGGCACGCGAATACGGCCTGGACATCGACCCCGGGCGCCCGGTGCACACCCTGAGCGTGGGCGAGATGCAGCGCGTCGAGATCATCCGTGCGCTGCTGAGCAACCCGCAACTGCTGATCCTGGACGAACCCACCTCGGTGCTCACGCCGCAGGCGGTCGAAAAACTCTTCGTGGTGCTGAAGAAGCTGGCCTCCGAAGGCTGCAGCATCCTGTACATCAGCCACAAGCTGCACGAGATTCGCGAGCTCTGCACCGCCTGCACCGTGCTGCGCGGCGGCAAGGTCACCGGCATCTGCGACCCGCGCGAGGAGTCCAACGCATCCCTGAGCCGTCTGATGATCGGCGCCGAGCCGCCGGCCTTGCAGCATCGTGAGGTGAAGACCGGCGCGACCGTGCTCAGCGTCAAGATGCTCGACGTGGCGCGCGAATCGCCCTTCGGCGTGGACCTGCACGACGTGTCGATGCAGGTACGTGCCGGCGAAGTGGTCGGCATCGCCGGCGTCTCGGGCAACGGCCAGCGCGAGCTGCTGTACGCGCTGTCGGGCGAAGACACGCGAGCCAAACCCGGCATGATCGAAGTCAGCGGGCAGCCCGCAGGCCGGATGGACCCGCGCCAGCGGCGCGCGCTCGGCGTGCATTTTGTTCCCGAGGAGCGGCTCGGGCGCGGCGCCGTGCCCATGCTGGGGCTGGCGCACAACCTGATGCTCACGCGCAGCGAGGCCATCGGGCGCGGCGGCTGGATCAACCTCAAAACGCTGGAGCGCCAGGCGCAGGGCATCATCGAGCGCTTCAATGTCAAGACCGGCGGGCCCAACGCCGCGGCCAAATCGCTGTCGGGTGGCAACCTGCAGAAGTTCATCGTCGGGCGCGAGATCGACGCCAAGCCCACCTTGCTGATCGTCTCGCAGCCGACCTGGGGCGTCGATGTGGGGGCGGCGGCGCAGATCCGCGGGGAAATCCTGGCACTGCGCGACGCGGGTTGCGCGGTGCTGGTGGTGAGCGAGGAACTCGACGAGCTGTTCGAGATCTGCGATCGTCTGCACGTCATGGCCAAGGGCCATCTGTCGCCCTCGATCGACCGGGCCGACGCCACGGTCGCCCAGATGGGCGAATGGATGAGCGGGCTGTGGCACGACGACGTGCAGGCCCGGCTGGCGGCCATGGCCAAGGCATCGCGGGAGGCCTCCGATGCTCAAGCTTGAACCGCGCCCGCAGGCCTCGAAATTCTGGAGCTACGGCTCGCCGCTGCTGGCGCTGGCCATCACCGTGCTGATCGGCGTGGCCTTGTTCATTGCGCTGGGCAAGGACCCGGTCAAGGGGCTGCAGGTGTTCTTCTGGGAACCCGTCAAGACGCCTTATGCGCTGGGTGAACTGATGGTCAAGGCCACGCCGCTGCTGGTGATCGCGCTGGGGCTGGCGGTGTGTTTCCGCTCCAACGTCTGGAACATCGGCGCCGAGGGCCAGTTCATCATCGGCGCGGTGGCCGCGGGCGGCGTGGCGCTGCTGGCCGGCAAGGAGACGGGCCGCTGGATCGTCCCGGTCATCCTGCTGGCCGGCGTGGCGGGTGGCATGGTCTGGGCCGGGATCACCGCCTTGCTGCGCGACCGTTTCAACGCCAGCGAGATCCTGGTCAGCCTGATGCTGGTCTACGTCGCCGACATGGTGCTGAGCCTGCTGGTCTACGGGCCCTGGAAAGATCCGGCCGGCTACAACTTCCCGCAGACGCGCACCTTTGACGCGGTGACGCAGATTCCACGGCTGATGTCGGGTTCGCGCGTCAGCGTGGGCCTGCTGATCGCGCTGGGCGGCGCGGCCGCGTTGTGGGTGTTCCTGTTTCGCACCCGCGCCGGTTTTGCCCAGCAGGTGGGTGGCCTGGCGCCAGCCGCGGCGCGCTACGCAGGCTTCTCGTCGCGCAAGGCGCTGTGGGTGGCCTTGCTGACCTCGGGCGGGGCGGCCGGCCTGGCCGGTGCACTGGAGGTGGCCGGACCGATCGGGCAGCTTACGCCCTATGTGCCGGCGGGCTATGGTTTTGCCGCCATCATCGTGGCCTTCGTCGGCCGGCTGCACCCGGTGGGCATGGTGTTTTCGGCGGTGCTGATGAGCATGTTCTATATCGGCGGTGAGCTGGCGCAATCCCGACTGGGCCTGCCCAAATCCATCACCGGCGTGTTCCAGGGCCTGCTGCTGTTCACGCTGCTGGCCTGCGACACGCTGATTGCCTACCGGCTCAAAGTCACCGGGAGGGCGACGTAATGGAATCCTATGCCTTGCTGCTGGCCGCCACGCTGAACGCCGGCACCGTGCTGGCGATTGCCGCGCTGGGCCTGCTGATCAACGAGAAAGCCGGCATCGTCAACCTCGGGGCCGAGGGCATGATGCTGTGCGCGGCCGTGGCCGGCTTTGCCACCGTGGTGCACACCGGCAGCGACTGGCTCGGCTTTGCCGCGGGCATGGGCGCCGGTGCCTTGCTGGCCGCAGTGTTCGGCGTGTTGGTGATCTGGCTCAACACCAACCAGTACGCCACCGGCCTGGCGCTGAGCCTGTTTGGCGTGGGTTTTTCGGCCTTCGCCGGCATCAAGTACGTGCAGGAAAAGCTGCCCGAGCGGCCCAGTTTCTCCTTCCCCGTGCTCGGCGATGTGCCGCTGCTGGGCCCGGCGATCTTCCGTCAGCACCCCTTGGTGTACCTGACGATTGCCTTCGCGCTGGGCCTGATCTGGTTCCTGTACCGCACCCGCGCCGGCCTGGTGTTGCGCTCGGTGGGCGAGTCGCCGGAGTCGGCCCACGCGCTGGGCTACCCCGTGCGCCGCATCCGGCTGGCGGCCGTGATGGCCGGGGGCGCCTTGTGCGGCCTGGCCGGCGCCTACATCTCGGTGGTGTATACCCCGCTGTGGGTCGAGGGCATGGTGGCCGGCAAGGGCTGGATCGCGCTGGCGCTCACCACCTTCGCCACCTGGCGCCCGGCGCGCATCCTGCTGGGGGCCTACCTGTTTGGCGGGGTGACGATGCTGCAGTTCCACCTGCAGGGCGTCGGCGTGGAGGTGCCCAGCCAGTTGCTCACCATGCTGCCCTACGTGTCCACCATCGTCGTGCTGGCGCTGATCTCGCGCAATCCGGCCTGGATCCGCGTGAACATGCCGGCCTCGCTGGGCAAGCCGTTCTTTCCCGGTTCATAATCTTTTTTTCGCATTCCCAACCCTGTCCTTGAAAGACCTGACATGACTGATCTGCAAAAACGTTCCTTGCTGAAGGCCGCCGCCCTGACCGCCGTGGCCGCCGCGGCCCTGGTGGGTTGCGGCAAGAAAGAAGAAGCCAAGCCGGTCGAGGCGCCCAAGCCCGTGGCTTCTGCGCCCGCGCCGGCCAAGCCCGAGCCGCTGAAGATCGCTTTTGCCTACGTCGGCCCGGTGGGCGACGGCGGCTGGACCTTTGCGCATGACAACGGCCGCAAGGCGGTGGAAAAAGAGTTCGGCGACAAGGTGGTGACCAGCTTCGTGGAAAAAGTGCCGGAAAGCGCTGACGCCGAGCGTGTGATCCGCGACATGGCCGGCCAGGGCAACAAGCTGATCTTCGGCACCACCTTCGGCTACATGGAACCCATGTTGAAAGTCGCTGCCGACACCAAGGACGTCAAGTTCGAGCACGCCACCGGCTACAAGACGGCCGAGAACATGCGCACCTATGACAGCCGCACCTATGAAGGCGCCTACATGGCCGGCGTGATCGCGGGCAAGATGACCAAGTCCAACACGCTGGGCGTGGTCGGCTCGATCCCGATTCCTGAAGTCATCCGCAACATCAACAGCTTCACGCTGGGCGCGCAGTCGGTCAACCCGAAAGTCAAGACCAAGGTGGTGTGGGTCAACGAGTGGTTCAATCCGCCCAAGGAGACCGAGGCCGCCACCGCGCTGATCAACGGCGGCGCCGACGTGCTGATGCAGAACACCGATTCGTCGGCCGTGCTGCAGACCGCCGAGAAGATGGGCAAGCGCGCCTTCGGCTGGGATTCCGACATGACCGCCTACGGCCCCAAGGCCCACCTCGGCTCGGCCGTCATCAACTGGGGCCCTTACTACATCAAGGCCGTGGGCGACGCGCTCAACGGCAAGTGGTCCACCGGCCAGGCCTGGTGGGGCGTGAAGGAAGGCGCCATCGACATGGTGTCCGTCGCCGCCGACGTGCCGGACGACACCAAGAAGAAGATCGACGAAATCAAGGCCGGCCTGAAGGATGGCAGCTTCGTCATCTGGAAGGGCCCGATCATGGGTCAGGACGGCAAGGAAGTGCTGGCCAAGGACGCCGTGGCCGATGACAAGTTCCTGGGTGGGGTCAATTTCTACGTCAAGGGTGTCGAAGGCAAAATCCCGGGCGGCGACAAAAAATAAGGTCGGCTACTGCGCGGGCTTCATGCGTCGTTGGGCGGTGCTCGGAATCCTCACGTACAGGTAGTACGTTCCGGTTCCTGTGCTCCGTCCGCCTAGCCTGAAACCCGCTCGCTACGCCTCTTTTGTTAGCGCTTCGTAGGCCGCCGCAAGGCGGCCTTTCTTCTGGAGTCCATCATGTTCAAAGTCCATCCTGTCCCCGCGCAACGCCTGCCCGAACTGTTGCGCGCCATGCCCAAGGCGGAACTGCATATCCATATCGAAGGCTCGCTGGAGCCGGAAATGATCTTCGCGCTGGCGCAGCGCAACGGCGTGGCGCTGCCCTACGCCAGTGTGGAGGCCTTGCGACGCGCCTATGCCTTCACCGACCTGCAGAGCTTTCTCGACATCTATTACGCCGGCGCCAGCGTGCTGGTGACGGAGCAGGACTTCTACGACATGGCCTGGGCCTACCTGCAGCGCGCCAAGGCCGACAACGTGGTGCGTGCCGAGCTCTTCTTCGACCCGCAGACGCACACCGCGCGCGGCGTGCCGCTGGAGGTCGTCATCAACGGCCTGCACCGCGCCTGCGTCGATGCCGGCGCGAAGCTGGGCGTCAGCGCGGATCTCATCCTGTGCTTCCTGCGCCACCTCAGCGAGGAAGACGCATTCGCCACACTGGAGCAGGCGCTGCCGTACCGCGACCGCTTTATCGGCGTCGGCCTGGACTCCAGCGAGCTCGGCCACCCGCCCGAGAAGTTCGCGCGCGTGTTCGCCCGCTGCCGAGAGCTCGGCCTGCACCGCGTGGCCCATGCGGGCGAGGAGGGGCCGCCGGCCTACATCTGGAGCGCGCTGGATGTTCTCAAGGTCGAGCGCATCGACCACGGCGTGCAGAGCGCCCAGGACCCGGCGCTGATGGCGCGCCTGGCGAAAGAGCGCATCCCGCTGACGGTGTGCCCGCTGTCCAACCAGAAGCTGTGCGTGTTCCCCGACCTGAAAGACCACAACCTGCGCCAGCTGCTCGATGCTGGGCTCTGCGTCACGGTGAACTCGGACGATCCGGCCTACTTCGGGGGTTACCTGAACGAGAACTTCACGCAGACCTTCGCCGCCCTGCACCTGTCCACCCAGCACGCCTGGACGCTGGCGCACAACAGCATCGAGGCCAGCTTTGCATCCGATGCGGACAAGCAGCGCTGGGTGCATCAGCTCAATGAGACCTTCGAGCGATTCGTCGAGCACGACTTTTGAAATGAAAAAGCCGCCCAGCGGGTGTGCGGGCGGCTGCTGCTCGCGCCGGTTGTTGTCAGCCGGCGCAGATCATTTTCAGGTTGGCAGGCTCAAGGGCGAACAGCGATTTCGTTTTTCACCGAGCGCACGCCACTGACGCCGCGTGCGATGTTTTCGGCGGCCGACTTCTCGGCGGCGCTCTTGGCAAAGCCTGAAAGCATCACGGTGCCATTGAGCGTTTCCACGCTGATCGACGTGCCGGCGACAGCCGGGCTATCGAGCATCTTCGCCTTGACCTGGGTAGTGATGCCCGCGTCATCAACGTAGGCGCCAGTGGTCTGCTGGCCGCGGCTGACGGCACAGCCTGTGGCGGTGAGCATGACGATGGCCGTGACGGTGGCGGCGAGTGCAGTGCGGATGTACATGGTGAATCTCCAGTGAAAAATGGTGTGATCTTGGGTAAGACCGGATGGTGAGAAGCCCCACACCGGGTTTCTGCTTTGGTTCTGGCTGGATGTTAGGAGCGCTCTTTTGGCGGGTCTGTGCGGCACCGCACGAAAGGGGGAACGTGTCTTTGCGCACGGTGCAGTTCTGCTTGTCTCGCCGCTGTGTTCGCTGACGCACCGACAGTGGCGTTCCAGGCACTTAAGCTGCCCTTGTACCTTGTGCGAGAACCTCGATCGCATCGGTTTTTCCAAGGACTGGCCCGAACCCATCGCGCCACAACTGCTTATCCAATCAAGGATCTCTCATGAAAAACTCACTCCTCATGCTGGCACTTCTGGCCACCCTGGGCCTGGCTGCCTGTGACCGTCCTGCGGTGGTCACCGTGCCCGCAGCAACGATCGTCGTGCCCGGCCCCGCCGGTCCGCCAGGTCCCGCCGGCGACCAGGGCGCTATCGGAAGCCAGGGGGCCACTGGAAAGGCCGGCGAGGGCACTACGGTGATCGTGATGCCTGCGGCCTCATCGCCTTCGAATTGAATCGACTCGCCACAAACACAAGGAGAAAGACATGAGCTTGGGAACCCTACTGTTGATCGTTCTGATCCTGATGCTGATCGGCGCCATTCCGTCCTGGCCGCACAGTCGCAATTGGGGCTATGGTCCCAGCGGCGGCTTGGGGCTTGTCGTGATTGTCATCGTGGTACTCCTTCTGATGGGACGACTATGATTTGAGCATCCGTTGCGCGTCCGGCCAGCGGCAAGCTTCTCCCGGCGTGCGGTTGATGGCTTTTTTGTATCGACGCCGGACGGGTTCTGAATTCCGAAACAGTTGCCATGATGCGGGTCTGTCGATCAACGCTTGCCGGTTTTTGGCTTTCCACGCTTGTGGCGGGCCTGTTGATGCTGGTGGGTTGCAGCAGCCTGCCGACCATCGTGCCCGACCTTGCACGAAGCCAGGGCGCCCCAGTGCAGCTCTCTGGCGCTGGCGGTCCGCTGTCCGCTGCACAAAGCAAGGCGGTGCTGGATCGCCTTGGCAGTGGCGGGCAGGAAACCGGCATTTTCGAACGTCACCTGGCGATCGAGGAAGCGATTGCCGGCAGTCCGCTGACGACCGGAAACAAGGTGCTTTTGCTGCAGGATGGTCCGACCACCTACCAGGCCATGTTCAAGGCCATCGTGGCGGCCCGGGACCATATCAACCTGGAAACCTACATCCTGGACGATGACGAGGTCGGTCAACGCTTTGCGCAGGCCCTGATCGACAAGCAGCAGCAGGGCGTGCAGGTCAACCTGATCCGTGACAGTGTGGGTACGATTGGCACACCGCCTGCCTTCTTCCAGCGGCTGAAAGACGAGGGCATCAAGGTCCTTGAATTCAACCCGATGAACCCCCTGGTGTCCCGCAAGGAATGGGAGCTCAACCATCGCGACCACCGCAAGCTGCTCGTGGTTGACGGGCGCACGGCGTTTTTGGGCGGCATCAACATCAGCAGCGTGTACTCGGGTGGCTCTTTCAGCGGTGCATCGCGCGAGCGGCCTGATGGCACGCTGGCGTGGCGCGACACCGACCTCCAGCTGCAGGGGCCCGTCGTGGCCGAGTTCCAGAAGCTGTTCCTCTCGACCTGGGAAAGGCAAAAGGGCGACCCCTTGCCGGCAAAGGACTACTTTCCGCAGCTACAGAGCGTGGGCCGCGAGGTGGTGCGCGCCATCGGCAGTACACCCGACGAGCCCTTCAGTCAGATCTACGCCACCCTGCTCTCGGCCATCGGCAGCGCCGAAACCAGCATCCACCTGACCAATGCCTATTTCGCGCCAGACCCGCAGCTGCTTGCTGCGCTCGAGGCGGCGGCCGCGCGCCAGGTCGACGTGAAACTCATCCTGCCCAGCCAGACGGATTCGTGGCTGGTCTTCCATGCCGGTCGTGGGTACTACGACCGGCTTCTGCGAGCCGGCGTGAAGATCTACGAGCGGCGCGGCGTGATCCTGCATTCAAAGACCGCGCTGATCGACGGCGTCTGGGCAACGGTGGGCTCGACCAACCTTGACTGGCGAAGTTTCCTGCACAACGAAGAATTGAATGCGGTGGTTCTTGGCCAGGAATTTGGCGACCAGGTGCAGGCGATGTTTGCCAGGGATCTGGCAGCCTCTGACGAGGTGACGCTTGCCCGGTGGGTGAACCGGCCGCTTGATTGGCGCGTGAAGGAGCTTTTCGCGCGGGCCTGGGAGTACTGGCTTTAGGCGCCGGCCCGCTGGCCGCCCCTGTGCCTGCGCGTCTTTATCGCGAGGGCGCGGGCACCGGCACCACCGGGTTGGGGGTCTTCGGCTCAATCAGGACAGATGTCGCGCCCGCTGGCATGACCACAGTTTCGACCTTGGTCAGTACACCACCGCCGGCAACGCTGCCTGAGTCAGAGCCATAGCCCAGCACGCGGGCCGCGCAAGCGGCCTTGTCTTCGCCTGTCAACACGTTGCAACGTGACGTCGCATTGGCGTTGAGCTCACTGCGGGTGTTTGGGGGCGTGCGATTGCCTATCTCCGCGCGGGCATTGCTGGCTTCCCGCAGGCAGGTGGCCTGGTCTTGCTGGGACAGACCGTTCAGGCACGACTGAACTTCCTTCTTGTAGCTGCCCGAGGTGTCGATTCCCGTGGTGCCCGTGGCCACCTGGGCGCCGGCGCCAGCAGTCGTCAAGGCGAGCAGCGTCGCTACGCCAGTGGAAGCAAGGTGCCTGAGCAGGAGGCCGCTGGGTTGTGTCTTCATGATTGGGTTCCTGTTGTGGATCGGGCCAAGGCGACCCCGACCACACACTGCGCGCAACGCATGATCTGATCTGTGCGCCACCAGACAGACCCAAGGCGGGGCGCTGCGTACAGTCAAAAGCGCAGGTAACGCCAGAACCAATTGCCCGAATCGGGCAAAAGCATATTTTGGCAAGCAGTCAACCGCTCCTGCCAGGCGAGAAGTTTCGGAGTTCTCATTTACTTAAAGAGGTCATTCCATGAAGACGATACAAAAATTTGCATTCAGCGCAATCACAGCGGCCATGCTGCTCGGTCTGGGCGGCTGCGCCGGCATGTCGCAGCAGGACAAAGGCACGGCCATTGGCGCGGGTGCCGGGGCCATCGGCGGCTCGATCCTGACGGGCGGCAGCGCAGTAGGAACGGTCGGCGGCGCGGTGGTCGGCGGTGTCATTGGCAACCAGGTCACCAAACCCTGAGTCTGACTGAGGCGTAACCCACTTGGCGGCTTCCGTCGGTGTGTTGCAGCGACTTTCTTGACCTGCGCCACTTGCGCGAGATCGCGTGAACCGGTCAAACTGGCATTTTTAACTGGAGGTACACAGGATGAAACACGGAATGAATATCAAAGCCGCAGTGGTGCTGTGCGGTCTGGTCGCGGCACTGTCGGCTTGCCAGAAGCAGGAAGGCCCGGCCGAGAAAGCCGGCAAGGAAGTCGACAAAGCTGTCGGGCAGGTGGGGCAGCAGGTCCAGAAGGCCGGCGCCAGCATCGAAGACGCCGCCAAAGGCGACAAGAAGTAAGCCACGCACTTGCGCGCGGCCAAGCACACCCGGGCAGGGGCCACCTTGCCCGGGTGTGCTTGCGTGTGGCGTCAGCCGTGAGCCCCCTCTCCAGGCCACGCGTGTGCCACAGATGATTTTCAATCTTTGTTCGACCGCGCACAGACATCGGGTTCATGGCATGTGACATTTACAAGGACAGTCTTGTCTTTTCCAGGAGCTACAGATGAAAGCATTTTTGAAAACCGCAGTGGCCATGGCTGCCGTGGCCATCGCGTCGCAAGCGGTCGCGCAGGTCACCTTTTTTGAGAACGACGGGTTTTACGGCCGCAATTTCACCACCCAGCAGTCGGTCGAAAATTTCAGCCGCTTCGGCTTCAATGACAGGGCCTCGTCGGTGGTGGTGCAGGGCAACCAGTGGGAAGTCTGCGAGGACGCACAATTCAGCGGTCGCTGCACGGTGTTGCGTCCGGGCCGGTACCCGTCACTGGCGGCGATGGGCTTGAATGAGCGAATTTCGTCGGTGCGTGCCGTCGATCGCAAT
>JAABQG010000026.1 GCA_011391595.1 Hydrogenophaga sp.
GCTACGTGATGGTCGCGCTGGATGCGGGGGGCACCCGCCTGCTGGCGCGCATCACGCGGAAGTCGGCCGATACGCTGCAGCTGCTGCCGGGACGCGCAGTGTTTGCCCAGGTCAAGGGCGTGGCGCTTCTGGACTGAACCCTCACTTCGTCGCGTTGGGGAAAAACAGCGGCTCGCCGCCGATCTTGTAGCCGGCGATCGCGTTCTGGCCGGTCGGGGACACCACCCAGTCCACAAACTTCTGGGCGTCCGCCGCCTTCACATGGGGGTGCCTGGCCGGGTTGACGACCATCACGCCATACTGGTTGAACAGCTTGTTGTCGCCTTCCACGAGCACGGCCAGATCGGCGCGGTTCTTGAAGTTGAGCCAGGTGCCCCGGTCGGCCAGCACGTAGCCCCCGACGGAGGCCGCCATGTTGAGCGCCGGCCCCATGCCGCAGCCACATTCCTTGTAGCCGCTGCCCTTTTTGTCGGCCAGGCCGGCCAGGTTCCAGAAGCGTTGTTCGGCCGCGTGGGTGCCGCTCTTGTCGCCACGCGAGATGAAGGCACCGTTCGCTGAGCTGATCTTCTTCAGCGCAGCGACGATGTCACTGCCTTTTGTGGCCACCGGATCCCCTTTGGGCCCGATCAGCACGAAGTCGTTGTACATGACCGGGTAGCGCTTCACGCCAAAGCCTTCGGCCACGAACTTCTCTTCGGCCACCTGATCGTGCACGAACACCACATCAGCGTCACCACGGCGCGCGGTGTCCAGCGCCTGCCCGGTGCCCAGGGCCACCACCTTGATATCGATGCCACTGGCCTTCTTGAACTCCGGCAGCAGGTAGCTGAACAGGCCCGACTGCTCGGTCGAGGTCGTCGAGGACATGACGATGGACTGCGCCTGCACAGCCGATGACGCTATTAATACAATAGCTAATAATGACCGTTTCACGCTGGGATGATGGCAAAAACGCTTGAAAACGCTCATGGAAGCTCGCCTTTGACGAACAAATGGGCAGCCGGGTACTGCGTTTGCAGCAGAGGGCCATTGAAAAATTGATCCACGGGCAGGTCGGCCAGCACCCGGCCGTGTTCCAGATAGACCACGCGGGTGGCCAGGCGCTTCACCTGGCCCAGGTTGTGGCTGGCGAAGACGAGTGAAATGGGCCTGGCCCCGGTGAGGCCGGACATGGCCCCTGTGGTGAATTCCGCCACCAACGTTTCCACCTCGTGCTTGGCGCGCGGGTCCAGGCTGGCCGTGGGCTCGTCGAGCAGCAGCACCTCGGGACGGCTGGCCCACGCGCGCGCCAGCGCCAGACGCTGCTGCTGCCCGCCGGAAAGGTTCTTCGCGTTCCGCCCGGCCAGATCCGTCATGCCGAAGCGCGCCAGGGCCTCGGCGGCGCGCGTACGGGCCTCCGACCAGCCCAGCCCCCCCAGCCAGAGGCCGACCGCAATGTTGTTGCGCACCGTGGTGCGCAGCATATGCGGGCGCTGGAACAGCAGGGCCTGGCGGGCACCCGCATCGCGCACAATGCGCCCGGCTGCGGGCTCCAGCAGGCCGTTGAGCAGGCGCAGCAACGTGCTCTTGCCGCAGCCATTGGCGCCGACCAGCGCGACCCGTTCGCCCGGCTGGATCTGCAGCGTCACGCCCGCGAGTGCCTGGACCGGGCCGAGCCGCACGCCGACGTCGCGCAGGTCGAACAGCGGAGGCGTGCCTGTTGAGGGCTGTCGGGCCGCCACCACGGCTGCCGCGCTGGCGCCTGTCGACACCGTCGCAGCCTGGGGACCACCGAATTCGTCGCGCTTCATGCTGCCAGTGCCGGGCTCAGTCCGACCGTGCCGCCATCGAGCCGCTCCCGCCAGCGCCGCAGCCCGGAGATCAGGGCGTTCAACAGCAGCACTACCGCCAGCAAAATCAGCCCGAGCGCCAGCGCCAGCGGCAGGTCGCCCTTGCTGGTTTCCAGCGCGATCGCGGTGGTCATGACGCGGGTGAAACCGTCGATGTTGCCGCCGACGATCATCACCGCGCCCACTTCCGAGATGGCCCGGCCGAAGGATGCGATCAGCACCGTCAGCAAGGCATAACGCTCGTCCCAGGCCAGCAACAGGCCACGCAGACCCGTGCGTGCGCCCAGCGAGCGCAGTTGCTCGCCGTGTGCGCGCTCGGCGTCTTCCACGGTCTGGCGGGTGAGCGCGGTGACCACAGGGACCACCAGCACGACCTGCGCCAGCACCATGGCCTTGAAGCTGAACATCCAGCCCAGGAAGCCCAGCGGGCCGGTGCGTGACAGCAACAGGTACACCAGCAGCCCGACCACCACCGAAGGCAGGGCAAGCAGGGTGTTCAACACGGTCAGCACCGCGTCGCGCCCGGCGAAACGTGCCACGGCCAGCCACGCCCCGAGCATCAGCCCGAGTCCACAGGCGATGACGCAGGCCGTGGCGCTGACCGCGAGCGAGCGGCCGACGATGGTCCACAGCCCTGCGTCGAACGAGGTGATCAGCGACAGCGCGGTGCTGGCGCTTTCAGAGAAAGTGGACATGGTTCAGGAAGGTGTCGGTCAGAACGGATCAGGTATCGTAGGCACCCGATCAATTCCACGCGATATGTTCCACCGTGCATAGGGTCCAGCTCCACTACACACTTTCTCGCGACGCCAGCGCAGCGCTGGTGCGTCACCCGCTGATCGAACTGCTGCAGGCCGTGGATGCGATGGGCTCGATCTCCGCGGCGGCACGCACACTGGGGCTGTCCTACCGTCACGTCTGGGGTGAACTCAAGCGCTGGGAGGACGAGCTCGGCAACGAGCTGATCGTCTGGGAAAAAGGCCAGTCGGCGCGGCTGTCGGAATTCGGTGCCAAGCTGATGTGGGCCGAGCGCCAGGCTCAGGCGCGCCTGAGCCCGCAGATCGAAGCCCTACGCGCCGAGCTGGAGCGCGCCTTCGCGGTGGCCTTCGACCCGGCAGCCCATGTGCTGACGCTCTACGCCAGCCACGACGATGCGCTGCCCGCCCTGCGCGCGCACGCGGCGCAGCAGGCCAATCTGCATCTCGACATCCGGTTCACCGGCAGCGTGGATGCGATTGCCGCGCTCAATGAGGGCCGCTGCATCCTGGCGGGCTTTCACTCCCTGGCCCAGCCCGCGCCCGACTCCATGACCGCGCGCGCCTACCGGCCGCTGCTTCAGCCCGGCCTGCACAAGATCATCGGCTTCGGGCGGCGTACGCAGGGGCTGATGGTGGCGCCAGGCAATCCGCTGGGCCTGCGCTCGCTGGCCGACGTGGCGCGCCAACGCGCGCGCTTCGTCAACCGGCCCCTGGGCTCGGGCACGCGGGTGCTGCTCGACGACCTTCTCGCCGGCGCCGCGCTGGGCGCGCAGGACCTTTCGGGCGACGCGCTGACGGAACCCTCGCACGCGGCCGTGGCGCAAGCCATTGCGGCGGGCGCGGCCGATACCGGCCTGGGCATCGAACTGGCCGCCCGTTCGCGCGGCCTGGATTTCGTGCCGCTGGCGCGGGAGGACTACCACCTGGTCTGCCTGAAGTCGGCGCTGGAGCAGCCCGCCATCCAGGCGCTGCGGCAGGTGCTGCGCCACCCCGACTGGCAACAGCAGATGGCCACACTCGCCGGCTATGAGGCGGCGCACTGCGGCGAGGTACTGTCACTGCGCGAACGGCTGCCCTGGTGGCGTTTTCAGAGAAAAAAGAGGCCAATCCCAGCGTCGAAGGGTCATTGACAGCTATGATTTCAGGAGTACCCGGTTCCGACTAGATGGCGCAGGACCGGAAGCCGACAAAGATTTCGTCCTCACCCGGCTCGCTGAAACCGCGAAACTTCGGGTGCTTCATGCGCCCGCGCGTTGCCCACGACGCGCCGCGCAGCACCCGCGCCTTGCCGAAGTGCGGCACCGAGTAGGCCACCCACGGGTCCGGCGTGAAACCCGGATAGGGCTGGAAGCGGCTGGCCGTCCATTCATGCACGTCGCCCCATCGGAAGCCGCGTCGCCCCGCAAGGTGCGCGGCGAGTTCCCATTCGACCTCGTCGGGCAGCCGCCGGCCCGCCCAGCGGCACCAGGCGTCGGCCTCCCACCAGCTCACATGCGAGACCGGGTGGTGGCCGGCGAGGCGCACCGGCTGGCCAAAACGCGTCTGCAGCACGGCGCCGGCGCCGCCGAAGCGCGCCACGCCGATCTGCTCCACATGGCGCGGTCCGCGCCGCCCGCCGCTGGCCTCCGCATCCTGCAGCCAGGCCCAGCCCTCAGGGTGCCAGAGCTCTTGACGGTCGTAGCCGCCGTCGTCGACAAATTCGACGAACTGCGACCAGCTCACGGGCTGGGCATCGATCTCGAACTCCGGCACGTTCACAGGGTGCGCCCACTTTTCATTGTCGAAAACGAAGCCGCCGGGCACTGAGCCCAGCGACCAGCGCGTGGCCGGCACGCCGAGGGGTTCGCGCAAACCCGCAATCAAGGGCGCCTCCAGCGCCAGCGCCACGCCGAGCGTCTGCGCCAGAACCACCATTCGCTCACCCACCTGGTCTTCGTGGAACAGCGCGAGGCGGTAGAAATACAGCGCGTCGTCGCTGTCCGCGGCTTTGTCCAGCAGGTCCAGCGTGGTCTCCAGCGTCTCCAGCAACCAGCCGCGCGTCGCGGTGAAGTCCGGCCCGGCGGGTCCGCGCCCGGGTGGCTGGCCGCGATGCAAAGGTCCCCACCAGAAATCGGCGTGAGGTTCGATCGAGGCCAGACGTGCCGGCGCTGCCGGACAGCCGGCGCCCAGGGCGACCTGCGTGTTGCGGGCGATCCAGGACTCGGCAAACCAGCCGGCGTGCCCGGCCAGCCACAGGGGCGCTGCGCCGCTTGCCGCGGGGGTTCCGGCCCGTTCTGGCGCGCGGCTTGCGGCTTCGTGGGCGGCCAGCAGGCGCAAGGTCTGATTGCGTGCGTCGATCAGCGCCAGCGAGAGCGCGTCGCGCCCTGCCTGGCGCATGGCCGGGGCGTCGATGTCGTGGGTAGATGGGTGTTGCACAAGCGACCTGTCTGCAGACCCCGATTATTGGCGTTGAATCCGGCCGGCCAGGCATGGATCAACAAACACATCGTTTACCCTAGGTTCGACGAATTTCAACATCGGGCAAAGTTTTTTCATGCATCAGAAGCGGTCCGCCGACCATAGAATCCCCCATCCTGCGCCATCCCCGTGCGGGTCCTGACGGCCGCCTACCGGTAGCCTTGAACATTTGACGGAGACACCATGCCCTACCTGTTATCCCTGTCCCGACGCATCGACGGTTTCACCGAGTTCATCGGTCGTTGGGTCGCCTGGCTCGTGCTGGCCGCCGTGCTGATCAGCGCCACCAACGCCGTGGTGCGCAAGGTGTTCAGCGTCGGCTCCAATGCCTTCCTGGAAATCCAGTGGTACCTGTTCGCCGCCGTGTTCCTGCTGGCCGCCGGCTACACCATGATGCGCCAGGAACATGTGCGCATCGACGTGATTTCGGGCCGCTTTTCCAAGCGCACCCAGATCTGGATCGACATCATCGGCATCTGCGCCTTCCTGTTCCCGTTCATCGTCATGATCATCACGCTGGCGATGCCGCTGGTCATCAACGCCTACGTCACCAAGGAGATGTCCTCCAACGCCGGCGGCCTGATCCGCTGGCCAGTGTTCGCGCTGCTGCCTCTGGGCCTGCTGCTGCTGGGCATCCAGGGCGTTTCCGAACTGATCAAGCGCATTGCCTTCCTCAAGGGCCTGATCCCCGATCCGACAAAAAGACAGGGCGTGAAGACGCCCGAGGAGGAACTCGCCGAGTTCCTGGCGCAGAAAGAAGTGGCCGCGCGTGAAGCGGCGCTCGCAGGAGCCAAGCCATGACCGCCTTCCTTGTCGCCAATCTGGCGCCGATCATGTTCGGCGCGCTCATCGTCTTCCTGCTGTTCGGCTACCCGGTGGCGTTTTCGCTGGCCGCCTGCGGCCTGTTTTTCGGCTTCGTCGGCATCGAGCTGGGCACCATCAATCCGGCCTTCCTGCAAAGCCTGCCGCTGCGCATCTTCGGCATCATGCAGAACGACACCTTGCTGGCGATCCCGTTTTTCACCCTGATGGGGCTGATCCTGGAACGCTCCGGCATGGCCGAGGACTTGCTGGACACCATCGGCCAGCTGTTCGGCCCGATCCGTGGCGGTCTGGCCTACGCGGTGATTCTGGTGGGCGCCATGCTGGCGGCCACCACCGGTGTCGTCGCGGCCTCGGTGATCTCCATGGGCCTGATTTCGCTGCCGATCATGCTGCGATACGGTTATGACCGGCGGGTTGCCACGGGCGTGATCGCCGCCTCCGGCACGCTGGCGCAGATCATTCCGCCATCGCTGGTGCTGATCATCCTGGCCGACCAGCTGGGCAAGAGCGTGGGCGACCTGTACGCCGGCGCCTTCATTCCCGGCTTCGTGCTGACCGGCTTGTATGTCGGCTACGTCCTGCTCGTGAGCCTGATCAAGCCGAGCTATGTACCGGCGTTGCCACCGGAGGCACGCACCATCCGCGAAGCCGACGGCAGCTCCGGCCTGCGTTCGCTGGGTGTGCTGACTGTGATTTCAGTCATCGCGGCAGTGGCCTTTGCCAAGACCCGACCCGAGGGCACGGCGCTGGACGAAAAGATCGTGGTGTCGATGTGCGTCGGCGTTGGCGTGGCTTTCATTGCTGCGGTTCTCAACAAGGTCACCAGGCTCGGCTTGCTGTCGAACATGGCCGAGCGCGTGACTTTTGTGCTGATCCCACCGCTGGCGCTGATCTTCCTGGTGCTGGGCACGATCTTCCTGGGCATCGCCACGCCCACTGAAGGCGGCGCCATGGGCGCCGTGGGCGCCCTGGTGATGGCGGTTTCACGCCGGCGGCTGGATCTGAAGCTGATGCGCCAGGCGATGGACGCCACCATGAAACTGTCGTGCTTCGTGCTGTTCATCCTGGTGGGCGCGACGGTGTTCAGCCTGGCTTTCCAGGGCGCCGACGGTCCCATCTGGGTCGAGCACCTGCTGACCGGCCTGCCGGGCGGGCAGCTGGGCTTCCTGATCGTCGTCAACATCCTGGTCTTCGTGCTGGCGTTCTTCCTGGACTTCTTCGAGCTGGCTTTCATCATCATTCCGCTGATCGGTCCCGTCGCCGAAAAGATCGGCATCGACCTGGTCTGGTTCGGCGTGCTGCTGGCGGTGAACATGCAGACCTCGTTCATGCACCCGCCCTTCGGCTTTGCGCTGTTCTACCTGCGCAGCGTGGCGCCGCACGAGGACTACACCGACAAGGTCACGAAAAAGCCGATCAAGAAGGTCACCATCGAGCAGATCTACTGGGGTTCCGTGCCCTTCGTGCTGATCCAGGTGATCATGGTCGGCCTGATCATTGCCTTCCCCGGCATCGTGTCCACCAACACCACCCAGGGCCCCGCCATCGACTCCGACAAGGTCTTCCAGCAGATGCAGAATCAAGCCGCCGAAATCCCGGCTGGCGCAGCCTCAGGCGCGCCCACGGGCGAGGTCAGCGAAGACCCGATGAAGGGACTGATGGACTCGATGAAGGCGGACCAGCAGAAAAAGCCCTGAAGTCCGATCCTCCGGCGAAAAGCCGGGGCCAAAAAAAACCCCGCCATGGCGGGGTTTTTTTTGGCTGCCAGCGAGCTGGTAGCGCGTACTTCAGGAAAACATCAAAGTTTCTGGGCCTGCATGAAGCCGTCGAAACGTGCCTCGGTAAAGCGGAACCAGAGGTTGGCATCACGGCGGAAGGTGGCGTAGTCGGTGTAGATCTTCTTCCAGGCCGGATTGCTGGCATTCAGCTCGGCATAGACCTCTTCCGCCGCCTTGAACGCCGCTGCCATCACGTCGTTGGGGAAGGCCACCAGTTTGGTACCCTGGCCCACCAACGTCTTGAGGGCACCCGGGTTCTTGTAATCGTACTTGGCCTGCATGTCGGAGTGCGCATACGATGCGGCGGCTTCGACAATGGCCTTGTACTCGGACGAGAGGCCGTCGTAAGCCTTCTTGTTGACGTACAGCGAAAGCTGCGGGCCGCCTTCCCACCAGCCGGGATAGTGGTAAACAGGCGCCACCTTGTTGAAGCCGAGCTTCAGATCGTCGTAAGGTCCGATCCATTCGGCGGCATCGATCGTGCCCTTTTCAAGCGCCTGGTAAATTTCGCCACCGGGGATGTTCTGGGGCACAGCACCCAAGCGCTCCAGCACCTTGCCACCGAAACCGCCAACGCGGAACTTCAGGCCCTTGATGTCGGCCACCGACTTGACTTCCTTGCGGTACCAGCCGCCCATCTGCGCCCCGGTGTTGCCCATCGGGAAGTTGACGATGCCCACGTTGCCATAGAACTCACGCGTCAGCTTCAGGCCGTTGCCTTCGTACATCCAGGCCGTCATCTGACGACTGTTCAGGCCGAAGGGAATGGCGCAATCGAGCGCGAAGGTCGGATCCTTGCCGAAGAAGTAGTAGGGGGCGGTATGCGCCATTTCGACGGTCCCGTTGGATGCGCCGTCGAGCACGCCAAACGGGGGCATCAGCTCGCCGCCGGCATGGGTGGTGATGACGAACTTGCCGCCGGTCATTTCGCCGACCTTCTTGGCGAACGCATCAGCAGCACCAAAAATGGTGTCCAGCGACTTGGGGAAACTGGACGCCAGGCGCCAGCGCAGCGTGGCACCCTGGGCATGCACGGCGGGCGCAGCACCTGCGGCCAGGACGCCGGCAATGCCGGCGTGTTTGATAACGGAACGACGATCCATAAGTTCACTCCTGAAAAATGATGAATGACCCGGACGCGCGTTGCGACCCGAGGACTCGAAAAGTCAACTCGCATTCTAGGAATTTGTGAACCTGTTTCCGCGCGGGTTTTCCCTCGGGAAAGCCCCTCAATGCACGAGGTCTTGCGCTATCGCAAGCTCGCCACACGAGGGGCGGACCGGACTTCAAGCCCGCGCTGAAAACAATTCACGCCGCCACGGCTCGAACGCCCACCGTCGCGACGGGTTTCAGGCCACAGCCTTGAGCGCCGGGCGCACCGTCTCGATCAGGCCAGGAAAGCGCTTCGCGATGGAGGCTTCGATGCCAGCCGCATCCAGCCCCTGCATGGCGAGCAGCCGGGTCGGGTCGCCGTGCTCGATGAACACGTCAGGCAGACCCAGTTGCAGCATCGACATGACCACGCTGGACGCCTGCAGCGCCTCGCTTACGGCGCTGCCGGCGCCCCCCATGATGGCGCCCTCCTCGACGGTCACCAGGGCTTCGTGCCCGGCCGCCACGCTGAGCAGCAGTTCGACATCCAGCGGTTTGACCCAGCGCATGTTGACCACCGTGGCATTCATTCGCTCGGCCGCCTTGAGCGCCGGGTACAGCAGCGTGCCAAACGCCAGGATCGCAATGCCTTTTCGAACCCCTTCCGCCGAGCCCTGCCGCAGACGGCGAATTTCACCCTTGCCGAACGGCAGTGATTCCAGACCTGCCTCGGTGGCCACGCCCGCGCCAGCGCCGCGTGGATAGCGCACGGCCACCGGATGGTCCTGCTCGAACGCGCTCGACAACAACTGGCGGCATTCACGCTCATCGGCCGGGCACGACAGCGCCATGTTCGGGATGCAGCGCAGGAAAGGGATGTCGTAGGCGCCCGCATGGGTGGCGCCGTCCGCGCCGACCAGGCCGGCGCGGTCCAGTGCGAAGACCACCGGCAGGTTCTGCAGCGCCACGTCGTGGATCAGCTGGTCGTACCCGCGCTGCAGGAAGGTCGAGTAGATGGCCACCACTGGCTTGAGCCCTTCACAGGCCAGCCCGGCCGCGAAGGTCACGGCATGCTGCTCGGCGATGCCGACGTCGTGATAGCGCCCCGGAAAGCGCTTGTGGAACTCGACCATGCCCGAGCCCTCGCGCATGGCGGGCGTGATGCCGACCAGGCGCGGGTCTTTTTCAGCCATGTCGCACAGCCACTCGCCGAACACCTGGGTGAAGGTCGTCTTCGGTGCCGAGGCCGGGGCCACCAGGCCCACGGCGGGGTCGAACTTGCCCGGGCCATGGTAGGCCACGGGATCGGCCTCTGCGAGCTTGTAGCCCTGGCCTTTCTTGGTAACGACATGCAGGAACTGCGGGCCTTTCAGCTGCTTGATGTTTTCCAGCGTCGGAATCAGGGACTCCAGGTCGTGGCCGTCGATCGGACCCACATAGTTGAAGCCAAACTTCTCGAACAGCGTGGCGGGCACCACCATGCCCTTGGCATGTTCCTCGAACCGCTTGGCCAGTTCGAAAAGGGGCGGCGCCACCTTGAGCACGTTCTTGCCCACATTCTTGGCCGCCGAGTAAAACTGTCCGCTCATGAGCTGGGCCAGGTAGCGGTTCAGCGCCCCCACGGGCGGGCTGATCGACATGTCGTTGTCGTTGAGGATGACCAGCAGGTTGCAGTCTTCCACGCCGGCATTGTTGAGTGCCTCGAAGGCCATGCCCGCCGTCATGGCGCCGTCGCCGATGACGGCCACGGCATGGCGGGACTCCCCCTTTTGCCGGGCCGCCACGGCCATGCCGAGCGCGGCGGAAATGCTGGTGGAGGAGTGCGCCGTGCCAAACGTGTCGTACGCGCTCTCGGCGCGCTGGGGGAAACCGCTCAGGCCGCCAAGCTGGCGCAGCGTCGGCATGCGGTCGCGACGGCCGGTCAGGATCTTGTGCGGGTAGGTCTGGTGACCCACGTCCCAGACCAGACGGTCCTCGGGCGTGTTGAACACATAATGCAGCGCCACGGTCATTTCGACGGTGCCGAGGTTGGAGCTGAGGTGACCGCCGGTTCGCGAGACGTTGTCAAGCACGCAGGCACGCAATTCGTCCGCAACCCGCCGGAGCTGGTCGCGCGGCAACCGGCGCAGATCAGCCGGCTCGTGGATGGTTTCTAGCAGCGAAGTCATGTTGTTCTAAAACCTCTTCCCTTATTTTTCCCGATGCACCACCACGCCGGCAAGGGCACGCAGCGCCTCGGTCTGCGCGTGATCCAGACCAATGGCATCGAGTGCTGCGATGGCCTGGGCATACAGCGCCTGCGCATACGACTTCGCCCGGTCCAGCCCGAGCAACGACACATAGGTCGGCTTGGCCGCAGCGGCATCCTTGCCGGCGGTCTTGCCCAGCGTGGCCGTGTCAGTGATCACATCGAGAATATCGTCCACCACCTGAAACGCCAGGCCCATGGCATCGCCGTAGCGGGTCAATGCCTGGACGACGCCTGTGGCACCCGCCTCGGCACGTTCATCACAAGCCACGCCCATCAGCACGCTGCCACGCAGCAGCGCGCCGGTTTTCAGGCGGTGCATCTGGCGCAACTGGTCTTCCGAAAGCGCCACACCCACGCTGGCCAGGTCGATAGCCTGTCCGCCGGCCATGCCGTCGTGGCCTGCCGCACGGGCCAGCAGGCGGCACAAGGCGGCCTGCACCGAAGCGCTCATGCATCCGTCAACCGGCGTCAGCAATTCGAACGCCAGGGCCTGCAAGGCGTCGCCCGCCAGCAGCGCCCGGGCTTCGCCGAACTTCACATGCACTGTCGGCTTGCCACGACGCAACACATCGTTGTCCATGCAGGGCATGTCATCGTGCACCAGGGAATAGGCGTGGATCAGTTCGACCGCGCACGCGGCGCGCAGCGCCGCTTCGTCAATCCGCTGGCGAGCCGCCGCTGGCGCCTGCGCACCGGCAGCCTCGGCTGCAGCCATCACCAGCAAGGGTCGCAGTCGCTTGCCGCCATCGAGCACGGCATAGCGCATCGCCGCCCCCAGGCCCGCCGGGGCGTCGGCGGGAACCCACTTCGACAAGGCGCTTTCGACCCGGTCCAGCTGGGCCACGGTCCAGGCCTGGAAATCGAAGGTCACGACAGCGCTCACGCTTGCGTCCATGGCTTGAGGACTCCGTCGTCGAGCACCTTGATCTGGTTCTCCACCGTTTCCAGCCGGTCGCGGCAGAATTTCAGCAGCGCAGCCCCGCGCTGGTAGCCGCCGAGCAGCTGGTCCAGCGGCATCTGTCCCGACTCCAGACGCCCGACCAGCTGCTCGAGTTCTTCGAGCGCGGCTTCATAGCTGGCGGGAAGTGCGGGCGTGGCGGGTGAAGCAGGGGCCTTGGGCATGAAGACGGTACCGGAGTTAGCCAGTCATTTTAGGCGGTTGACCTTGGTTCAGCCTGTCACGGCCCCGCAGGATTAGGGCCAACGCACCATTCCCGGGTACAAATACCCCCCCGGGGGTACAATTCACACTCTTCCAGTCGGCCCTGCCGGCTTTTTTTCGCGCCCGTGTCAGGGGTCCGGCGCCCACTTTCCTGCCCCTTCATAGGGGGAGTCTCTAGGTCAGGTCACCCATGTCTGATTTAAGTCTTCAACTGCAGCAGGCCGCAAGCCAACTACCAGTTTCAAGCTACTTTGACGAAGCGTTGCACCAGCGCGAGCTGCGCAACATCTTCCAGCGAGGGCCCCGCTATGTCGGGCATGAACTCGCCGTGCCCAACACGGGCGACTATTACGCACTGCCCCATGAAGGCGAAGGCCGCGCGCTGGTGCGCACCGCCGAAGGGGTGGCGCTGGTTTCCAACGTCTGCAGACACCGTCAGGCGGTCATGCTCAAGGGCCGGGGTTCGCTCAATGCGTCGGCCAAGGGCAGCGCCGGCGGCAACATCGTCTGCCCGCTGCACCGATGGACCTACGCGCCGGACGGAAAGCTGCTGGGGGCGCCGCATTTCGCCCACGACCCTTGCCTGGACCTGAACAACTACAGATTGCAGGAGTGGAACGGCCTGCTGTTTGAAGACAACGGCCGCGACATCGCCGCCGATCTGGCCGGCATGGGCCCGCGCGCCGACCTCGATTTCACGGGCTATGCGCTGGACCGCGTGGAATTGCACGAGTGCAACTACAACTGGAAGACCTTCATCGAGGTCTACCTGGAGGACTACCACGTCGGCCCCTTCCATCCGGGGCTGGGCAGCGTGGTGACCTGCGACGACCTGCGCTGGGAGTTCAAGCCGGAGTATTCGGTGCAGACCGTGGGCGTGACCAACTGGCTCGGCAAGGCCGGCAGCCCGGTGTACGAGCGCTGGCACCAGCAACTGCTGCAGTACCGCCGGGGCCAGGCGCCCAAATTTGGTGCGATATGGCTCACCTACTACCCGCACATCATGGTGGAGTGGTACCCGCATGTGCTGACGGTCTCGACGCTGCACCCGATGGGGCCGAACAAGACACTCAACATGGTGGAGTTCTACTACCCCGAGGAGATCGTCGCCTTCGAACGCGAATTCGTCGAGGCACAGCAGGCCGCCTACATGGAGACCTGCCTGGAGGACGACGAGATCGCAGAGCGCATGGACGCCGGGCGGCGCGCGCTGATGCAGCGTGGCGACAACGAAGTCGGGCCCTACCAGAGCCCGATGGAAGACGGCATGCAGCATTTTCACGAGTGGTACCGTAGCGTGATGGGCTTGCAGAAGCCTCAGGTTTGATAGCAAACTATCAACTAAAGACGCTGGGAATTGGCCAATTTCACCCCTAAGGACCGGTTTTGCAAGCCTCGTGGATGATCCTCGCCTCGCTGTTCTTCGCCAGCATGAGCGTGTGCATCAAGGTCGCGTCCGCGCACTTCAACCTGGTGGAACTGGTGTGTTACCGCGGTGCGATCGGCATTGTGTTCATGGCCACCTGGTGCCGTTTCAGGGGCGTGTCACTCAAGTCCCCCGTGCCGATGATGCATGTGTGGCGCAGCATCGTCGGCGTGGCCTCCCTGACGGCCTGGTTCTACGCCATCGCCAAGCTGCCCCTGGCCACGGCCATGACGCTCAACTACATGAGCGGCATCTGGGTGGCGGCTTTTCTGGTCGGCGGCACCCTGATCATGGGCCGCCTGCAAGACGTCGGCCGCCAGGGACCGATCGTGCTGACCGTGATGGCAGGCTTCACCGGCGTGATCATGACGCTGCGACCCACCATCGAGCAAAACCAGCTGTTCGCCGGCCTGATCGGCCTGCTCTCGGGCCTGGGCGCCGCTTTTGCCTACCTTCAGGTCGCCGCACTGGGCCGCGTGGGCGAGCCCGAAGCCCGCACCGTGCTGTATTTCTCGGTCGGCGCGACAGTGGCCGGCGCCGTTGGCATGCTGTTCATGGGCGCCAGTCCCTGGGTGTGGCCGCAGGCCTTGTGGCTGCTACCGATCGGTGTGCTGGCCGCCCTGGGCCAGCTCTGCATGACGCGCGCCTACAGCCAAGGCGCCACACTGGTCGTGGCCAACCTGCAGTATTCGGGCATCGTGTTTGCCGCGTTGTTTGGCATGCTGCTGTTCGGCGACCAGATTCCGTTGATCGGCTGGGCCGGCATGGCCCTGATCATCGCCAGCGGCGTCGCCGCCACCTTTCTGCGTTCGCGCGCCCTGCCCAACCCGCCCGCCGAGGAGCACTGAGCCATGTCCACCCTGTCCACGCCCTACACCACCCTGATTTCCGTCGAGCAGCTGCAGGCCCTGCAGGCCGGCGGCGCGCCACTGAAGGTGTTCGATTGCAGCTTTGATCTGATGAAGCCCGAGGCCGCCGACCGCCTTTATGCCGAAGTCCATATCGCCGGCGCGGTGCAGGCACACCTGGACCGGCATCTCAGCGCGCAAAGCGCGGCCGACGCCGTCAACGGCGGCCGGCATCCCCTGCCCCGGCGTGAGGTGTTTGCCGAGTGGCTGCGCGACACCGGCTTCGACAACACGATGCAGGCGGTGGTCTATGACCGCAATGGCGCCAACTACTGCGGGCGCCTGTGGTGGATGCTGAAATGGGCCGGTCACGAGGCGGTGGCCGTGCTGGATGGCGGCCTGCAGGCATGGGAAGCCGCGGGCGGCGCGGTGGAGAGCGGCACGCCCGCCACGCCTGAAGTCGGTCATTTCACGCTGTCGGTCGAGAAAGCGGCGCTGGCCACCACGACAACGGTGGCCGCCAGCGTCGGGCGCCCGACCCAAACCCTGGTTGACGCCCGCGCTGCACCGCGCTTCCGCGGCGAGATGGAGCCGCTGGACCCGGTCGCCGGCCACATCCCCGGCGCACTGAACCGCCCGTTCGGCTCGAACCTGGGGCCCGAGGGTCGCTTCAAGGCGGCGGACGAACTGAGGGCAGAATTCGAAGCCCTGCTGGCCGGCCGCAACCCGGCGACCGTGGTCCACCACTGCGGCAGCGGTGTCAGCGCCGTGCCCAACCTGCTGGCGATGGAAATCGCTGGCCTGGGCCGCACCGCGCTGTATGCGGGCAGCTGGAGCGAGTGGTGCAATACCCCCGGCCTGCCCTGCGCGCAGGGCTGAGTCTCGCTGGCCCCCATGAAAACGCCTGAACTCCTTCTCCCCGCCGGCTCGCTGGCCAAGATGCGCGCCGCCTACGACTTTGGCGCCGACGCCGTGTACGCCGGCCAGCCGCGCTACTCCCTGCGCGCGCGCAACAACGAATTCAAGCTGGAGCAGATCGGCCAGGGCATCGCGGAAGCCCACGCGCGGG
Organism: Hydrogenophaga sp.; assembly: GCA_011391595.1. Taxonomy (GTDB): domain Bacteria; phylum Pseudomonadota; class Gammaproteobacteria; order Burkholderiales; family Burkholderiaceae_C; genus JAABQG01. The sequence continues at coordinate 15,496 of JAABQG010000026.1, forward strand.
ACAAGAAGTTCTTCCTGACCAGCAACCTGCTGCCGCACAACGACAAGGTACGCACCTACATGCGCGACATCGAACCCGTGATCGCCATGGGCCCCGACGCGCTGATCATGGCCGATCCGGGCCTGATCATGATGGTGCGCGAGAAGTGGCCCGAGGTGGCGATCCACCTGTCGGTGCAGGCCAACACGGTCAACTTCATGGCGGTGAAGTTCTGGCAGCGCATGGGCGTGGCGCGGATCATTCTGTCGCGCGAGCTGAGCCTGGACGAGATCGAGAAGATCCGCCAGGAATGCCCCGACATCGAGCTCGAAGTCTTCGTCCATGGCGCGCTGTGCATCGCCTATTCGGGCCGATGCCTGCTATCGGGCTACTTCAACCGCCGCGACCCGAACCAGGGCACCTGCACCAACGCCTGCCGCTGGACCTACTCGCCGCAGGCTGGCAGCGACCAAAACGACGCCGGTGAAGTCCAGCCGGTGAAGTTGGAAGGCGATTTCAATTTCGGCGAGGCGCAGCTGGAAGCCGACAAGGCGTTTTCAGCCTGCGGCGGCGGCACGCGCCACCCGCTGGCCGACCGCGTCTATCTGCTCGAAGAAAAGGAACGCCCGGGCCAGCTCATGCCGATCATGGAAGACGAGCACGGCACCTACATCATGAACAGCAAGGACCTGCGCGCGGTGGAGCATGTCGAGCGGCTGGTGAAGATCGGCATCGATTCCTTCAAGATCGAGGGCCGCACCAAGAGCCAGTATTACGTGACGCGCACCGCGCAGACCTACCGCCGCGCCATCGACGACGCGGTGGCCGGGCGGCCGTTCAACCCGAACCTGATCACCGAACTCGAAGGCCTGGCCAATCGCGGCTACACCGCCGGCTTCCTGGAGCGCCGCCCGGCGCAGGACACCCAGAACTACGAAACCGGCAGCTCCGAGGCGCACCGCAGCCAGTTCGTCGGCGAGGTGAAATCGTCAAAGGACGGCTGGGCCGAGGTCGAGACCAAGAACCGCTTTGCGGTGGGCGACACGCTGGAGATCATCCACCCGGCCGGCAATCGCACGGTGGTGCTCACGCAGATGAAGAGCCTGGAGGGTGAGCCCATCAGCGTGGCCCCGGGCAGCCCGCTGCGGGTGTGGATTCCGCTGGACGGACCGGTGGACGGCGCGCTGATCGCCCGCCTCATGGTGGACCAGCCCGTTTCAGCCTGAAAATAGCACTATCCCAACGTGGAATGGTCATAGTTTGCTATGACTAAATAATTAAAAAGCCCCTCGGGCTGGTCGCCGGAGGGGCCTTTTGAGGACCGGCGTCGGGACGCCAGCCCATCCGTCCCGTCAGGCGGCCACGGTCTTGGCCGAAGCCTCGTAGCTTTCGATCTGGTCGAAGTTGAGGTACTGGTAGATCTGGTCGCTGTTGGCCGTCAGCACGCCCATGTCGGCCAGATACTCGGCCTTGGTGGGAATGCGCCCGAGCTTGGAGCAGATGGCGGCGAGCTCGGCGCTGCCGAGGTACACGTTGCTGTTCTTGCCCAGGCGGTTCGGGAAGTTGCGCGTGGAAGTCGAGAACACGGTGGCGCCTTCCTTGACCTGCGCCTGGTTGCCCATGCACAGGCTGCAGCCCGGCATTTCCATGCGTGCACCGGCAGAGCCCAGCACGCCGTAGTGGCCTTCGTCGCTCAGCTGCTTGGCGTCCATCTTGGTCGGCGGCGCCATCCACAACTTGACGGGGATGTCGCGCTTGTTTTCCAGCAGCTTGGAGGCGGCGCGGAAGTGCCCGATGTTGGTCATGCACGAGCCGATGAACACTTCGTCGATCTTGGCGCCGGCCACGTCGGACAGCGTCTTGACGTCGTCCGGATCGTTCGGGCAGGCCACGATCGGCTCATGGATGTCGGCCAGGTCGATCTCAATGACGGATGCGTACTCGGCGTCGGCATCAGCCTTGAGCAACTGCGGATCGGCCAGCCAGGCTTCCATCGCCTTGATGCGACGGTTGATGGTGCGCACGTCGGAGTAACCTTCGGCGATCATCCACTTCAGCATCGTGATGTTGCTGTTGATGTACTCGATGATCGGCTCCTTGTTCAGGTGCACGGTGCAACCGCCGGCGCTGCGCTCGGCCGAGGCGTCGCTGAGCTCGAAGGCCTGTTCGACCTTCAGGTCGGGCAGACCTTCAATTTCCAGGATGCGGCCCGAGAAGATGTTCTTCTTGCCCTGCTTGGCCACGGTCAGCAAACCGGACTTGATGGCGTACAGCGGAATGGCGTTGACCAGGTCGCGCAGGGTGATGCCGGGCTGCATGGTGCCCTTGAAGCGCACCAGCACGCTCTCGGGCATGTCCAGCGGCATCACGCCGGTGGCGGCGCCGAAAGCCACCAGGCCGGAGCCTGCGGGGAAGCTGATGCCGATCGGGAAACGGGTATGGCTGTCGCCGCCGGTGCCGACGGTGTCGGGCAGCAGCATGCGGTTGAGCCAGCTGTGGATGATGCCGTCGCCCGGGCGCAGGGGAATGCCACCGCGGGTGCTCATGAACTCGGGCAGTTCGTGGTGCATCTTCACGTCCACCGGCTTGGGGTAGGCGGCGGTGTGGCAGAACGACTGCATCACCAGGTCGGCGCTGAAACCCAGGCAGGCCAGATCTTTCAACTCGTCGCGGGTCATCGGGCCGGTGGTGTCCTGCGAGCCCACGCTGGTCATCTTCGGCTCGCAATAGGTGCCCGGAAGCACGCCCTGGCCTTCGGGCAGGCCGCAGGCGCGGCCAACCATCTTCTGCGCCAGGGTAAAGCCCTTGCCATGGCTCTTCGGGACGGCGGGCAGGCGGAACAGGGTGCTCACCGGCAGGCCCAGCGCCTCGCGCGCCTTGGCCGTCAGGCCGCGGCCGATGATCAGCGGAATGCGGCCGCCGGCGCGCACTTCGTCAAACAGCACGTCGCTCTTGACCTTGAACTCGGCAATCACCTTGCCGTTCTTCAGTGCCTTGCCGTCATACGGGCGCAGTTCGACCACGTCGCCCATGTCCATCTGGCTCACGTCGAGCTCGATCGGCAGCGCGCCGGAGTCTTCCATGGTGTTGTAGAAGATCGGGGCGATCTTGCCGCCCAGGCACACGCCGCCAAAGCGCTTGTTCGGCACGAAGGGGATGTCCTCGCCGGTGAACCACAGCACCGAGTTGGTCGCCGACTTGCGCGATGAGCCCGTGCCCACCACGTCGCCCACATAGGCCACGAGGTTGCCGCGTGCGCGCAGGTCCTCGATGAACTTCACCGGGCCGCGTTTGCCGTCTTCTTCGGGCAAGGCGCGGGGGTCAAGGCCGGGGCGGGCGTTCTTGTGCATCGCCAGGGCATGCATCGGGATGTCGGGCCGGCTGAACGCGTCAGGCGCTGGCGAAAGGTCGTCGGTGTTGATTTCGCCGGGCACCTTGAAGATGCTGACGGTGATGCTTTGCGGCACTTCGGGGCGCGAGGTGAACCATTCGGCATCGGCCCAGCTCTGCAGCACGGCCTTGGCGTGGGCGTTGCCCTTGTCGGCCTTTTCCTTGACGTCATGGAACTGGTCGAACATCAGCAGGGTTTTCTTTAGCCCGTTCGCCGCCACGCCGGCCACCGCAGCGTCGTCGAGCAAATCCACCAGCGGACTGATGTTGTAGCCGCCCAGCATGGTGCCCAGAAGTTCCGTGGCTTTTTCGCGGCTGATCAGCGGGCACTTCTCAGTGCCGTGGGCCACGGCAGCCAGGTAGCTGGCCTTGACCTTGGCGGCATCGTCCACGCCGGCCGGCACGCGGTGGGTGATCAGGTCCACCAGCGTGGCTTCTTCACCGGCGGGCGGGTTTTTCAGCAGTTCGACCAGTTCACCGGTCTGCTTCGCCGACAGCGGCAGCGGCGGGATGCCAAGCGCGGCGCGTTCGGCGACATGGTCACGGTAGGCTTTCAACATGGGTTCTTCTCCAAAGATCACATCAATTCAAAAAAATATGACAAAAATGGGGCCTTGGCCAGCGCCAAATGGTCATATTTCGCTATCAAATCAGCATTTTTCTTTCCCGCAATTCGCGGGGGTCGACATGTCAATCAAGCTGGGGGCCGGGTTCTTCTTGAGCGCCTCGGCCACGGCCACCTGGGCCGGGGTCGAACACTCGTCCGCCAGGCGCTTGCCCGCCTTCTGGTCCATCAACATCGACTTGTTGGCCAGTTGCAGCCAGACCGCGCCACCATCGTGCCGGTCTTCCAGCCGGATCGCCCCGGTGCTGGTGACGACCGGATGCATGCGGTAGCTGAAACCTTTCCCGCGCACATTGAAATAACCCGGTGCCTTGGCATCGGCTTCAACCGATACCGAAGCGCCGAGTTCGCACGGAATCTGGCCGGTCTGAATGCGGTCGGCAATGGCCAGTTCGGCAGGCGTCAGCGCCATATCAGCGGCACGCACCCCGGCAGCCGCCTGGTTGGCAGCGCTGTTGAGCTGGGTTCGGCTGGAGGTTTCGGCCTTCTTGGGGGCCGCCTTGGGCGCTGTCTTGACGGCAGGCGGCTTGGCGGACTCCGTCGAGGCTTGGGCCAGAACGAAAGCAGGTGCCAGCAGGATCAGGGAAGAGGCGATCAGACGTTTCATGGGAACTCCATTCATATGTAGAGAGGGTCAGTGAACTTGAAAATATGCCAGCATGGTATCGGGCAGCGCGCGCCCTGTCTGGTGGGCCCGCTCGATAACCTGCCAGTAGTAGCGGTAACTCGCGCGGTCGTGCAACTGCCCGTCGAGCTGGATGGGTGCCCAGTCGGCCCGGGCCGCGGCCTCAATGATGCCGCAAGCCAGGTCGATGTCACGCTCCTGCGGTGCAAACGCATCAATGATGGGGCGGATCTGGCCTGGATGGATGCTCCACATGCGTGTGTAACCCAGTTCTCGCGATGCGCGACTGGCAGCCGCGTGCAAGGCCGCGCCATCGGTGAATTCGGTCACGACACAATGCGACGGCACCTTGCCGTGCGCATGGCACGCCGACGCGATCTCCAGCTTGGCACGCACTACCAGTGGATGCGCAAACTGCCCCTCCGACGACATGGCCTCGACCGGGATCGCGCCACCGTGCGCCGACACGAAGTCCATCAGTCCAAAACTCAGGCTCTGCACCCGCGGATGGGCCGCGATGTCGAAGGCCCGATGCACCGCGGCCGGGGATTCGATCAGGACGTGAAGCGGCAAACGACCGGCCGACGCTGAAATGAGGGCTTGCTCTGCCCGAATCACGTCGTCCACCGATTCGACCTTGGGAATCATGATGTGCGTAAGGCGATGAGCGGCCTGACCGGCGATGACGGCCATGTCGGCTGCAAAGGACGGATGCTGGACCGGATGCACGCGCACCGCGACGCGGGCGGCTTCGGCGGCATCCAGGGCGAGCTGGGTGACCAGTGCCGCATGATCGGCCTCGCCGCCGACCGGTGCGCCGTCCTCGCAATCCAGCGTGACGTCAAAGACGCAAGCGCCGAATTCTGCGGTCAGCTCGGCCTGCAATTGCAGGCTTTTCCGCATCCGTGCCTCGACGCCGCTGTAATGGTCACAGACCGGGAGTTGCCCCCCCATTGCCTGAGCGCCCAGCAGGATCTCGCGCGGATGCAAGGGGTGCACCCCCACGCTTGTCACGGCGTGGACTGGACTCCTCCCCGAGAGGGCATGAACGCCCTGGGGCGGCCCGGCGTCGCTCATCTGCAAGTGGGTGCCGGATTACAGCAAGTGAACCACGCCAGCCTGCTCGTCCTGCAACTCCTTGAGCGTCTTGTCGATGCAGCTCTGGCTGAACGCGTCGATCGGCAGGCCTTCGACCACCTTGTACTGACCGCCTTCGCAGGTGACCGGGAAGCCGAACATCGTGTCCTTCGGAATGCCATACCAGCCGTCCGACGGAATGCCCATCGTGACCCACTTGCCGTTGGTGCCCAGCGCCCAGTCGCGCATGTGGTCGATGGCCGCGTTGGCGGCCGAGGCGGCCGACGACAGGCCGCGTGCGGCAATGATGGCGGCGCCACGTTTGCCGACGGTCGGCAGGAAGGTATTGGCGTTCCATTCCTGGTCATTGATCATGTCCTTGACCGATGCGCCGCCAATGGTGGCGAAACGGTAGTCAGCGTACATGGTGGGCGAGTGGTTGCCCCAGACGCAGAGTTTTTCAATGTCGGCCACGGCCTTGCCGGTCTTGGTGGCGATCTGGCTGGCGGCACGGTTGTGGTCCAGACGCAGCATGGCCGTGAAGTTGCCGCGCTTCAGGTCCGGCGCGCTCTTCATGGCAATGTAGGCATTGGTGTTGGCGGGGTTGCCGACCACCAGCACCTTGACGTCGCGGCTGGCCACGGCGTTCAGGGCCTTGCCCTGGGCTGTGAAAATCGCGCCGTTGATGGACAGCAGTTCGGCACGCTCCATGCCCGGGCCGCGAGGACGCGAGCCCACCAGCAGGGCGTAATCAGCGTCCTTGAAGGCGGTCATGGGGTCGTCATGGGCTTGCATCCCGACGAGCAGCGGGAACGCGCAGTCTTCGAGCTCCATCATCACGCCCTTGAGCGCCTTCTGCGGGCCTTCGACGGGCACTTCCAGCAACTGAAGGATGACGGGCTGGTCCTTGCCCAGCATTTCGCCCGAGGCGATACGGAACAAAAGGGCGTAACCAATTTGACCAGCTGCGCCGGTAACGGCGACACGGACGGGTTTCTTGCTCATGACAGGTACTCCAGGACGTTGTTGTGAAACAGGTGACAAAAGGCGCCCACGCGTCGCATGAGCGCCATGAAACAGACTTAGAGTTTACCCTTGATTCCCGCAATCGTCAATTTGTCTTATGTCTTATATAAGATATGATTTGCCGCTACGCTGGTCTTTGACAAAACCCCGCCCCATGTCCCAGAACATCTCCGATCCTGCTGAAAATGCCGCCTCGGCCGCCGTGCTGACCGCCCAGCCGGCGCCAGCGTTCAGCCCGTTGTACCAGCAGATCAAGGGGCTGATCCTGCAAAGCCTGCAGGCGGGGGAATGGAAGCCAGGCGAGGCCATTCCGAGCGAAATGGACCTGGCGGCGCGCTTTCGCGTGAGCCAGGGAACGGTGCGCAAGGCGATCGACGAACTGGCCGCGGAAAACCTGGTGGTTCGACGCCAGGGCAAGGGCACCTTCGTCGCAACCCATTCCGAGCAGCAAGTACAGTACCGCTTTCTGCGACTGATGCCCGATTCAGGGGACCTCGACGACGAAGGGCCCGCCCAGCGGAACATTCTGGAGTGCCGACGGGTGAGGGCGTCAGCCGACGTGGCCCGGATCCTGGCCTTGCGCGCGGGCGATGCGGTGATGCAGGTCCGTCGGGTCCTGTCGCTGGGCGGTGTCCCGACCATCCTGGAAGACCTGTGGCTGCCGGGGCAGGCGTTCAAGGGGCTGACCGCTGCCCAGATCGCCCAGTACCAGGGCCCGACCTATGCCATGTACGAGGTGGACTTCGGCGTGCGCATGGTGCGCGCGCAGGAAGACATCCGGGCCGTCACGCCGGACGCCGCACAATGTGCCTTGCTCCAGGTGGCGCCAGGCACGCCCCTGCTCAGCGTGGAACGCATCGCCTTCACCTACAACGACGTTCCGATGGAATTGCGCCGCGCCCTGTACCGCACCGACAGCCACCATTACCGAAATAACCTCAATTGAGTGCTGACGGCGATCGCGTGACATCATCCCTGCAATCCTCATGTCAGTTTGTTGCGTTGCAATAGAATTTGTGATTCCGTCATCGAACAATTACCAAGCAGCACCCTCCAAGAAAGCACACTCATGACCGAACTCGCCAAGAAGCGGCCTGAATTCCGCAATATCAATGCCTTCAAGGACCTTCCGGGCTACCGGTGGCCGCTGGCGTCCCTGGTGTCGGGCATGCACCGCATCAGCGGCGCGATCATGTTCCTTCTGATGCCCTTCATCATCTGGATGTTCGACAAGTCGCTGTCCTCCGAGATTTCGTTTGCGAGATTCAAGCTGGCTTTCAACGTGGGCATGCTGGGCCTGCCGGGTTTCCTCTGGAAACTGGTCGCGCTGGCGCTGATCTGGGCCTACCTGCAGCACTTCATCGCCGGGATTCGTCATCTGTACATGGACGTGAACCACGCCGTGAGCAAGGAATTCGGCAAGTCTTCCGCCGCCGTGACACTGGCCCTGAGCCTGGGCCTGACGCTCGTTCTGGGCGCCAAGTTGTTCGGTCTTTACTAAATCCTCCGGTTCAGCACTCCGGCTGAACCCCATTGACTGGGAAACTGACTATGTCCGTGAATTACGGCTCCAAACGCATCGTCGTCGGTGCGCACTATGGCCTTCGCGACTGGCTCGGCCAGCGCATCACCGCCGCCCTGATGGCGCTTTTCACCCTGATCGTCCTGGCCCAGGTGCTTTTCACCGCCGGCCCGATCGGCTATGACAAATGGGCCGGCATCTTCGCCTCGCAATGGATGAAGACGCTGACGTTCTGCGTGATCATTGCCTTGCTCTACCACGTTTGGGTGGGCATGCGCGAGATCTGGATGGACTATGTCAAGCCTGTGGGACTGCGCCTGGTCCTGAACACCTTCTCTCTTGTCTGGCTCGTGGCTTGCGCGGGTTGGGCCATTCAAGTTCTGTGGCGCCTTTGAGCCGCAACGATTCCCGAGGCTGTACTTCATGACTTATTCGAAGAACGAGATCACCAAGCGCAAGTTTGATGTCGTCATCGTCGGTGCCGGCGGCTCTGGCATGCGGGCGTCCCTGCAACTGGCGCGCGCCGGCCTGAATGTGGCGGTGCTGTCCAAGGTGTTTCCCACGCGCTCGCACACGGTCGCCGCACAGGGCGGCATTGGCGCCTCGCTGGGCAACATGTCCGAAGACAACTGGCACTACCATTTCTACGACACCATCAAGGGCTCCGACTGGCTGGGCGACCAGGACGCGATCGAATTCATGTGCCGCGAAGCGCCCAAGGTCGTCTACGACCTGGAACACATGGGCATGCCCTTCGACCGAAACCCCGACGGCACGATCTACCAGCGCCCGTTCGGCGGCCACACGGCCAATTACGGCGAGAAGCCCGTGCAGCGCGCCTGCGCCGCAGCCGACCGTACCGGTCACGCCATGCTGCACACGCTGTACCAGCAGAACGTGAAGGAGAAAACCAGCTTCTTCGTCGAATGGATGGCGCTGGACCTGATCCGTGACGCCGAGGGCGACGTGGTGGGTGTGACCGCGCTGGAAATGGAAACCGGCGACCTGCACATTCTGGAAGCCAAGACGGTGCTTCTGGCCACCGGCGGCGCAGGTCGAATCTTCGCGGCGTCGACCAATGCCTTCATCAACACCGGCGACGGCCTGGGCATGGCGGCGCGTGCCGGCATCCCGCTCGAAGACATGGAGTTCTGGCAGTTCCACCCGACCGGCGTTCACGGCGCTGGCGTGCTGCTGACCGAAGGTTGCCGGGGCGAAGGCGCGATCCTGCTCAACAGCAATGGCGAGCGCTTCATGGAGCGCTATGCGCCCACCTTGAAAGATCTGGCCCCGCGCGACTTTGTGTCCCGCTGCATGGACCAGGAGATCAAGGAAGGCCGCGGCTGCGGTCCGAACAAGGACCACATCCTGCTCAAGCTCGACCACCTGGGCGCCGACACCATCCACAAGCGCCTGCCGTCGGTCTACGAGATCGGTGTCAACTTCGCCAACGTCGACATCACCCGCGAGCCGATTCCCGTGGTGCCGACCATCCACTACCAGATGGGCGGCATTCCCACCAACATCCATGGCCAGGTGGTCACGCAAAACGCCGACAACAAGAGCGAGGTTGTCAATGGCCTGTATGCCGTCGGTGAATGCTCCTGCGTGAGCGTGCATGGCGCCAACCGCCTGGGCACCAATTCCCTGCTGGACCTGCTGGTGTTTGGCCGCGCAGCGGGCAACCATATCGTTGAGTTCGCCAGCAAGACCCAGTCGCACAAGGCGCTGCCGGCCGACGCGGCCGACCGCTCGATCGAACGCCTCAACCGGCTGGAAAGCGCCACCTCGGGAGAATATGCCCAGGATGTGGCCAACGACCTTCGCGACAGCATGCAACTGCACGCCGGCGTTTTCCGCACCCAGGCCAGCATGGACGCGGGCGTGGTGAAGGTCGCAGAACTGCGCAAGCGGGTCGAATCCATCGGCCTCAAGGACAAGTCCCGGGTCTTCAACACCGCGCGTATCGAGGCGCTGGAAGTCGAAAACCTGATCGAAGCAGCCCAGGCGACCATGGTGTCGGCCGCGGCCCGCCGGGAATGCCGTGGCGCCCACACGGTCAGCGAGTACGAACGCCCGGCCGATGATGCCGTCGCCCCACTGGGACGCGACGACGCCAACTGGATGAAGCACACGCTGTGGCACAGCGCCAGCAACAGCCTGACCTACAAGCCGGTCAACCTCAAGCCCCTGACGGTCGAATCGGTTCCGCCGAAAGTCCGGACGTTCTGATCCCTGGCGTCCCCGTTCGCATCCCACACCGGCAAGCTGCCCTCACTGATTCAAGGACAAGAAAATGGCCCTTCGCACTTTCCAGATCTACCGCTACGACCCGGACAAAGACGCCAAGCCGTACATGCAGACCATCGACATCGAACTCGATGGGCACGAGCGCATGCTGCTGGATGCCCTGATGAAGCTGAAGGCAGTGGATCCGACCATCTCGTTCCGGCGCTCCTGCCGCGAAGGCGTGTGCGGTTCGGATGCAATGAACATCAACGGCAAGAATGGACTGGCCTGCCTGACCAACATGCTCACGCTCAAGGGCCCGATTGTCCTGAAGCCCCTGCCCGGCCTGCCCGTGATCCGCGACCTGATCGTGGACATGACGCAGTTCTTCAAGCAGTACAACTCGATCAAGCCTTACCTGATCAACGACAACGTCCCGCCGGAGAAAGAGCGCCTGCAAAGCCCCGAGGAGCGTGACGAACTCAACGGCCTGTACGAGTGCATCCTCTGCGCAAGCTGCTCTACCAGTTGCCCGAGCTTCTGGTGGAACCCCGACAAATTCGTCGGCCCGGCCGGCCTGCTGCAAGCCTACCGGTTCCTCGCCGACAGCCGCGACGAAGCCACCGGCGAGCGGCTGGACAACCTTGAAGACCCCTACCGCCTGTTCCGCTGCCACACCATCATGAACTGCGTCGATGTCTGCCCGAAAGGGCTCAACCCGACGCGCGCCATTGGCAAGATCAAGGAAATGATGGTTCTGCGGGCTGTCTGACCCGACACCATGGCAGAAGCAGCATTTCTCGAGTCTGGCCCCGCCGACGCACTGCTTGGCGAACGCGCCCTGAGCAAGCTGCGCTGGCGATGCCGCCGCGGCCTGCTGGAAAACGATCTGCTGATCGAGCGCTTTTTCGCCCGCTACGCCGCGCGCCTCACCGTAGGCCAGGCACGGGGTTTGCATGCTTTGATGGATCTGGCGGACAACGACCTGCTGGACTTGTTGCTCTGGCGCAAGGAACCAGCGGTTGACATAAATACAATGGAAGTAGGCGAAGTGCTGGCAATGTTGCGCGAAGGTCGTCAGCGTGGCGGCGCGTATGCGCTGGATGATGGGCAAAACAAACTAGGAAACCAAAATGAAACTTTCTGACAATAAAGCCACCCTGTCGTTCAGCAACGGCAGCCCGAGCGTTGACCTGCCCGTCTACCAGGGCAGTATCGGCCCGGACGTCGTCGACATCCGCAAGCTTTACGCGCAAACCGGCATGTTCACCTACGACCCCGGCTTCCTGTCCACGGCCTCATGCCAGTCCGCCATCACCTATATCGATGGTGACAAGGGCGAGTTGCTGTACCGCGGCTACCCGATCGAGCAACTCGCCACCAGTTGCGACTACCTGGACAGCTGCTATTTGCTGCTCAAGGGCGAATTGCCCAATGACAAGGAACGCAAGGACTTCCACAAGCTCGTGATCAACCACACCATGGTCAACGAGCAGATGCAGTTCTTCCTGCGCGGCTTCCGCCGTGACGCCCACCCGATGGCGGTGTTGACAGGACTGGTCGGCGCGCTGTCCGCGTTCTACCATGACAGCACCGACATCAACAATCCCGAGCACCGCGACGTTGCGGCCATTCGCCTGATCGCCAAGATGCCCACGCTGGTGGCCATGGCCTACAAGTACGGCGTGGGCCAGCCTTACATGTACCCGCGCAACGATCTGTCCTACGCCGGCAACTTCCTGCGCATGATGTTCGGCACGCCGTGTGAGGATTACGTGGTCAACCCGGTGATCGAGCGGGCCATGGACCGAATCTTTATCCTGCACGCCGACCACGAGCAAAACGCCTCCACCTCCACGGTGCGCCTCTGTGGCTCGTCGGGCACCAACCCGTTTGCCGCCATTGCAGCCGGCGTGGCCTGCCTGTGGGGCCCCGCCCACGGCGGCGCAAACGAAGCCTGCCTGAACATGCTGGAAGACATCCAGCGCCAGGGTGGCGTGGCCAAGGTTGGCCAGTTCATGGAACAGGTCAAGGACAAGAACTCCGGCGTCAAGCTCATGGGTTTTGGCCACCGCGTCTACAAGAATTACGACCCCCGCGCCAAACTCATGCAGGAAACCTGCAACGAGGTGCTGGCCGAGCTGGGCCTGGAAAACGACCCCCTGTTCAAGTTGGCCAAGGAGCTCGAAAAAATCGCGCTGGAAGACGAATACTTCGTCTCGCGCAAGCTCTACCCTAACGTCGACTTCTACTCCGGCATCGTGCAGCGCGCCATTGGAATTCCGGTCAATCTGTTCACCGGCATCTTTGCGCTGGCCCGCACCGTTGGCTGGATTGCGCAGCTGAACGAAATGATCAGTGACCCCGAGTACAAGATCGGCCGTCCACGCCAGCTGTTCACGGGCTCCGTGCGCCGCGACGTGAAACCACTGGCGCAGCGCTGATCGACGGCATTGCGCTTCGAACCCGCCAGATGGCAACATCGGCGGGTTTTTTCATTCAAGATCGCTATGTTTTCAATGGCGTTTGACGCCCTTTGACAGTGGCTTGATGCCAAATAATTCCTGAGAATTCTTCTGCGAGATCCGCGTGAGCCCATCCCTGCCCCACATTGACAGTGCCTTGTCACTCAAGGCCTTGGCGCAAACCGCCACGCGGCGCGCCTGCGAATGCGCGCTGCGCCAGTGCGCCCCTTGGGACAGTGTGTCCGAAGGCGATTGGCCCGCCAGCCAGATGACGGCGGTCGCCACGTTGCGCGACCCCCTGCTGGACGCAGCCTACGTTCCTGGAGTTCCACCCTGATGGCTCGCGATACGACTCGACCGACGCCCCGATCGCACCGCTTTTTTCCCCGTTCAACCGATGCGACATCTGGCATTGCGGTCGCTGCGACCAGCACTGGCTGCGTTACACCGAGTTTGGCGGCTACTACATCGACCCTCGCTCGCGCCGGCTTGACCCGGCACCGTTGATGGATGCACCGCTGCCCCGGACCGCAGCCGAATAAAATGAATGCATCGCCAAGGAAAATGAAGGAAAGCATGAACACCTCCGCGCGCGGACGTACGCTGTACGACAAGATCTGGGACGAGCACGTCGTCCACACCGAAGAGGACGGTACAGCCATCCTCTATATCGATCGCCACCTGGTTCATGAAGTCACCAGCCCGCAGGCCTATGAAGGCTTGCGACAGGCCGGTCGCAAGGTGTGGCGCGTGAGTTCGGTCGTGGCCACGGCCGACCACAACACACCGACCACGGGATGGGAGCGCGGCTACGACGGCATCACCGACCCGATCAGCCGCGAGCAGGTCACCACGCTGGACAGCAACATCCATGAATTTGGCGCGGCCGCTTTCTTTCCCTTCCTGTCGAAGCGCCAGGGCATCGTCCATGTGATCGGACCGGAAAGCGGCGCCACGCTGCCCGGCATGACAGTGGTCTGCGGGGACTCGCACACCTCCACCCATGGTGCATTCGGCGCATTGGCGCATGGCATCGGCACCAGCGAAGTCGAGCACGTGCTGGCCACGCAGACCCTGCTGGCGAAAAAAGCGAAGAACATGCTGGTCAGGGTGGAAGGGTCCCTGCAGAAGGGCTGCACCGCCAAGGACATCGTGCTGGCCATCATTGGCAAGATCGGCACCGCCGGCGGTACCGGCTACACCATCGAATTCGGCGGTTCGGCGATCCGGGCACTGTCGATGGAAGGCCGCATGACGGTCTGCAACATGGCCATCGAAGCCGGGGCGCGTGCCGGCCTGGTGGCAGCCGATGAGAAGACTGTCGAGTACGTCAAGGGCCGCCTGCTGGCCCCTGGAACCGATGCCGTGACCGGCAAGTTCGTTGGCGGCCCCGAATGGGACCAAGCGGTGGCCTACTGGGAGACGCTGCACTCGGACGCCGATGCCCAGTTCGACGCCGTCGTCGAACTCGATGCCGCACAGATCATCCCGCAAGTCACCTGGGGCACTTCGCCCGAAATGGTGCTGGGCATTGACGGCCGCGTGCCCGACCCTGACAAGGAACGCGATACCAACAAGCGTGGCGCGATCGAACGCGCGCTCACCTACATGGGACTGACCCCCGGCAAGCCCATCAACGACATCAGCATCGACAAGGTGTTCATCGGCTCCTGCACCAACAGCCGGATCGAGGACATGCGTGAAGCGGCCAGCATCGTAAAAAAGCTCGGCCGCAAGGTCGCCAGGAACGTCAAGCTCGCCCTGGTGGTGCCCGGCTCCGGCCTGGTGAAGGAACAGGCAGAGCGCGAAGGACTGCACGAAATCTTCAAGGCGGCCGGCTTTGAATGGCGCGAGCCGGGGTGCTCGATGTGCCTGGCCATGAACGCCGACCGGCTGGAACCTGGCGAGCGCTGCGCCTCGACCAGCAACCGCAACTTCGAAGGCCGCCAGGGTGCCGGCGGTCGTACGCACCTGGTCAGTCCGGCCATGGCCGCCGCCGCCGCGGTGTACGGCCACTTTGTCGATGTCCGTCAATTCGCCTGAACGAAAGCCGTCATGAAAAACCTCAACATCCTCTTTTCCATCAGCTTGTTGTTCTGGCTGGCGGGTTGCAACACCATCAAGGGCGTCGGCCAGGACGTGCAAAAGGCCGGCTCCGCCATAGAAAAGTCAATGAAATAGGTCCAAGCCATGCAAAAGTTCAACGTGCATACCGGCCTGGTAGCCCCCATGGACCGAGAGAATGTCGATACCGACGCGATCATCCCCAAGCAGTTCCTGAAATCCATCCGCAAGACTGGTTTCGGCCCGAATCTGTTCGATGAGTGGCGCTATCTGGACGCGGGCTTTCCCGGCCAGGATCCCGCCAGCCGCACGCCCAACCCCGACTTCGTGCTGAACCAGCCGCGTTATGCGGGCGCATCCATCCTGCTCACCCGCAAGAATTTTGGCTGCGGTTCCTCGCGCGAACATGCGCCTTGGGCCATCGATCAGTACGGCTTTCGTGCCATCATCGCACCCAGCTACGCTGACATCTTCTTCAACAACTGCTTCAAGAACGGCCTGTTGCCGATCGTGCTGCCGGAGGCGACCGTGGCGCAATTGTTCAACGAAGTCCATGCCTTCCCGGGCTACCAACTCACCATCGATCTGGAGCGTCAGGTGATTGTCAAACCCCAGGGCGAGGAAATTCCGTTCGAGGTGCAGGCATTCCGCAAACTCTGCCTGCAGGGTGGCCTGGACGACATCGGCCTGACATTGCGCCAGGCCGACAAGATCAAGGCGTTTGAAGCGGCACGGCTTGCCACCAAGCCCTGGCTGGCCCACACGGCCTCTGTCTGAGTATTTTTTAATCAATATTGGCACAATCCCAGCGTAATCTGGTCATTGTTTGCTATTTAATTAGTAGTAAAATGAAAATCGCAGTTCTCCCGGGTGACGGCATCGGCACCGAAATCGTGGCGGAAGCCGTCAAGGTGCTGAGGGCGCTCGACCTTCCGTTCGAGATGGAAACCGCCCTGGTTGGCGGCGCCGCGTACGAGGCGCACGGACACCCACTGCCGGACTCCACGCTGAAGCTGGCCAAATCCGCCGACGCCATCCTGTTCGGTGCGGTCGGCGACTGGAAATACGACACACTGGACCGTCCCCTACGCCCGGAGCAAGCCATCCTGGGTCTGCGCAAAAACCTCGGCCTGTTCGCCAATTTCCGTCCTGCGATCTGCTACGAGCAACTGGTGGGTGCGTCCAGCCTGAAGCCTGAGCTGATCGCCGGGCTGGACATCCTGATCATCCGCGAACTGACCGGCGACATCTACTTCGGCCAGCCGCGTGGTCGCCGCATCGCCACCGACGGGCACTTCCCCGGCGCCGAGGAAGCCTTCGACACCATGCGCTACAGCCGCCCGGAGATCGAGCGCATCGCGCACGTCGCCTTCCAGGCCGCACGCAAGCGCAACAAGCGCGTCACCAGCGTGGACAAGGCCAACGTGCTGGAGACCTTCCAGTTCTGGAAAGACGTGGTCACCGAGGTCAGCAAGGCGTACCCGGACGTCGAACTTGACCATATGTACGTGGACAACGCCGCCATGCAACTGGTGCGCGCGCCCAAAAAGTTCGACGTGGTCGTCACCGGCAACATGTTCGGAGACATTCTCTCCGACGAAGCGGCCATGCTGACCGGCTCGATCGGCATGTTGCCCTCGGCCAGCCTGAACGCCAGCAACCAGGGCCTGTACGAGCCGAGCCATGGCAGTGCTCCGGACATTGCCGGCAAGGGCATCGCAAATCCTTTGGCTACGATTCTGAGCGCGGCCATGATGCTGCGTTTCAGCCTGAATCAGGAAACCGCCGCGCAGCGCATCGAGGCTGCCGTGCAAAGGGTGCTGGCCCAGGGTCTGCGCACCGCCGACATCTACAGTGAAGGCACGACCCGTGTCAGCACCCGCGAGATGGGCGACGCGGTCGTCAAGGCCCTGTAAGGGCCTCGTTTACAATAATTCCATGCGCACCCGTCGCCCCATCCCGTTTGCCCGGCCCTGTTGTGGCCGTGCCGTGCCGTGGGCCGGTGCTTCGATGGTCCGTCCATCGATCACCAAGACGACGACCATCAAAGGCTGAGACAGCCCGGTTCGTCGTGCCCCTCCCGGCCAGACGAGCCGGGCAGATCAGATTTTCAAACTTGAAATTTTCTGAAGGGGCAACATCATGAAGTCAGGTAATTTAGTCGGCCTCGTCGGCTGGCGCGGCATGGTCGGCTCGGTCCTGATGGACCGCATGCAGGCCGAGGGCGATTTCGGCTTGATCGAACCCATGTTCTTCTCGACTTCGAATGCCGGTGGCAAAGCGCCGGCGATGGCGAAGAACGAGTCCACGCTGCAGGACGCCTTCAATATCGACGCGCTCAAGCGTTGCGACATCATCATCACGGCCCAGGGTGGCGACTACACCACCGAGGTTTTCCCCAAGCTGCGCGCTGCGGGCTGGAATGGCCACTGGATCGACGCCGCCTCCACGCTGCGAATGAAGGACGAGGCAGTGATCATTCTCGACCCGGTCAACCTGAACGTCATCCAGGACGCGCTGGCCAAGGGCGGACGCAACTGGATCGGCGGCAACTGCACCGTCAGCTGCATGCTGATGGGCGTGGGCGCGCTCTACAAGGCCGGACTGGTCGAGTGGATGAGCACGCAGACCTACCAGGCGGCGTCCGGCGGCGGCGCCCAGCACATGCGCGAGCTTCTGACCCAGTACGGCACGCTGAACGCGGAGGTCAAGGCTCTGCTGGACGATCCGAAAAGCGCGATCCTGGAGATCGATCGCAAGGTGATTGCGAAGCAGCGCAGCCTGAGCACCGCTGAGACCGCCAACTTCGGCGTGCCGCTGGGCGGCTCGCTGATCCCCTGGATCGACAAGGATCTGGGCAACGGCATGTCGAAAGAAGAGTGGAAGGGCATGGCCGAAACCAACAAGATCCTGGGCATCGGTGAAGGCTTCAGTGCGCCCGCCGTCCCGGTCGATGGCTTCTGCGTGCGCGTCGGCGCGATGCGCTGCCACAGCCAGGCGCTGACATTCAAGCTGAAGAAGGACGTTCCGGTCGCGGACATCGAGGCCTTGATCGCCGCCGACAACCCTTGGGCGAAGGTGGTCCCCAACACCCGCGAAGCCACGATGCGGGACCTGACGCCGGTGGCCGTCACAGGCACGATGACCATCCCGGTGGGCCGCATCCGCAAGCTGGCGATGGGTCCGGAATACGTCGGCGCGTTCACGATTGGTGATCAGTTGCTCTGGGGTGCCGCAGAGCCATTGCGTCGGATGTTGCGCATCTTGCTGGGCGCCTGAATCAAGGCATCGCAGCCACAACGGACTGTAACTGCGCGTTACAAGCCGTTGTGGCAAGACAACAAGGAGTGCCTCAACAAAGGGAGGCACGCGCATCAGCAAAGTTAAAAGGCGTCTTAGCTTGTCAGCCTAAAGCATTGCTGTTAATGTGAAATCCCACGATTCAGTGTCGAGACATCCATTCGCATGATGACAAAGAAATTGCTTGACGATCGGGCAGGATTGACCTTCCCAATGGCACATCCACCATCACCCCTTTGGCCAGTGCGGATGGTCGCTGCTGCCGCGCTGCTTGTCCTGGGCGCCTACGGCGCGGGGGATGTGCAGGCGCTGGGCTTGGGACGTATTACCGTCCTGTCGGCATTGGGCGAGCCATTGCGCGCAGAAATCGAAGTCCCCCAGGTCACGCCCGAGGAAGCTGCCACGCTGAAGGCCAGCATTGCGGGCCCGGAAGAGTTTCGCGGTGCTGGCATTGAATACAACCCGGCCTTGGCAAGCGCATCCATCGCCCTTCAGCAGCGACCGGATGGCCGCTCATTCCTGCGGGTCAGCAGCGACAAGCCTGTCAACGAACCCTTCGTTGACCTGATTCTCGAGGCCAAATGGGCGTCCGGGCGGGTCGTCCGGAACTACACCCTGCTGTTTGACCCCCCGAGTTCCCGGCAGGCAGCGCCCGTGGCGCCGGTGGCAGCACAAGTCCCGCCCCAGCCGTTGACTGCCGAAGTCCAGCCGCCTCGGCCCGCCATGGCACCTCGCAACGTGCCGATGCCGGCGGCGTCCCAGGAGCCGGCTCCGGCCCGAGCGCCGGCAAAAGCCATTCGGGGGACCACCCCAAGCCAAGCCAAGGCAACTGCGCCAGTGCAGGCCCGCGAGCCAAAGGACGGCAAGCAGATCAAGGTACAGCAAGGTGATACAGCCGGACGTATTGCGGCATCCCACAAACCGTCCGAAGTTTCACTGGATCAGATGCTGGTCGCGCTGTTGAGGACCAACCCCAACGCGTTCATTGATGGCAACGTCAATCGCATCAAGGCGGGGGCGCTGATTGACCTGCCGACAGCGGAACAGGCATCGTCCATGGCACCCGAAGAGGCCCGCAAGACGCTGGTGGCCCAAAGTGCCAGCTTCAATGATTACCGCAGGAAACTCGCTGGCGCTGCGCCCGCCAGGCAAGTCGCCGAGGCAGACCGCAAGGCTTCCGGAAGCCTCCAGGCGAGCGTTGACGAAAAGAAACCGGTCGCCACATCGCCCGACAAGCTCACCCTGTCCAAGGGCGGGGTAAAAGGCAAATCCGCTGAGGCGCAGATTGCAGAGTCACGGCAGGCCAAAGAGACCACCGAGCGCGTTGCGGCGCTCTCGAAGAATATCGACGAACTGGCTCGCCTGCAGGAGAAGTCCGGCGGCGTACCGGGTGCCGCTGCGTCGGCTCCGGCAGCCAGCGGTGCACGCGGGCCAGCATTGCCACTGGGCTCTGCGGCAAGTGCGGCCAAGCCGGCGACTCCACCTGCGGCAACTGCCAGTGCGTCCGGCACCCCGGTCGGGGCGGCCATGGCACCAGCGTCAGCACCGCCAACTCCGGTGGCCAAAGCGTCAGCCCCTGCAACAGCCATTCCCGACAGCCCGCCGGCTGCTTCTGTGACACCCAGCCCAACAACCGCCAGCAGCACAACAGCGACCGCGTCTGCGGCGTCCCCGCTGGCAGTTGCCAGCGCACCGGCTGCGACTGCTTCAGCCGCTACGGGCGCGTCCTCTGTTGCAGCACCAGTGACCGCGTCCACCGCGTCAGCGCCTGCGTCAAAGCCAAAACCTGTGGCCGCCGCCAAATCTGCCCCGCCCAAGGAGGCCTCGTTCGTCGACGAACTCCTTGAGAATCCCCTTGTACCGGGCATCGCGGGAGGCTTGATTGCCCTGCTCGCCGGTTTCGGGTTCTACAGGGCAAGACAGCGCAAGAAGGCGTCGCAAATCGACAGTTCATTCCTCGAAAGCCGCCTGCAGCCCGATTCCTTTTTCGGATCCAGCGGCGGGCAACGTGTGGACACTGCCGATGCACCCGCGACGGGCTCCTCAATGGCCTACTCGCCCAGCCAGCTGGATGCCGCCGGTGACGTTGATCCCGTGGCGGAAGCCGATGTGTATCTGGCCTACGGGCGGGATCTGCAGGCAGAGGAGATTCTCAAGGAAGCGCTGAAGATGAATCCTTCACGCATTGCCATTCATGGCAAGCTGCTTGAGATCTATGCCAAACGCCGCGATGTCCGGGCGTTCGAAACGCTTGCGAACAACGCATTCAAGCTCTCCGACGGCGTCGGCACTGAATGGGACGAAATCTGCGCGCTTGGTCGTGAACTGGAGCCCGAGAATTCGCTCTACCAACCCGGTGGCCAGCCGCAAGGCAAAGATGCGCCTAGCCCGGACGCTGGGCCCGAAAGCCCCGGCTTCTCCTCCAGCACCATTGCAGAAACGCCCCACCCGGAATTCGCCTCGTCGTCCATGCCGGTGGATCTTGACCTCGGTGAGCTTGAGCTCTCGTACACCAATCCGGCGCCACTTTCCGCTGAACCAGACAGGTCGGCAATCACGTCTGGCCCGGTGCCGCTTGAAGCAGCCGTGAAGCCGGGCCCCGAGTCAATGCCGCGGATGGCAGTCAGCGCCCTGCCCGTCGTGTCGTTGATCGACGCGAAGGTTGAACCCAAGGCGCCTGAACTTGCCATCACCAATGCCCCCGACGCGCCCAAGGGCGACGGAGAAAAGCCTGGAATGATCGAGTTCGATCTTGGCGGTTTGTCTCTCGAGCTTGATCCGCTGGTCTCGAAGGCGCAATCCAGCGCGTCGATGACCCCGAGCGCTGAGGGCGACCAGAATCCCCTGGAAACCAAACTGGCATTGGCCCAGGAATTCCACGCCATTGGTGACTCGACAGGCGCACGCGCCATGGTTGAGGAGGTCGTCGCGAAATCCACAGGTCCACTCAAAGCCAAGGCGCAGCGATTCCTCGCCGAACTGGGCTGAGCCGGCCATGCCGCCACGATGGCGTCCAGCCCTGCCGTGAGACTGGCCCTGGGCGTCAGTTATCTGGGGACGGGGTACCAGGGGTGGCAGAGCCAGCTCTCGGGCAACACGGTTCAGGACAAGCTGGAGCAGGCGCTCTCCCGATTTGCCAGCCGGCCCACAAGAACCTTGTGCGCCGGTCGCACCGATGCCGGGGTGCACGGCCTGATGCAGGTGGTGCATTTCGATACCGGCGTCGACCGAAAACCAGTCTCGTGGGTCCGTGGCACCAACACGTACCTGCCGCCGGATATTGCCGTGCAATGGGCCCAGGTCGTGCCCGATGCCTTCCATTGCCGGGCGAGCGCCGTCGCGCGACGCTACGTCTATGTGATCCTGGAGTCACCGGTACGCCCCTCGCTGGAGAGCGGGCGGGTTGGCTGGTTCTTCCGGCCGCTGGACGGCACCGCCATGCAACAGGCAGCCGCCCAGTTGCTGGGCAGCCATGATTTTTCATCGTTTCGCGCCAGCAGTTGCCAGGCGCTGACCCCCGTCAAGACCATGAACCGCATCGAGATTTCACGGCGCGGCCCCTATTGGCGCTTTGAATTCGAGGCCAGTGCCTTCCTGCACCACATGATCCGCAACATCATGGGCTGCCTGATCCGCGTGGGCCAGGGCGCGAGCCCGCCCCAGTGGATGGCCACGGTACTGAATGCGCGAAATCGCGACGCAGCCGCGCCCACCTTCTCCCCCGATGGCCTGTATTTCATGGGGCCGGTGTACGAAGCCCATTGGGGGCTGCCCGAGCGCACGGCTGCGTATGATTGGCTGCCATGAAGGCCCCGACCCGAACCCGCATCAAGATCTGCGGCCTGACCCGTGAGCAGGATGTGGACGCCGCCGTGGCCGCCGGTGCCGATGCCGTGGGATTTGTGCTGTACGAGAAGAGTCCGCGCTACGTATCGCCGCAACGCGCCGCCGCACTGGCGCGACGCCTGCCGCCCTTTGTCACGCCGGTATTGCTGTTCGTCAACGAGGAACCTGCAAAAATCATAGCGGTTTGTGACAGCTTGACGCTGGGAATGATCCAGTTTCATGGCGATGAAAGCCCCGATGAGTGTGAAACAGCCGCCCAGGCCTGCAAGCGGAACTGGCTGCGTGCCGCCCGCATTCCCCTGAATGACGTCGGCGCATTTGACTTGGTAGAATTTGCCTCCGATTACTCTAGCGCCCAAGCCATCCTGCTCGACGCCCATGTCGAAGGTTTTGGCGGTGGCGGAAAAAAATTCAATTGGTCACTGCTGCCTCAAAGCGTCAACGCTCACCTCGTCTTGAGTGGTGGGCTCACACCTGCAAACGTGACCGAAGGCATCCTGCAGGTACGGCCGCGCGGACTTTCGCTGGCCGTTGACGTAAGTTCCGGGGTCGAAGCCCTTGGCCCGGATGGCAAGGTCCTGAAGGGCATCAAGGACCCGGAAAAGATTGACCAGTTTGTCGCCGCCGTTCGTGCGGCCGACCGACACCTCGCCTGAAATCACCCCATGTTTGAATACCAGCAACCCGATCCGACGGGCCATTTCGGAATCTACGGCGGCAGCTTCGTCAGTGAAACACTGACCCACGCCATCAGCGAACTGCGCGAAGCCTACGCGAAATACCAGCACGACCCCGAATTCCTGGCCGAGTTCCATTACGAGCTTGCCCATTTCGTCGGCCGACCCTCGCCCGTCTACCACGCCGCGCGCATGAGCCGCGAACAAGGCGGGGCGCAGATCTACCTCAAGCGCGAGGATCTGAACCACACCGGCGCGCACAAGATCAACAACACCATCGGCCAGGCCATGCTGGCCCGGCGCATGGGCAAGCCGCGCATCATCGCGGAAACCGGCGCCGGCCAGCACGGCGTGGCCACGGCCACCATCTGCGCGCGCTATGGACTGGAATGCGTGGTCTACATGGGTGCCGAGGACGTCAAACGCCAGAGCCCCAATGTGTACCGCATGAAACTGCTGGGCGCCACCGTGGTGCCGGTGCATTCAGGCAGCAAGACGCTGAAGGACGCGCTCAGCGAAGCCATGCGCGACTGGGTCGCCAACGTGGACAACACCTTCTACATCATCGGCACCGTGGCCGGACCGCACCCCTACCCGATGATGGTGCGCGACTTCCAGAGCATCATCGGCAAGGAATGCCTGACCCAGATGCCCGAAATGCTGGCGCGCCTGGGCGTGGCTGCCCGGCAGCCCGATGCGGTGGTCGCCTGCGTGGGCGGCGGCAGCAATGCGATGGGCATCTTTTTCCCCTATATCGGGCATGAATCGACGCGTCTGATCGGAGTGGAGGCTGCCGGCGAAGGACTGGACAGCGGCAAGCATTCAGCCTCGCTGCAACTCGGCAGCCCGGGCGTGCTGCATGGCAACCGCACCTACATCCTGCAGGACGACAATGGCCAGATCACGGAGACGCACAGCATCAGCGCCGGCCTGGACTACCCTGGCGTCGGCCCCGAGCACGCCTTCCTCAAGGACATCGGCCGCGCCGAATACGTCGGCATCACCGACGCCGAGGCGCTCAAGGCCTTCCACTACCTGTGTCGCACCGAGGGCATCATTCCCGCGCTCGAATCCAGCCATGCCGTCGCCCACACAATGAAGCTGGCCAGGACGATGCGGCCCGACCAGTCGATCCTGGTCAATCTCTCAGGCCGCGGCGACAAGGACATCGGCACCGTGGCCGACCTCAGCGGCGCGGACTTCTTCTGCCGTCCGAGCTGCCAGGGACAAAGCGTCAAGGGAGGTGCCCAGGCGCCAGAACAGATTGTGAAGGTGTTGAAATGAGCCGCATCAAGACCGCCCTTGACGGCCTGAAGGCCCAGGGCCGCAAGGCGCTGATTCCCTACGTGATGGCCGGCTATCCGTTTGCCGACATCACCCCTGACCTGATGCACGGTATGGTGGCCGCCGGCGCCGACATCATCGAGCTCGGCGTGCCCTTCAGCGACCCCTCGGCCGACGGCCCGGTGATCCAGAAGGCCGGCGAAAAGGCCCTGGCGTGCGGCATTGGCACACAGCAGGTGCTGGCCATGGTGAAGGCCTTCCGCACGGCAGACCCAAAAACGCCTGTGGTGCTCATGGGCTACGCCAATCCGGTGGAACGCTACGACCTGCTGCACGGAAAGGATGCCTTCATCCGCGACGCGTCATCCGCCGGTGTTGACGGCATTCTGGTGGTGGACTACCCGCCCGAGGAGTGCGTGGATTTCGCCGCGAAACTGCGCGAGCGCCAGATGGACCTGATCTTCCTGCTGGCCCCGACGTCCACTGACAAACGCATGGCGCAGGTGGACAAAGTCGCCAGCGGCTATGTCTACTACGTCTCGCTCAAGGGCGTGACGGGTGCCGGTACCCTGGACACCGGCGCCGTGGAGGCCATGCTGCCACGCATCCGCCAGTACGTCAGCCTGCCGGTGGGGGTGGGCTTTGGCATCCGCGACGCGGTCACGGCACGCGCTGTCAGCAAAGTCGCCGATGCGGTGGTCATTGGCAGCCGGATCATCCAGCTGATCGAACCCCAGCCCCGCACGCAGGTGGTGGAGACGGCCTCGGCGTTCCTGCGCGAGATCCGCGCGGCGCTGGACGCATAATCCGGGCAGACTGAACTGGAAACGATCCCCTGATCGGATTGGAGAAGACACCATGAGCTGGCTGGAAAAACTGCTGCCCCCGAAAATCCAGAAATCCGACCCGTCGGAGCGACGCAGCATCCCTGAAGGGCTGTGGATCAAGTGCCCAAGTTGCGAAAGCGTGCTCTACAAGACCGACCTGGAGCAGAACCAGAATGTCTGCCCGACCTGCAGCCACCACCACCGGATCGGCGCCCGCGCGCGGCTGAACGCTTTTCTGGATGGCGAGGGACGCTACGAGATCGGCCAGGAAGTGCTACCGGTCGACGCACTCAAGTTCAAGGACAGCCGCAAGTACCCCGAGCGCCTGAAAGAAGCCCTTGAGAACACCGGCGAAACCGATGCACTGGTGGTGATGGGTGGCGCGGTGCACAGCATCAGCCTGGTGGCGGCCTGCTTCGAGTTCGACTTCATGGGCGGTAGCATGGGTTCGGTGGTCGGCGAGCGCTTCGTGCGCGGCGTGGAAACCGCGATCGAGCAGAAGGTGCCCTTCATCTGCTTCACCGCAACCGGCGGCGCACGCATGCAGGAAGGCCTGCTGTCATTGATGCAGATGGCCAAGACCAATGCCTCGCTCACACGCCTGTCCAAGAAGGGCCTGCCCTACATCAGCGTGCTGACCGACCCGACCATGGGCGGGGTCAGCGCGGGCTTCGCGTTCCTCGGTGACGTGGTGATTGCCGAGCCGAAGGCCTTGATCGGCTTTGCCGGCCCGCGCGTGATCGAATCCACGGTGCGCGTCACCTTGCCAGAAGGCTTCCAGCGCGCCGAATTCCTGCAGCAGAAGGGCGCAATCGACTTCATCTGCGACCGCCGGGAACTGCGCAAGACCATTGCCAGCACTTTGGCGATGCTGCAACGTCAGCCGGCCGACGCCGTCAGCTGATTCCGGTCAACGGTGCACGCGGTCGCGCGTGCGTCAGCGCAACACGGACTGCTGCACTGCCGCCAGCACCATCGCGGCCACTTGCAGCAGCACCAGCAGCGCCAGTGGCGACAGGTCAATGCCGCCCACCAACGGAATGATCCGACGAAATGGCGCCACCAACGGAGCGCACAAGCGGTCGACCACCGCACCGATCGGTGACCGCGTCTGCGTCCAGGACAGGATGACATAGACAATGAGCAGCCCCGTCAGACCGGAAATCGCCATCTGGGCGAGACCGAAACCGGCCAGCAGTGGCACCCAAGCCGCGCTGGCCGCGCCGCCGGCCAGCACCCACAGCAGTCCAAACTGCGCCAGCTTCAGCAGGTAAGCGCCGACCAGGCTGGCCATGTCCCAACGCCCCATAGACGGGACGATGCGCCGCAACGGCAGCACCAGCCAGTCCGTCAGCGCAAACACGAAGCGACCCACCGGGTTGGCAAACGGCACCCGCTGATGCTGCATGTAAAGGCGCAGAAGGCTGGCGCCGCCGAGCAACCCGGTGGCAATTTCCAGAAGGAATGAAATGATTTGATAGAGCATGGATGCAGGAGTGTGGGCTCGTGGGATGATAGCGACAAGCCGCTGCGCTCACGCGCCTGATGAACCTGAAACCAGTCTGCCGTGCCCGAAACACTTACACTTTCATCCCTGCCCTTGTTTCCGCTCGGTGCGGTGGTTTTCCCCGGCGGTGTAATGCCGCTGCGCATTTTCGAGGTGCGTTACCTCGACATGATCGGGAGATGCCACAAGGCGGGGGTGCCGTTTGGGGTGGTGACATTGACGCAGGGCGCTGAAGTCCGCCGCCCCGGCGGCGGCGTGGAGGCTTTCCACAGCGTCGGCACGCTGGCCACGATCACGGCGCTTGAAACGCCGCAGCCCGGCCTGATGACGATCCGATGCCACGGCGAGCAGCGGTTTCGCATCGCCCGTTCCGAACAGCTCAAGCACGGCTTGTGGATCGCCGACGTTCAAGGCCTGCAGGACGACTTTCCCATCCCGGTGCCTGATGATCTGAAACAAGCCGCCCAAGCCCTTGAGCGCCTGCTGGAATCGCTGCAAGCCCGCCAAACACCCGACAGCGCGCCGCCGTTCGAGATGCCCATGAAGCTTGATGACTGCGGCTGGCTGGCCAACCGCTGGTGCGAAATCCTGCCGGTGCCGCTGGAACTGAAGCAGCGACTCATGCAACTCGACAACCCGCTGGTCCGGCTGGAACTGGTCAGCGACATCCTGGTCCGAACCGGAATTACCAGCGGATGAAGTTGCTATTTGCTAGCAAACATTGGCCTTTTTGCGTCGGTCTTTTGCCAATATCATTCAAAAAGTGACGCGAAAAAAGGACTCGGATCCCAGTTGCGGAAGCTGGCGTCACAGCGCCACGTGGCGCTTCGCTTTGGGCCGTAGGCCGCTAAACCGATCGGGGTATCTTGCCTTGTCGCGCCCAAGTGACGCACTTTCAATCTCGTGCGTCCCAGCCACAGTGCGAGCCGCAAAACCGTGATTGTCAACCGATTGGCAAGGGGCGGCGCGCCGACTTCGAGAGGCATGGCATGAGTTCTGGCGTCACCGCATCATCGCCCCGGGTGCCGGCGACCGAAAAAACTAAAATACCTGGTTTTGGCAAGAAATGCCTCCCGCACGGCGCTCCGTTGCCGTGCCTCAACCTTTGGCTCCCCATGTCTGACCCTCTAATCACGCCAGCCCCCCAGGACGAAAACCAGCTCATCGCCGAGCGCCGCGAAAAACTCAAGACCTTGCGCGAAGCCCAAGCCCAGGGCAAGGGCGTGGCTTTCCCGAACAACTTCAAGCCCGAAGACCACGCCGCCGCCCTGCTGTCCACACATGGCGCGAAAACCGCGGAGGAATTGACGGCCGAGGGCGCCGCGCCCATCACCGCCAGGATCGCCGGCCGGATGATGCTCAAGCGCGTCATGGGCAAGGCCAGCTTTGCCACGCTGCAGGACAGCTCGGGCCGTTTCCAGATCTACGTCACGCGCGACGACATCGGCGAAGAACGCTACGCCGCTTTCAAGCACTGGGACCTCGGCGACATCGTTGGCGCCGAAGGGCGGCTGTTCAAGACCCGCACCGGCGAGCTGTCGATCCACGTCAGCAGCGTGCGCCTGCTGACCAAGAGCCTGCGCCCCATGCCCGACAAATTCCATGGCATCGCCGACCAGGAGGTCAAGTACCGCCAGCGCTACGTGGACCTGATGACCGATGAGTCCGCCCGCAAGCGTTTCGTCGCGCGCAGCAAGGCGGTCAGCGCGCTGCGCGACTTCATGGTGGCCAATGACTTCCTGGAAGTCGAGACGCCGATGCTGCACCCGATACCGGGCGGCGCCAACGCCAAGCCCTTCAAGACCCACCACAACGCGCTGGACCAGGAGATGTTCCTTCGCATCGCACCGGAGCTCTACCTCAAGCGCCTGCTGGTGGGCGGTTTCGAGCGGGTGTTCGAGATCAACCGCAGTTACCGCAACGAAGGCATCTCGGTGCGCCACAACCCCGAGTTCACCATGATGGAGTTCTACGCGGCCTACTGGAACTACCTCGACCTGATGGACTTCACCGAAGCGCTGGTGCGCGACGCCGCCATGAAGGCCTTGGGCACGCTGCAGCTGACTTATCAGGGCCGAGCAGTGGACCTGTCGCAGCCCTTCGTGCGCCTGACGATCCGCGAGGCGATCTTCCAGCACACCGAGGCCGGCGCGCATGTAGACGACGCCGCCTGGCTGACCAGCGCGCTGAAGAAGCTCGGCATGACCGATGCCAAGGACAAGCTGTCCATGCGCAGCCTGGCCAGCCTGCAGGTGCTGTATTTCGAGGAAACCGTGGAAGACAAGCTCTGGCAGCCGACCTTCATCATGGAGCACCCGACCGAGATTTCACCGCTGGCGCGCGCCAACGACGCCCGCCCCGAAGTGACCGAGCGCTTTGAGCTCTACATAACCGGCCGCGAGTTCGGCAACGGCTTCAGCGAACTGAACGACGCCGAAGACCAGGCCGCGCGCTTCATGGACCAAGTGGCGGCCAAGGACAGTGGCGACGACGAAGCCATGTTCTATGACCACGACTTCGTGCGCGCGCTGGAATACGGCATGCCACCCGCTGGCGGCTGCGGCGTCGGCATCGACCGCCTGATGATGTTGCTGACCGACAGCGCCAGCATCCGCGACGTGATCCTGTTTCCGGCCTTGCGCAACGAAGTCGTGTCGCCCCGGCGCGAAGGCTGAGATTCAACCGGATCCCGGGTGGGCGCACGCCCCTCAGCGCGGCGTGATATCGCGGGGGACAACGTCCACGACATCTGCCGGCACAACTCGCGCGCCTTTTTGAGCGCGGGTATCCGAAGGCGTGGCCCGGTCTGTCCAACGGGCCGAAGACGCCCTTGACGCCTCCCGATAACGCTGCCACACCATGACGGGGGCCGGCTTGCGCCCCGTAAGCAACGCTCGCAGCAGCATGAACGCCAGTGCGACCAGCCCGGCGAACAGCAGGCTCAGGGCGAAGACGGCAGCGGCCAGCCCGAAGACCAGGCGCAGGGCCAGGGACACGACGCGGCCGATGAAATCTGAAATCAGTGACATGAAGCTGGGAGCGGAAAACGCCCCGGTAGTTCCGCGAATCCGCAGGTGCGGGCCGGTTCGTGGTTTTTCAAGCGGCCTCACGCTCAGGGCAGCATACCGAGCGCGTGAATGTAGCCGGGCGAGCACATCAGGTCGTCCCACTGCGGCGCGGAGCCCACCGGCAGCAGCGCCTGACGTCGCAGTTCGCTCGCCTCATGAGGCTGCCAGCCGCCTTTGAGCTGTGCCTCAGCCAGGCCTTCGAGAATCTCATCGACCGCGGCGCCGCCATCGACAGACTGGTTGCACAGCAGCACCATGTCGCAGCCCGCGGTGAGCGCCGCGACGGCCGCCTGGGTGTAGCTGACGCTGAGCCCGTCGATCTTTCGCGCGCCCGCCATGGACAGGTCATCGCTGAAAATCGCGCCGCCAAAGCCAAGCTGATGGCGCAGGATGTCGTTGAGCCATTTGCTTGAGAAGCCGGCCGGTCGGGTGTCAACTTTGGGGTAGATCACGTGCGCGGGCATGACGCTGTCCAGCGTGGTGTTGAGCCAGCCGTAGGGCGCGGCATCCTCGGCGAGGATGGCTTTGAGGCTGCGGCGGTCCACCGGGATGTCGGTATGCGAATCGGCCTTCACAAAGCCATGACCGGGGAAGTGCTTGCCGCAACTGCCCATGCCGGCGCGCAGCAGGCCGTGCATCAGGCTTTTCGCCAGCAGGCTGACCACGCGCGGGTCGCGGGCAAAGGCGCGGCTGCCGATGACGCTGCTTTCGCCGTAATCCAGGTCCAGCACAGGCGTGAAGCTCAGGTCCACGCCACACGCGCGCAGTTCCGCCCCCAGCACATAGCCGGCGGCACTCGCCGCGTTGGTCGCCCGCATGGCGCCGCTACCCGGCCCACCCTTGCCGTCGTGCAGCCACACTTCGCCGAAGGCCCTCATCGGCGGCAGGTGGGTAAAACCGTCGGTCTTGAAGCGCTGCACGTGGCCGCCTTC